>MDJM01000079.1 GCA_001994995.1 Candidatus Parepulonipiscium sp. PG-Nuni2H_MBin01 | reverse complement strand
ATATGCTGTTTAAACTCTTGTTGAGTTAAATCTTTATTAAACCCATAAACAAGCTGAGCGCCTGGCTCTGCCTCTAAAATATACCACATTTCAGTTTTACCAAAGTCGCTTTCATTGGCCAAAGCGTATTCATCATCAGGATGTACCTGAATAGATAAACTGCCTTTTGCATCAATCAATTTTATTAAAATAGGAATGTCGTCGTGACAGCTTGTGCCAAGCACACTTGTTCCATTTGCTTTTATATATTCGCTAAGGGACTTTCCGGCAAATTCCCCATTAGCTACAATGCTCTGGCCATCTGGGTGTGTTGAAAGTTCCCAACTTTCTGCTACTATATCTAAATCGCTACGTTTGGAAAAGTTAGTTTTTAACTTAACACCGCCCCAAATATAGTCTTTATATGCTGGTTCTAATTTTATCATAATATTTCCTCCGTCATTTACTTATATAAAAATAAAAGAATAAAAAAAGTTAGCCTAATTTGCATTAGGCTAAATCATCATCTTTTAGCTATTTGTAGCCTTAAGTCGTTAAGAGAGGTAAACGACCTAACCCTAACGGCTACCGAGAATATACTTACGCATAAATATACTCTCGGTAACCGACTAAGTCTAGGCGACTTAGTCAATAAATATTATATAGAAATTTTAATTGTTTTAACTTGGTTAGTGTTAATATCAACCGCTGGTTTATCAAGTGTGCATTTATCATTTTCGTTTAAGTTAGTTTCCGTCACTTTAGTTACTGGAACAGATAAGTCTACTTCTAAAGTTTTTGCATCCGCGGTTGGATTAAACGCTCTTACTACTAATGCATCTTCTTTCTGCGCTTTCTTAAGCACGCTTAATATAGTATCTGGGTTAGCAACTGTAAGCAAGCTATAGTCAAGTGGTGTATCGATAGTCTCATCATTTAACTTCATAGCATTGTACGGAATTTTATTATACACTTGTATTGGGGTTAAATAGTCTTTAGCCATTTTTGCAACGTTAGCTTTAATTGTACATTGCTTATGAGTTACAATAGCAAAGTGTAAATTAACCGCCCCTAGCATCTGCGAATCTGGAGTAGCAAGTTTAATTCCAGAAGGTCGCCCTGGTCTACGCACCATTTCTTCTTTCCCTAAAAACCCAACACTTCTAAATAGCGTAATTGCAATCGAATCATAGTCATATCCTACAATCTCAAACTCTCTTGTACCTGCTGTAAGTACAGCAACGCCATGGCTTTCATCGCTAATTCCTACATAGCTTAACATTGGATAAATAGAATCTGGTCTTTCGTCCCATCCTTCTTTTTCCCACACGTCCATAGCTGTATCATAAACGTCTCTTTTAATATGCCCAAATTGGTTGTCTGAGACAGAAAACTTAGCTGCAATGTCTGTTGGAATTATAGCTCTAACTCTATGGTCTTTAGCTAAGTTTTCCACTTCAATTTCTACATCCAAAATAGCTTTGTTCATAGGAATTTTAACTTCATAACATACTTCAATTTTTCCATCGCGCTTACCAGCTTTTCTACTATCTAAATCGCTTGGTACTGCTAGCTCATAATGCACATGAATTTTTGCTAAATACTTATTTTGAGTAATAGAAACTTCTGCTGTAACATCATTGTTATAAATTAACGTTTCATTTGGCAATGGTGAGAAGTCATATTCATCTCCGTCATCTGCCCCATCTTCAATAAGAAGCACGTTTTTAAACGTTTTGCCAAGCTGTTTATCAGTCACATTTAACGTTCCGTTTTTGTTTACTGTAATGTTATAATACGGAGTATCTACTTCGTTAACTTCGCTTGCTTGTGTAATCTCAAGCGCCACTTCGTCTTGTTGTATAAAATAATTTTTATAACCCATAGCAGGCACTTGTACTTTAAACTGAATTTTATATACCATAAATGGGTCATAATTTCCGTAATGCACGATTTGTCTATCAATTAAGCCTGGGTCAATTTCTTCTTTGTGAAGTAAGTCAAACTCTAATTCCACACCGTTCTCATCTATAATTTTAAATCCTTTTAATTTAGAAATAACACTTGTAGTAACTACTTCTTCTGTTATATATGGCTTTAAGTTAAAAAACGTAAGCCTATCATCAGCTGACTGAGTATCCATATTATCAACGATTTTTCGCATATAAAACTTAATTAACTGCTCGGCTTTTTCTTCGCATAAAATAAACCTATTTAAAACTTCAGCATGAACTTTATCAGAACAGCAGCAGCCAATGCTATCATGCGCATGGTTTTTCATCATCTCTTTCCAAATAAGCTCAATTAGCCCATGGTGATATTCAAATCCTAGAGAGTATGCAATGCTAGCTAGAGGTTCTAATATATTAGTCATCATATTTTCAAGTTTAGTGTTAAGAGCTTTAATATCCATACGAGTTGAGAAGATACTTCTATGAACTCTCATATATTTACCATCTAAAAACTCACCTGAAATCGTATCCAAATTTTTATTTTGTTCTAACTGCTCAAAGATATTTTCATAACGACTCATAAAGAAATCACGGTCAGGATACAATTCTTTTAACTTATCCATAATAGTAAAAATATTTTGTTGAATTGGCATTTGGTCATGTCCATTTGGCAAAATAATATGTTCTGTTGTAGCGCCTTTATCTAAAACAGGTAAATATTTATCCATTCTCTTTTTAAGCGCATCCAAATCCTCAGGCAAATATTTTCCTATAGCGTAACCTAGCGGAAACAGTTGCACTAACACTTTAGAGCCATCATCAGCTGTCCAATAAAATTCCGTTTTATTTGTACCTTTTCTTTCTGAAACACCGCGCCAGAATATACAGCGATTAATATCAAAGCCATTTAAAATTTGTGGTAACTGCGCTGATTGCCCAAACGAGTCTGGTAAATAACCAATCATCATAGGTTCGCCAAACTGCTCGCAGTCTTGTAAGCCGTATAGTAAATTACGCACTATAGACTCAGCACCAACAACCATCTCATCTGTTTGAGTATACCAAGGGCCGATAATCAGCTTGCCAGCTTGCACTAATTTTTTAACTCTATCTCTAGCTTCTGGCTTAACTGCAAAATAGTCTTCTAAAATAGCTGTTTGACCATCCATTACATAATATAAATAATCTGGGTCATTTTCTAACCTATCCATTATTTCACTCATGTTGTTGACAAGCAAAATTCTAGATTCCTCTGTTGAAAAATACCATTCTCTATCCCAATGCATATGTGGTACTACATGAACTTTTTTCATAAAATTAGCCTCCAAAAATTAAGGCAGACGGAGCGAACCACCTGCCTTATTAAAAATTTTTATTCATACATCATATTAATAGGAAATAACTTCAGTTTTCCCTGAAACAGCTTTTTGTCCTGCGGTAGTTGCAAGAGTTTTAATCTCTTTACCATTAACATCACTTACAATCATTAAAATGGTAGTATCGATATTCTCTGCTTTTAACACATCTAAATCTACCTCGATAACTGGAGTACCAGGTTTAACCTTATCCCCAACTTGTGCCACAGCCTTAAAACCTTTTCCTTCTAACTGAACTGTATCTATACCAATGTGAACTAGTACTTCAATACCGTCTTTGTTAATTACGCTAAACGCATGGTTAGTTGGGAACAGCATAGTGATTTCACCTTCCATAGGTGCACTAACCTTACCATCGGCAGGAATTACTGCAACACCATCGCCTAAAGCTTTGCTTGAAAAAACTGGGTCATTAACTGTGGTAATGTCTATAACTGTACCATTTGCTACTGCGTATATATTCTTTTTCTTAAAAAACATTTTGTCATCTCCTTTTATTTCCGATAGGTCATAATATTATTTACGTTTAAGCACTCAACTTATACCTATACTACTTATTTAGTATGTGCCAAACGTATTCTTCTACAGTGTCAACTACTATATTAGAATACTGCTTCACATCTTCGACTCCTAAATCCATTGCTGCGCTATAATATCTGTCAATCATATCAATGTCATTTCTATCATCACCAATAGTGTAGACGTTGCTAGCATCAATACCGCAATGCTTAGCTACCACATCTACCCCAGTTGCTTTTGAAATATTTTTTGGAACAACATTAACATACGTAAGGTTATTATAAGAACTGACTAAATCGCCATAAGTGGAATTAACCAGCGCATTGAGGCGTTTAGCAACTTTAAACCTATCAGCTCGACATCCTACAGACACAACTTCACCTTGAAGTGCTTCTTCTGGAGTTTGTAAATACAACTGTCTTACTTTATGGTATAAATGCTGAACGTATTCATCCTCATCCTTATAATTAACAATATATGCACCATCTATACCATTCTGAACTAATAATTGTCCATCACTATCTTTTCTAAGCATATCAACAATAGCAGTAGCTACTTTATTGTCAATAAGGCGCTTATAAAGAACGTTACGTTTATCATCTACAACGTAAGCTCCATTAACCGCAACTAAAAAATCATAACTTACTCCAAATCTGTCTTGTTCATATTTCATATTAACAACATCTCTACCAGTTGCAAAACAAAATATATTACCTGCATCTTTCCACTGCTGGATAGCTTTAATATTACGTTTTACTTGCTCTACATCGCCGTTAAAAAACGTACCATCATAATCAGATGCTAACAGCTTTTTCATAAAAATCACCTACCTCATGGTACTTAATGCATCATTAACCGCAGTACAAATAGTATCAACTTTAGGTCCGTAAATTACTTGAATGTGTGTGTCGCTAACTTTATTAATACTTACAGCTCCTGTTGCAATCAATAATTTTTCATCAATATCATTAATAGACTTAATATCTACACGTAGTCTTGTAAAGCAGTTATAAGCATCATCAATATTATCTGGGCCACCAAGACCTTTAATAATATTAGTAACTTGCTCATCAGCAGTCATAACAACTTTTTCACCTTGCTCTTCTTCACCTTCAACTTCATCACCAACACCAGGTGCAATAACAACTTTGAATTTTAAGATATACCATCTAAATACAAAATAGTAAACTACAAAGAAACCAATTCCGACTATAACCGCATAAATCCAATTTGAACCTGGAGCCATAACACCATAAACAATTAAGTCGATAAACCCACCTTGCGTATTACCGATAACAACCCCAAGCATATCCATAAGAAGTAATGAAACACCACACATAAATGCATTAAATACGTAAAGAGCTGGTGCACAGAATAAGAATAAGAACAATAAAGGTTCTTGAATACCAGTAATAAATATAGCTAAGAAACCTGCTGAGAGCAAAGGTTTTAAAGCTTCTTTCTTTTTAGCAGTAGCTGTTGTATACATAGCAAGAGCTGCTGCTGGGAAACCAAACATAAATACAGGAATACGACCTTGCGCTAAATACCTAGTAAACTCACCAAGCTCGCTCATTGGGATTTCACCAAATCCAGCAAAGAAAGCATTCCATGCGCCTACATATTGAACGCCATCAATAGTTAAAACACCACCAACTTCAGTCGTTCTAAAAATTGAAATTAATATATGATGAAGGCCTGTTGGTACTAATAAATTTTCTATAAAGCCATATAAGAAAGAACCTACATAACCCATTCCAGCAATACCAAGACCTATTGCATTAATACCTTGGCTTACAGGATACCAAATAAATGGTAAAACTTGGCCAAGCAACACAGAATATAAAATACACATAATAGCAACTGAACGTTTACCACCGAAAAATGCAATTGCAGTTGGTAACTTAAGCTCCACATATTTGTTATGAAGCTTCATAGCTAAAAGACCAGCTATAATACCTCCAAAAGCACCTAGGTTAATCGTGTCAGTAATACCAAGCACATTAGCTAAAGCGTCCAATGGGTAATCAATGTACCCCGATGAAACCATAACTTTAGCAGATGCTAACATAGTGTAATAAGTAATAAAACCTGATAAAGCCGCAACCCCCGGCTCTTTTTTTGCCATACCAAAAGCAATTGATATAGCGAATAATACAGGAATTAGGTCAAAAATCCATAAACTTAACGTTCTTATGGAAAGCAAAACATAACTAACATGCTCGTTTGCCATAAACGGTAATAAGTTAGCTACAGCTTCTCTATTAAGAGATGCCGTAAGACCTACGATAATACCTACCGCTGCGAGTAACGTAATTGGTAATAATAAACTTTTTCCAAATTGTTGGAAATTTTTCATAATTTTTTCTCTATCCATAGCTATTCCCTCCTACTTTTATAATATATAATAAAATGCCTAATAAGTTTTAAAATATCCCCTCCTTATTTATACATTATGTCCATAAGATGTTGCTTATATATTTAATTGTGTTGATGGATTTAGTATAGCATGTGGCTAAGAAAAATCTTTAAAACAGGTATTTTTACAAAAAGATTTTTATATTTTTGATTTATTTGTGTAGTAGTACACTTTTTGTTTGTCCAACACCTTTGCTGTTAATGGATTAGTATTATATACATAGAAAAAACAATTAAACGCCTTGGAAATAACATATATACGCGCTATATTATTTTCATATCAAAAAAAATAAATCAAGGGGGTACAGGGGCCTGTGGTCCCAAATATTGGATGCTTAAGTATTATCAAAAAAAGGAGATGAATTTATGAAATTTGAAGATAGGGTGATAAAACATGAATATAAATTTAGTGATACAGAAGACCTAATAGTGTGTTATATAGAAAAGAACAAACCCGAAATTACTAAAATATCAATTAAAACTTTAGCCGACAAATTCTTTACAGTGCCAAATACAATAGTTAGATTATCTAAAAAAATGGGTTATGACGGCTTTTCGCATTTAAAAAATGCATTAAAAGAAGAACTATCTACTGATGATTACATTGAATATGAGATTAACAAAGCAGGACTGCATGTAAACATTAATAAGACGTTGAAACTATTAGATTATACTCTGCTAGCTAAAGTGTCAACTTTAATTACAAAATCCAAACAAACTATTGTGTATACTGAAGGAGATAACGTTCCTATAGTAGAATCCACAGTGAAAGAAGTTACTTTAGTCGATAGAAAAATTATGTTTTATAAATACAGACATGATTTGGCGTATCATACAGAACGATTTGGTGATAACGATGTTTTATTTATAATAAGTTTAACGGGAGATAAACAAGTTTTATTAGATGCCTGCGTGCTAGCTAAAGCGCGCGGTGGTATAGTTGTGTCTTTAACTCATTTATCTGACAATCCTTTAAAGAAAGTGGCGGATATAAATTTATTTTGTTACTCACCTCCACTTAATATAAATAACTATAATACGACTGACAGAGTAACGATGCAACTTGTTTTAAGAGCGCTGACGGAAACACATTGGAGGCAACATAACTTGTTCTAATTCACATGTAGAAAAAAGGTCTATACCGCAATGGCATAAACCTTTTTTCACTAATCTTATTATGCTAATCTTATTACGCTAATCTTATTGCCCAAATCTTATGGTAATACGTTACCTGCTGCGCAATATAACTTATACCACTCTTCTCTAGTTAACATCGTATTAGTAGCCTTAGTCATCTGTGCTAATCGCTCTTTATTAGTAGTACCAACAATAACTTGAATGTTTGCCGGATGACGTAATATCCATGCGACTGCAATAGCTGTGTCAGTCACGCCTTTTTGTTGCGCAAGTTCATTTATTTCCTTATTAAGCTTTGGATACTTAGCATGATTTAAAAATACGCCTTTAATTTTAGAACTTTGGAACGGTGACCATGCCTGAATAGTTATTTTGTTTAATCGGCAATACTCCAGTATACTATCATCACGATTAATCGCCGCATCCTCAGTCCTATTGACATTCAACCCACAATCAATCATAGAAGTATTAGTCAAACTAAGTTGCAATTGATTAGCAACAATTTTACCAGGAACTGCTTGTGCCACTAACTGCATTTGTAGCGCATTATGATTGCTTACGCCAAAATAACGAACCTTTTGTGTATCGTAAAGCGTTTTAAATGCTTCTGCCACCTCATCAATATCCATTAACGTATCTGGTCTATGCAATAACAAAATATCCAGATAGTCAGTGTTTAACCTTTTTAGGCTGCTCTCAACGCTAGTTAAAATATGTTCCTTAGAAAAGTCGTACATAACACCAGGAACAATGCCACATTTAGATTGCAACACTAAAGCGTCTCTTTTAATGCCTAGCTCTTTAACCGCCTGTGCGAAAATTCTTTCTGATTCACCTGGCCCTACAGCTCTGCCATAAATATCTGCATGGTCAAAAAAGTTAATGCCACAGTTAATCGCTGTATCTACTAATTGTGCTATTTCAGCAGTTGTATGCCCCGCCATTCTCATGCAACCAAGAGAAATTTCTGAGCACATTAAACCTACATTTCCAATATCAATTTTTCTCATAATTACGCTCCCTATTTGACTAAATTTGTTTAAGAGATAATCTCTTGCCAGAATTATATTATAAAATAAGTACTTAGACAATGCTAATTTGTGAACTAAAAAAAAACCACTCAATATAGAGCGGTTTTTTCTTATACTATGCTACTTTATTAACTAAACGAGCTAAAGTTGATTTTTTACGTCCAGCTGTGTTTTTGTGATAAACACCTTTAGCAGTTGCTTGGTCAATCACTTTATACGCTTGTTCAAGGTGAGTTTTAGCTAAAGCTACATCACCTTTATTAACTGCGCCAACAACCTTTTTAGAGTAAGTTTTTACCTTAGAACGAATTGAACGGTTACGTGCTGTTTTAGTCTCAATAACCTTAATACGTTTTTTTGCTGATTTAATATTTGCCATCTATGTGAAGCCTCCATTCGTATTCATAACTGATACCTATTATATTTTTAGACACGGTTTTTGGGGAAATATAAACGGTATAAAGCATGTCAATTATACTTTATCTAGAATATAAAGTCAATGTATATATACAAAATAATGTGGAAAAGCTATTAAATGAGCACTACTTATTAAAGGCCAACAAAAATTAATGTGGAAAAAATGAGGTGGAATCATGGAAGAGAAATTTACGCCAAGAACCGATTTAGCAATAGAAATGGGTGCAGTTTTAAAAGGTGAACTTGCAGACGATTATCAGCTTGAAGGCGTTGATGTGCAAGTTGATAGATTTGAGAATTATAAAAAAACGCATATTGAAGTTTTAGATGACGCTGGTAAAAATATAATGGGTAAACCTATTGGCCATTATATAACTATTGAGTCGGAGCATTTAAAAGAAAATGAGCCTGAGGTTCATAAGCAAATTATTGAGGAGTTGGCTGATTGTATTAAAGGTTTGCTGCCCACTCATGAAGGTACGTTAAAAGTGTTAATAGTCGGTTTAGGTAATAGACAAGCAACTCCTGATACTTTAGGGCCATATGTTACTGATAAAGTTATTGTAACTCGCCACCTCGCTGAGTTTGTTCCTGAGGCAATTGATGATTCGGTTTGTCATTTAAGCAGCTTAGCTCCTGGCGTTATGGGGCTTACTGGCATTGAGACGAGCGAAATTATAAAAGGAGTTGTGCAACATATAAAACCTGATTGCATTATTGCAATTGATGCATTAGGAGCAAGAAGTGCCACTCGGATAAATTCTACCATTCAAATTAGTAACACTGGCATTTCGCCTGGCGCAGGCATTGGGAATAAGCGTAAAAAGCTAGATAAGGAAAGCATGGGTTGTCCAGTTATTGCAATTGGTGTTCCTACAGTGGTTGATGCTGCTACTCTTATAAATGATACTATGGATAGACTTATTGATAGTATGCTAGAGGAGGCAAATAATCCTGAGTTTTATTCTATGCTAAAAGGGCTTGGTCAGCAGGAAAAGTATACCTTAATTAAGGAAGTGATTTCACCGACTATTGGTAACTTATTTGTAACGCCTAAAGATATAGATGAAGTGATTACGTATTTAGGCAATGTGATAGCTAATGCTATAAACATAGCGGTGCATCCTGGAGTTACAATTGATGATATAAATAAATATAGATATTAAATTGTTAGAGAGCTATTGGCTCTCTTTTTTTGCATGCACAACAATTAGGTATATTTAATTATACTGACGTATACAATTATATTATAACTTAAATGGAGGTAATGCAATGTTTAAAGAATATGGACAAACAGTTTTTGCGTTTCATCTTTTACTGACTATCTTTATATTAGTTACTGTGCGCGCTGCTTATCAAGATATTAATTTTAACTCTCGCAATATGGGAAGTTTAATATTTACTAAAACTGCTATTAGTACATTAGACACACCTTTTGACACAGAAACTATAGTGCAATCGTATATTGATAGTGTAACTAAGCTGGTGGTGCGTAGTCCACTTAGTTAT
>MDJM01000078.1 GCA_001994995.1 Candidatus Parepulonipiscium sp. PG-Nuni2H_MBin01 | reverse complement strand
TAAATGGTGTAGGGCAAACTACTAGTATAGGAAAAATATCACACCAATTAAATCAAGATGGGAAAAAAGTATTAGTTGCTGCTGCGGACACATTTAGAGCTGCTGCTATAGAGCAATTACAAATTTGGACGAACAGAGCAGGAGTAGATTTAATAAAAAATTCTGAAGGGTCGGACCCCGCATCAGTAGTTTATGATGCAATTCAGGCAGCAAAGGCTAGAAAAGCTGATGTTTTAATATGTGACACAGCAGGACGATTGCAAAATAAAGTTAATTTAATGAAAGAATTAGAGAAGATATCAAGAATTATAGAAAAAGAGTACCCCGAGGCAAATAAAGAGGTGCTTATAGTTTTAGATGCAACTACTGGGCAAAATGCTATATCACAAGTAAAAATATTTAAAGAAGTGGCTAAGGTAGATGGAATTATTCTTACAAAGCTTGATGGCACTGCAAAAGGTGGGGCAGTGGTAGGAATTTGCTCTAGTTTAAATGTACCTGTAAAATATGTCGGTGTGGGTGAAGCTATCGAGGATTTACAAGTGTTTGATGCTGAAAGTTTTGCAAAGGCATTATTTGCAAATACAGATAATTAAAAAAAAATGTCAAATTAGGGTTGACAAAATATGATTGTGTAATTATAATTTATCTGTAAAGTGAAAAAGGTTGACAGAGGTGAGCTATGCAAAAATTTTTAGAGGTCAGCTTCTTATATGATTTCTATCAAACACTTCTTACTCAAAAGCAAAGAGATTTAGTTGCGGGATACTATTTTGAGGATTTGTCCCTAAGTGAGCTTGCGTCTACTTATAATATTAGTCGGCAAAGTGTGTTTGACACTATTAAAAAAGCGGAGCTTAAATTAGTGGATTATGAAAGCAAGTTACAGCTGTGGGACAAGTTTAAAAAGCAGGACTCTATACTTGCACAACTTCAAGCAGCTACTGCTAATTCTAGTAATGAAGAGGTAGTAGCAATTAGAGATTTGATTATTAAATTAAGAAGTGAAGTTTAGAATATAATCTAGTCTAGCTAAGTAAGATTAGACTAGAATTAATCTATTAAGAGGAGGAAGTGGCATGGCATTTGACCAATTATCAACCAAATTGCAAGATGTGTTTAAACAGCTAAAAAGTAAAGGAAAGTTGACGGATAAGGATGTAAAGGTTGCTCTTCGTGAAGTTAAACTGGCTTTACTCGAGGCTGATGTAAACTTTAAGGTAGTGAAAGACTTTATTAAAACAATTGAAACGCGAGCTGTGGGAGAGGAAGTATTACAAAGTTTGACTCCAGGCCAACAGGTTATTAAGATTGTTAATGACGAGCTTATTAATTTGATGGGTTCAACGCAAAGTAAAATTGTATTTGCAACAAAAGGAATTACCCCTATATTAATGGTAGGACTACAAGGTGCTGGTAAGACTACAACTACTGGTAAGCTTGCTAATTTAATCAAGTCGCAAGGTAAGAGACCTCTGCTTGTGGCCTGTGATGTTTATAGACCTGCTGCAGTAGACCAGCTTAAGAAGGTTGGTTCACAAGTGCATGTACCGGTATTTGACATGGGTACAAAGGTAAATCCTGTGGAGATTGCTAAAGCAGGTATGGAATACGCAAAGCAAAATAATCATGATGTAGTGTTGATTGATACAGCGGGTAGGCTTCACATTGATGAAACCCTGATGGATGAGTTAAAGTTTATTAAAAAAGAAGTGAAACCGCAGGAAATCTTACTTGTAGTTGATGCAATGACAGGGCAGGATGCAGTGAATGTAGCTGAATCGTTTAATAATGCACTGGGTATTGACGGAGTTATTATGACTAAGCTTGATGGTGATAATAGAGGTGGGGCAGCTCTATCAGTTAAGGCTGTAACGAATAAGCCTATTAAGTATGTTGGTATGGGTGAGAAGTTATCAGAGCTTGAGCCGTTCCATCCGGATAGAATGGCTTCGCGAATTTTAGGGATGGGAGATATATTAGGTTTAATTGAAAAGGCGCAGCAGAATATAGATGAGGATAAGGCGCGAGAGTTAGAAGCTAAAATGCGTAAGGCCGAATTTAATTTTGATGATTTTCTAGACCAAATGCAGCAAGTTAAGAGTATGGGGCCTATTGGAGACATATTAAATATGATTCCGGGGATGAATAAAGCTAAGCTTGGTGATATTGAGGTTGATGATAAGCAGTTAGCGCGAATTGAGGCTATTATATTATCTATGACAAAAGAGGAACGCCTAAACCCTAATGTTATAAATATGTCAAGAAAGAAGCGTATTGCTAAGGGTAGTGGCTGCGATATTGCGGAGGTTAATCGCCTTATTAAGCAATTTGAACAGATGAGAGGTATGATGAAGCAGTTTTCAGGGATGATGAAAGGTAAGAAAAGCAGTAAGTTTAAATTACCTTTTGGTTGAAACGCAAGCTAGAAAAAAATAATGAGGTGAAAATATAATGGCAGTTAAAATACGTTTAAAAAGAATGGGTGCAAAGAAAGCTCCTTTTTACAGAATTGTAGTAGCAGATTCACGTTCTCCTAGAGATGGACGTTTTATTGAAGAAATAGGTTACTTTAATCCTTGTAGCGAACCAAACGAGTTAAGCATCAATAAAGAAGCGGTTGAGAAATGGTTATCTAATGGTGCTCAACCTACTAGTACAGTGAGAAGTTTGATTAAAAAATCTGGGATTAATGTATGAAACAATTAGTCGAGACGATAGCTAAAGAGCTAGTTGATTTTCCTGATAAGGTTGAAATTACTGAGAGGGAAGAGGAACGCGCCATTATCTTAGAGTTGCAGGTTGCGCCAGAAGATATGGGGAAAGTCATCGGCAAACAAGGTCGTGTTGCTAAGGCGATTCGAAGTATTATTAAATCAGCAAGTCAGGCTTCTGTTAAAAAGTATGTGCTTGAGATTATGGAGTAGGTTAGCCCTAACGGTTAACCTACTTTTTCTAAATCTAAAAGTTCTAAATATAAAAGTTTTTGTGGTGAGGTGAATTATGGTAGAAATGTTTTCAATAGGAAAAGTTGTTAATACTCATGGTATTAAAGGGGAGCTTAGAGTATTGCCTACAACTGATGATATGAGTAGATTTAAGCAACTTAAAACTATATTTGTAGAGAATAACGAGATTAAAGAGTATGAAATAGAGGCAGCTAGATTGCATAAAACTTTTGTACTAGTAAAGTTAAAAGGTATTGATGATATAGATAGTGCAGAGCATTTAAAAGGCTCTATACTTAAGATTAAAAGGACTGATAGCTCGCCACTTAAAGAAGATGAATATTATATTAGTGATTTATACGGATTAAATGTTGTTACAGAAGAAGGAGAGGAATTAGGGGTATTAGATGATATTTTATTTAGCGCTGCAAATGACGTATATGTAGTAAAATCAGATGAGCGTACAAAAGATTTACTAATTCCGGCTATAAAGCAATGTATTATTAATGTAGATATTGAAAAGAATGTTATGGTAGTTAGACTGTTAGAAGGTCTATTAGAATAATGAGAATTACAATTATGACATTATTTCCACAGATGATAGAGCAAGCAGTTAGCCATAGTATAATGGGACGAGCTATTGAGGCTTCGCAAGTTGAGATTAGGGCTGTTAATATAAGAGATTATTCTAATAATAAGCATAAGCAAGTTGATGACTATCCTTATGGTGGTGGTGCAGGGATGCTTATGAAGCCAGGGCCAGTAAAATGGTGCTATGAAGCGATTTGCGAGAGTTCGCCTAACACTAAAAAGCGTGTTATGTATATGACTCCACATGGAAAGCCGTGGAAGCAAGCAATGGCTGACGAATTTGCTAAAGAAGAAGAGATTGTAATTTTATGTGGACATTACGAGGGTATAGACCAGAGAGTAATTGAAGATATTGTTACAGATGAAGTTTCTATTGGAGATTTTGTACTTACAGGCGGAGAGCTGGCGGCACTAGTAATTACGGATAGTATAGTTAGGTTGCTGCCCAATGTATTAGGTAAACAGGAGTCTTTTCAGGAAGAAAGTTTTTGTGATGGATTATTAGAGTACTACCATTATACGCGTCCAGCGGTATTTGAAGGTAAAGAAGTGCCTGAAGTATTGTTATCAGGGCATCATAAAAATATTGAAAAATATCGTAGACAAAATTCATTAGAAAATACTTATAAAAAACGACCTGATTTATTAGAGCAAGTGCAATTATCTGTGGAAGACAGAAAATTTTTACAAAGTGTAGGTTATAATAATATATAATAGGTTTGGGCGTTGCACATTGTAATTATTTATGATATAGTGATTAATGGAACGATAAAAATGGATTTAATATGGAAGCCGGATGGTCCGCTAGTAGAAATTATGAACATCCTAGCATAAAGGAGATTTAACATGAAAAATGCAATTATAAGTGCAATTGAAAACGAGCAGCTAAAAGCAGAAGTACCAAAATTTAATGTTGGAGATTCTGTTCGAGTTTACGCAAAGATTAAAGAAGGCCAAAGAGAACGTGTGCAAATGTTTGAAGGGGTAGTTCTTAAAAGACAAAACGGAGGAGTTCGTGAAACATTTACGGTTAGAAGAATGTCCTATGGAGTCGGAGTTGAAAAAACTTGGGCGCTTCATTCACCTAATGTCGAAAGGATTGAGGTTATTCGTCGTGGTAAAGTAAGACGTGCTAAACTTAATTACTTGCGTGGGCGTGTTGGTAAACGCGCTAAGGTTAAAGAATTAGTAAGATAAGGGACTGTTATAGTCCCTTTTTTCGTATCACAAATAGGCTTTTGTAAAGGCGAGGAATATATGAATAAAAATCTGTTAAAACAACTAATGCGTTTTGCTAAAGATGTGACAATAGCGTTTATTGCTACTGTTTTATTTACACAGTTTGTTCTTCAAAATTTACAGGTTAGAGGTCATTCTATGGAACCGACCTTAACAGATGGTCAGACGATACTTATTAATAAAGTGTATTATAAATTTAATGAACCACAAGTAAATGACATTGTGGGCTTTGCCGTAGATACAGTGGAAGTAAAAATCGTCAAACGGATTATTGCAGTTGAAGGTGATGTAGTTGATTACATAGACGGAATGCTCTATGTGAATGAAGTAGCATTTGCTAGGATGGATAGTGGTGATATACAATACCCATTCACTGTTCCCGAAGGGAGATATTTTGTAGTAGGCGATAATGTAGATAGTAGTATTGATAGTAGATACCAATTAATTGGTGTAATTTGCCTAGAAGATATTTTAGGTAAAATAGTACTTTAGGAGAGGTTAGTTTAATATAAAAGTCCCCCTAAATGGAAGACTTTAGGTCTAGGGGTTTGCCCTGCCTTTTAATTTATTAACTAGCTGTACTTTAAGAATGGAGAAAATATGAATATACAATGGTATCCTGGTCATATGACCAAGACAAAAAGACTGATAGAAGAAAATATAAAACTAGTGGACATAGTTATTGAGTTAGTGGATGCTAGAGCGCCGTTTAGCACTAAAAATCCTGACATTGATAAATTTGCACATAATAAAATGAGGATTATATTACTAAATAAGGCTGATTTAGCAGACCCACAAATTACGGATAAATGGGTAAAATGGTATACTAGTACAAATGTAAAAGTCGTTCCTGTAACATCCACATCTGGTAAAGGGATAAAAGAGGTTATTAAGGTTGCTGAAGATATGCTTAAAGAACGGATTGAAAAGGATAAGGCGCGCGGTCGGATTTACCGACCAATTCGCGCTATGATTGTAGGGATACCTAATGTGGGTAAATCTACATTTATTAATTCATTAGTGGGCAAGGGTAGCACTAAGACTGGCGATAAGCCGGGGGTTACAAAGGGTAAGCAGTGGGTTAAAATTAAAAGAGGGTTTGAGCTTCTTGATATGCCCGGTATTCTGTGGCCTAAGTTTGAGGACCAGGCAGTAGCTATTAAACTTGCGTATCTAGGGTCTATTAACGATGCTATATTAGATACTAGAGAATTGGCTTTAAACTTTATTGCTCATTCGCGTGATTTTTTTGAAGAGGCGTTAGTCAATCGATATAAGCTAGATAACATAAATGAGATGACTGATTATGATATATTGCTACAAATTGGTAAGAACAGAGGGCTATTAGCTACTAAAGGTGAAATTGATGAAAACCGTACAGCAAAAATTATTATTGATGAATTTAGAAGCTCCAAATTAGGTAAACTAACGTTAGAAATACCTAAATAAAAAGGAGAATTTTAGATGAATAAAGTATTGATTAGTTTTAAAGATGTTCTAGACTTTATTAGGGATTTACTAATTACCATTTTAGTGACGCTGTGTTTTATATCAAAGTTTATTATTGCTCATACTGAAGTACCTACGGGTTCTATGATTCCCACAATTAATATAGGAGACCATATGATTATAAATTATCTACCATTTTATGTTAGAGACCCCCAGGTGAATGATATTGTGGTATTTGAGCAAGATGGAGTTAATATGGTAAAGAGAGTTATTGCTACTGGTGGAGATACAGTTGAACTAATGAATGGTTTTGTATATGTAAATGGCGAAGTTAAAAATGAAATGGAGTATGTACGAGAAATTGGAGTTACGTATCCACAGCTAGTTCAGTTTCCATATGTAGTTCCTGATAAGCATTACTTTGTGATGGGAGATAATCGGCTAAATAGTGAGGATAGTCGTACTTTTCAGGCTATTAGTAGGGATAAAATATTAGCTACACCGATTTTTAAATTTCGCATTGAGTTACTGAAATAATCAATAAGAAGGTCTAAAAAAAAGGAGTATTTAAATGGATAAGATGTTACTCGGGTTTAGAGATAATATGGATTTTATTCGGGATATAATGGTGGCTATTCTCTGGGCCCTTTTAATATCTCAATTTATTGTAGCACATACAGTAGTTCCATCAAGTTCAATGGTTCCGACTATAAACGTGGGTGACCATATGATTATAAATTATCTCCCCTGTTACTATAGCAATCCAGTGGCAGGTGATATAATAATTTTTAGGCAAGGCAATATTAATATGGTTAAACGTGTTATTGCAGTTGGTGGAGATATAGTGGATTTAGAAGATGGGTATGTATATGTAAATGGTGAGCGTTTAGATGAGTTAGATTATGTGCGTGAGTTTGGAGTAACATATCCACAGAGTTTGGTGTTTCCTTATAAAGTGCCTGAGGATAGTTACTTTGTAATGGGGGATAATCGCCTTAATAGTGAGGATAGTAGAACTTTTAGTTCGATTACAAGAAGCCAAATTTTTGCCACACCTATGTTTAAGTTTAGAATGGAATTTTTGAAGTAGAGGATAATATGACGATAAAACAAATTGATGAAATTATGAAAAGTACCCCAATAGATAAATTGGAAGCATGCCTAGATGAGTTTAAATTTGATGATAGGGATGGAGTACAAAAGTTAATTAATAAATATAAAAAACATTTAAATGAATTAAATAGCTGGCAAGCGAAATTAGATTTTGATGCAGTATGGCAAGGTCAGGAATATTTAGTGGGGGTAGATGAAGTTGGAAGAGGACCTCTAGCAGGTAATGTTGTTGCTGCAGCTGTGATATTGCCAAAAGATGTATGTATTTTAGGCCTTAAAGACTCAAAGAAGTTATCTGAGTCTAAGCGGGAATTATTATATGATGAAATAATGGATAAAGCGTTAGCTATAGGGATAGGGGAAGTGAGTGCTTGTCAGATAGATAAAATCAACATATTACAAGCAACGTTTGAAGCAATGCGTTTGGCGCTAAATCAGATTGATGTGGAATATGATGTAATATGTGTAGATGGTAATCATACGATTCCATTAGTAAATACGAAACAATATGCAATTGTAGGGGGTGATAATAAAAGTGCTGCTATTGCTGCGGCTAGTGTGATTGCAAAGGTTACTCGAGATAGACAGATGAATGAGTTGCATTTACATTATCCGGAATATGATTTTATTTCTAACAAAGGATATGGAACTAAAAAGCATTATGATGGAATTGCAAAATTAGGCATTACAAATATTCATAGAAAAAGCTTTTTAAGGGGAATTATATAGATAATTATGTCGATATAATAAATATAGAATATTAAAGTTTTGTGAGTGCCGATATTATAAATATAAAATCTTTAAGGGGGAATATTTAAAATGAGAGGGATAAGTAATCAAATATTAAGCAGTAATAATACACTACAGCAAGCTCCGATAGCTACAGGTCAAAAAGATATTGCACGGCAACTGCTGGCCCAGAATGTAAAAAATGGCGTTATTGAAGGGTCGTTAAATAATGAGAATGGAAAGACATTACTAGAATTAGCAAACGGAAGTAAGATGGAGGTTAAATTAGCAGGAGAATTGCCAATGGGTAAGTTTATGGCATTTAACGTTTCCACTTCACAAGATGGAGATATAATTTTAAGACCACACAATGGTAATAATCAGCCAAATGCTACTGCTGAGCATAATACTCAGCAGCTAACCGAGCAAGTGATAGGTAGATTAAATTTACCTAATTCTGAAGAAATGCGGGCTTGTGTAGAAGGTTTTATGTCGCGGTCTATGACATTAGATAAGCAAGAGTTGTTAAAAGCGAATTTTACTGTACAAAAGTTTGATTTACCTGTGGAGGTCGTTACTAATTTATTAGAAAAAGCTACAACATTAACACCTGAGGAATTAGAGATAGCGCAGCAGCTTAAAAATGAGGGTGTTACTGTAATGAGCGATAAGTTAATTGATATATCAGCTAATCAGTTAAATGATGAAGGAAAGCAACAAATGTTGGAGTTTATTAATACTAAAACTACTCAAGAAAATTCTCAGTCGCAACCTCAGTCGCAACCTCAAACTCAGTCTCAAGCTCTACCTGAGCAGTCTCAACTTAACATAGAGAACCAAGCGAATAAAACACCAATTATTAATATAGAAGAAGTTATAACTAAAGAGCTAACTAAATTATTGCTCGGGGAAGAAATCCAAAATTTAAATCCTAAAGAAGCTATAGAAAACATGTTAGGTAATTTTAAAGAAGTTGCACAAACGTTGGAAGAAATAGTTGAAAAAGATGAGAGTCTTAAAAATTCACCAGTTAAGCAAGATGTTGAGACTGCAAAACAGACTGTGGAGGTAGCAAGTAAGTTGCAAGAAGATGGTGGTTTTAATATGTTATCACCTTTAATGCACCATCAATTAGAAAACGGTTCAGTACATTTCTTTGAACCTAAAAATGGTGGAGGCGGACGTGGTAGCACTGGGTTGTACATTGTAATTGCGCTAGATTTAGAGGCGTTATCTCATGTTCAACTACATATACATAAAGTAGATAAAGATTTAAATATTCAAATGTACGTGGAAGATGAAAAGATAAAATCATATTTAAGTGCACATGCGAGCGGTCTTATGAAGGTAGCTTATGAAGCTGGATATAATATTAGCCAAATTTCAATTGATGCTATTAATAAGGAAGAAATACCGAAAGTTAGCATTCCGGTTAATACTACGCACAATTTTGACTTTAGGGTTTAAGGGGAGGATTATGAAATGAAAAAAGCAGTAGCGGTTTCGTATAAAGGTGGAGATTCTGTACCAGAAATAGTTGCTAAGGGCAAAGGGCATGTGGCAGATAAAATCATTGATGAAGCAGAAAAAAACGACGTACCTGTATATGAAGATAAAAAATTGGCAAACCTTTTAACAGAGTTTGAAGTAGGTAGTCAAATTCCACCAGAAGTTTATGATTTAGTGGCAAAGATTTTAATATTTGTGGGGGATATGGATGAACTTTATGCTAAGTCACAGATGAGGTAGGTGATTTATGACTAGTGTTGGAAAACAATATGAACAATTAGCAGCAGATTATTTATGCAACTGTGGGTATACTATCTTAAACTTAAATTACAGAACAAGATTTGGTGAAGTTGATATTATTGCACAAAAAGATAATTGTATAATATTTGTAGAAGTTAAGTATAGAGCTAATACAAAATACGGTAACCCATGTGAAGCGGTTAATTATTATAAGCAAAAAAAATTAATTGCTACAGCACAACTATATTTGTGCAGTGGAGATGATAGGCAATGCCGATTTGATATAATAGAAATTACAGGTGGTACAATTAGGCATTTAATAAATGCATTCTCGGAGGTGTAATTATGGTTGTATTCGATGAGTGGGCAAATGACCCTAGTATGGTGCATGCGTTTTCTACTAAAAATGGCGGAGTAAGTACAGGTGCATATGCCACATTAAATCTGGGATTTAATAGAGGTGATGAGGCAGCTAATGTATTAGAAAATTATAAGCGTGTAGCAGAGTTTTTAGGGGTGGATATAGGTTCTTTTGTAGCCTCAGCTCAAACTCATAAATGTGAGGTGCTGCAAGTTTCATATGATGATTTAGGAAATGGAATTTTATCAGCTAATAAATTTAAAGATATTGATGCAATTTATACTACTGATAAAGGTGTAACATTAGTAACATACTATGCAGATTGTGTGCCATTATTTTTCTATGCGCCGAAACACCATATAATAGGGATTGCACATGCGGGATGGCGAGGTACATTTGGCGAGATAGGTAAGCGTATGGCTACTATTTGGCATGAAAAACATTGCATACCTTATGAGGATATGGAAGTGGTGATTGGGCCATCTATATGCAAAAATTGTTTTGAGGTGCATACTGATGTGTCAGATATATTTATGCAAAAGGAAATATTTGAGCAATTTGTAGTGCCTAGTTCGGTAGAAGGTAAGTTTAATATTGATTTATGGGCATGTAATAAAAAGAGTTTAGAGTCAGTTGGTATAAATAAAATATCTATAGCAAATAGATGTACGTGTTGTGAAGAAGATAATTTCTTTTCGCATAGGCGCTCACTTGGTATAAGAGGTTCATTAGCTGCATTTATGGGATTAATAGAGTAAACTAAAAAAGGAATTCCTTAGGGGTTCCTTTTGATTTTTGAAGGGGTAAACAGATGAAAAAACATAAGATTGTAGGTGTAATGGAATATAGTATAGCAGCTGAAATGGGTATAGAAGTAGGAGATTATCTTATATCTATTAATAATGAAAATATACAAGATGTATTTGATTATAGGTTTTTATTAGCAGATGAGTTTATTGAGATAATAATAGAGAAAACAAATCGTGAGCAGTGGGTTATAGAAATTGAAAAGGATTATAATGAAGATTTAGGGCTAGTATTTGAAACTGAGTTAATGGATGAATTAATTAGATGCAAAAATAAATGTAAGTTTTGTTTTATAGACCAATTGCCACATAACATGCGAGAGACAGTATATTTTAAAGATGATGATTGGAGAATGTCATTTTTAAATGGTAATTATATCACTTTAACTAATATGTCTGAACTAGATTTTGAGCGACTTATTAAATATAAACTATCACCAATAAATATATCAATTCATGCTAGCGACCCTAAAGTTAGACAAGACTTGTTAAAAAATCCGCGTGCTAGCGAAATTATCTCACAAATTAAACGTTTAGTTGAAGGTGGAATTAAAATCAATGGCCAGATTGTACTTTGCAAAGGAATAAATGATGGAGATATATTAAACCGCACTATTTCGGACTTAAGTCAATTTATTCCTAACATATTATCCCTTACTATAGTGCCAGTGGGTATTTCTAAATTTAGAGAAAAGCTGGAATATTTAGAACCATTTGATAAAGAAAGTGCTAGTGTAGTGCTAGATACAATCCATAAATGGCAGAAGTATTATTTTGCTAAGATGGATACTAGATTTGTATTTGCGGCAGATGAGTTTTATATAGTAGGTGAGCATAAATTACCAGAATATGAAGAATATGAGGATTTTCCAGTACTTGATAATGGAGTGGGAATGTTAGCTAAGTTTAGAAGAGAGCTAGTAGAAGAGCTAGACAATTCAAGTGGCTGTTTAATACCGTTTAAGTCTAAACCATCATATGAATTAGGAAAACATAGTACAGTGAGAACGACTAAAAGAAGTGAAACTAATGAATTCATATGCGTAACAGGATTAATAACAGTTGATTTTATGAAACAAAACGTAGAATTGATTAAAGCTAAAATAGGAAATATAAACATAGAAGTAGTGGGTGTAACAAATAAATATTTTGGGGAAAATATTACTGTAACTGGACTATTAACAGGACAGGACATAATTTATTCGTTAAAAAATAAGAATATATCTAATAAAGTGTTGCTAATAGCTGAAAATATGTTAAAATGTGAGGAAGAGGTGTTTCTAGATAATTATACAGTAAAAGATGTTGAGAAGAGTTTAAATTGCACAATACAAATAATGCCCACTGAAGGTAATGCTTGGGTGCAGAGGGTTATGGAGGATAAAAATGAGTAAACCGATAGTAGCAATAATAGGTAGGCCAAACGTAGGGAAGTCTACCTTGTTTAACAAATTAGCGAAGTCCAGAATTTCGATAGTAGATGATACTCCTGGAGTTACGCGAGATAGAATATATGCTGATGTGGAGTGGTTAAATTATAACTTTACTATGATAGATACTGGAGGGATAGAGCCGGAGAGTTCTGACTATATGTTAGAGCAAATGAGGGCGCAGGCTGAGGTAGCGATTGATGATGCAGATGTTATAATGTTTTTAGTGGACGTTAAAACTGGTGTACTAGATTCGGACATGCATATAGCAAATATGTTACGTAAGTCACACAAGCCGGTAGTATTGGTAGTAAATAAAGTTGATGACCTGGTTAAATATCAGATGGGGATTTATGAATTCTATAACCTTGGATTAGGAGACCCAATAGGTATATCCGCAGAGCAAATGCTTAATCTAGGTGATATGTTAGACGAAATTGTAGCGCATTTTAAAGACCGTACCAACATTGAAGAAGATGAAGACGCAATAAAAGTTGCTATAATAGGTAAGCCTAATGTAGGGAAATCTTCTCTAGTTAATAAAGTATTAGGAGAAGAGCGTGTGATTGTTAGTGATATAGCTGGGACTACACGTGATTCAATAGATAGCGACATAATAATAGATGGCCAAAAATACACGCTTATTGACACCGCGGGCATTAGAAAACGTAAAAAAGTTAAAGAACATTTAGAAAAATATAGCGTAATTCGCACTATATCATCAGTAGACCGGGCGGATGTTGTATTAATATTAATTGATGCAAACGAAGGTATTACTGAGCAAGATACAAAAATTGCTGGCATGGCACACGAAGCTGGTAAAGGTTGTATAGTAGCAGTTAATAAGTGGGATTCGATAGAGAAAAATGATAAAACTATGAACGAATATACTAAGGATATAACTAATACATTAGCTTATATGAGATATGCGCCATTAACATTTATATCAGCCTTAACAGGGCAGAGGGTACCTAAATTATTTGGTACTATTAAAATGGTATCAGAAAATCAGTCGCTAAGAATTAGTACAGGTGTGTTAAATGATGTGTTGTATGAAGCTATGGCATTAAACCAGCCACCTTCTGATAAAGGGAAGGCCCTTAGAATATTTTATATGACGCAAGTAAGTATAAAGCCTCCTACGTTTATTTTATTTGTGAATGACAAGGAGCTGATGCATTTTTCATATCAGCGGTATATAGAAAATCAAATGAGGGAAGCGTTTGGTTTTAAGGGAACGCCCATTCATTTCATTATAAGAGAAAAAGGGGGAAGAGATGTTTAGATTGATTTCGTTTGTAATAGGGTATCTTTTTGGGGGAATTCAGAACGCTATAGTGTATAGTAGATTAAAAGGTACAGATATAAGAAATCACGGTAGCGGAAACGCAGGAACTACAAATGTAATGAGAACTTTTGGGCGCAAGGCAGGGCTTATGATTTTTGCCTTAGATGTCTTAAAGGCTGCTATAGCAGTGGTAGTAGCAAGGTTAATTTTTAAAGAGACTAGTATAGTAGCAGGATTGTACGCGGCTATTGGTGCAATAATTGGTCATAGCTACCCATTGTTTTTTGGATTTAAAGGTGGTAAAGGAATAGCGGTTACAGTTGGCAGTATTTATATGATAGATATTAGAATAGGAATTCTGGTTAGTATTGCATTTGGAATAAGTTTAAAGCTTACTAAAATGGTATCATTTAGTTCAATGATATTAACTGGACTAGTCCCTATATTACTATTTGTATTTTATAGAAATGGTAGTTCTTTTAACTTTATAGGAAATTCGTCTTTTGTGGAAATTGTTATATTAGGAGCAGTGATTGCTGCTATTACGATTTTAAGACATAAGAGTAATATAGAGCGTATATTAAATGGGACTGAGGCTAAAGTTGGACAGAAAAAAGTAAATACTTAACAGCTTATGGAGGTTTATATGAAAAAAATTACTATATTAGGCGCTGGTGGTTGGGGTCTTGCTCTAGGATTATTACTTAATGAAAAAGATTGTGAAGTAACAGTATGGAGTTATTCAGAAAAAGAAACTCAACAGATATTAATGTACCAAGAAAACAAAAGATGCTTGCCGGGAATTAAAATTCCGCTGGAGATGAAAATTACTTCTTGTATGGAAGAGGCGTTAGAAGAAGCTGAAATAGTAGTGTTTGCAATACCGTCTAAAGCAATTCGCCAAATGGCTAAGTCTATAAAACCTTATATAAGTGAAGAGGCTATAATCGTTAATGTATCAAAAGGTATTGAGGAAACAACGTTACTGAGACTGTCTGAGGTTATAAGTCAGGAGTTAAATAATTCTGTAGTAGTTTTATCTGGGCCAAGCCATGCTGAAGAAGTTGTTAGGCATTCGCCTACAAGCGTAGTAGTGGCTAGCACAAATGATAGTGCAACACAAGAGATTGCCGAAGTATTTAGTACACCATATTTTAGAGTATATACAAATGATGATGTAATAGGAGTTGAATTAGGGGGGGCATTAAAAAATGTTATAGCCCTTGCAGCTGGAGCTATTGAAGGGCTGGGATTTGGTGATAATACTAAAGCGGCATTGATAACTCGCGGTATTGCTGAAATATCAAGGCTTGGAGTAGCAATGGGAGGCAAAATTTCCACTCTTAACGGATTATCAGGTGTAGGAGACTTAATAGGAACTTGCACGAGTGGTCATAGTAGAAATAGAAGAGCTGGTGAGCTTATTGCATTAGGATATACACTAGATGATACTATTAGTAGAGTTAATATGGTCGTTGAAGGGATACCTGCAACTCGAGCGGCATATCAACTTAAAGATAAGTATGATATTGAAATGCCGATTACAGAAGCAATATACCAAGCTTTATTTGAAGATAGAAATGTTAAAGATGCAATAACGGACCTTATGTTACGAGCACGAAAAACTGAAGATTATTAAAAAAAAGGCATGGACAATCCATGCCTTTTTTTTAATATTAGACTATAGCTTAGCCCAATTATTGCAAGGACAAGAAATAATTAGGACAGTCTACTGCTTGGCTAATAATAAAACAATGCCGATTTTTGGGACAAACATATAAAAAATTTTTTTGTTAAAAAATTCATAAAAATTTAAAAAACCTTATGTAGCAAGGTATAGAGGGGATTTAAAAACTTAAAGAATTTCTTTGATATTAGTCATATATTGCCTATTTGTACATATATTTAAAGTGTACCCATACATTATAAATGTTTAAAGGAGGATTTTAAAATGGAGAACTACGATATATATAGAGATATCTCAGAACGAACAGCAGGGGATATATACATAGGAGTGGTAGGCCCAGTAAGAACAGGTAAATCAACGTTTATTAAACGGTTTATGGAGTCTTTAGTAATTCCTAATATTCAAAATGAATATAGCAAGGAACGTGCGCAAGACGAACTTCCACAAAGCGGTGGCGGAAACATGATTACTACTACAGAACCTAAATTTATTCCAAACGAAGGCGTTAACATTACAATTGGTGGGGATTTTGAAGTTAATGCAAGACTTATAGATTGTGTTGGCTACGTAATTCCAGAAGCTGAAGGGTATATGTATAGCGATAACACACCAAGAATGGTAAAAACCCCATGGTATAAAGAGGAAATCCCATTTACGCAGGCAGCTGAGATGGGGACCAAAAAAGTTATAACTGACCATTCAACTATTGGTATTGTAATAACTACCGATGGTAGCGTTACTAACATTGCAAGAAATAGTTATTTAGATGCTGAGGAAAGAGTTATAAATGAATTAAAGAAATTGGGTAAACCGTTTGTAGTCGTATATAATACAAAAAGACCATTTGACCAAGAAGTTATAGAAGATGCGACGGCGTTATCAAAAGAATATGACGTACCAGTTATACCTATGGACATCGCGCAGATGAAAATAGAAGATATAAACCAGATTTTAGAAAAAGTTCTTTATGAATTCCCTCTAAATGAAATACAATTTTCTTTACCAAAATGGGCTGAAACACTTGATACTGACCACTGGTTTAAAAAAGCTTGGATTGGTTACATTAAAGATTATGTATATCCATTAGAAAATATTAGACAGATTAGAGAAGCAATTAATAAATTTAAAGAGCTAGACCATGTAAAAAATATTTATCTAGAGAAAATTCAACTGGGCGAAGGTATAATTAAAGTAGATGTTCATACCCACGACGATTTATTTTATCAAATTTTATCTGAAACAACAGGTATGGAAATTAACGGAGACCATGAGTTGATGGACTTAATTAAAAACCTAGCAGCAACTAAGAAAGCATATGACAAAGTTGCACAGGCGTTAGAAGATGTAAAACGTAAAGGGTATGGGGTAGTAAATCCAAGTAAAGACGAATTAATCTTAGAACAGCCTGAAATTACGAAACAAGGTAATAGATTTGGAGTTAGGTTACGCGCAAGTGCACCTAGTTATCACATTATCCGTGCAGACATTCAAACAGAGGTATCACCATTAGTAGGGACGGAAAGACAAAGTGAAGACTTAATTGATTATTTGATGGGTGAATTTGAAACAGATCCGCATAGCGTATGGGAGTCAAATATTTTTGGACGTTCATTATACGATATTGTTAGTGAAGGGTTACAAAATAAATTATATAAAATGCCAGAAGATGCACAAGAAAAATTACAAGAAACATTGCAAAAAATTATTAATGAAGGTACAGGTGGATTAATTTGTATAATCATCTAAAACTTGCGAGGAGCGTATTCCTCGCTTTTTTTATGTCTGAATTATAACTAACTCTAATCAAAACCAAAGAATTTTTTGTTTTATATTGCTACGCATTCGAGAATATGGTACTCTATAACAAAGGAGGGTACTAAGAAATGAAAAATCATAAACTAAAGTTAGCCACAGTATTTCTATTAATAAGTGCAACAGCAGTAGGCTGTTCATCCAACACTACATCATCCACAGAGGTAAAAACAGTTTCGGAGGTTGAAGCGGCGGAAATTACAGAAGAAGTAGAGCCAGAAAAAGAGTTACACCCTTACGACAGTATCGAGGTGATAGATAACAAACTAAATAGGTACATAGCGAAAGAGACGTTGGGAAGTGAAGAGGCATATGCACTATTAACCCAAGAGGAATTTGAGCAAATTGAGCATCTAAACTCAGATATTACAAGTTCTATAGGAATAATTTCAGCTAAAGATTTAGAGCAAATATGGAGATTAACTAATTTAAAGACTCTACATTTGTATAGCATTGACGTGTCCGAAATAATAGAAGCCATACAGTCGTTAGAAAATTTAGAGAGTTTATCATTAATGTATGCAGTAGGCGAAAACAGCGATATAAATTTAATCGAGGTAGCATCTAGCCTACCTAATTTGGAGTATTTAAACTTACAAAATAACTATATAACAACAATACCTACGAGTATAGGAAACTTAACCAAATTACACTCCCTATTATTAAGTTATAACCCTATAGAAATAATACCAGATGAGATTGGAAATTTAACACAATTAGAGTCATTACAACTATCATCTACAAATATTGTGGACATACCAAGTGTTATAGGGGAATTAACAAACTTAAATGAATTATTATTATATAATACAAAAGTAAAAGAACTACCAGACGAGCTATTTACATTAACCAATTTAGAAACTCTAAATGTAGGAATGTCATCGCTAACAAATGTTTCTGAGCAGATTGAGCAGTTAGTTAACTTAAAATCTTTAACTTTAAGCTTTAACAACATAAGAACATTGCCAGAAGAATTTTATAACTTGACTAATTTAGAATACCTTGCACTGTCGAACAATTCTATCTCGGAAATTTCGCCTAGCATAGCTAATTTAACTAACTTACACACATTGCTTTTAGGACTAAACAATTTCTCAATAGTACCAGAGGCTGTGTGGGGATTAGAGTCACTAAATAATCTAGACATAACAGGGTATAGTTTGGATTCTATAAATAGCGAAATTTTTGCGCTTAACAATTTAACTACATTAAGCTTAGGAAGTATGGATATAACAGAAATTCCGTTAGAAATACTAGAGGCTACTAGTTTAACAAATTTAGAAATTGTGGGAGCTGCTATAACTGAATTGCCTGCTGAAATAGGTAACTTAACACAGCTTACCCACTTAACATCTTATTGTACATTTTTAACAACTTTGCCTGCTGAAATAGGTAATTTAGAACAATTGGTGGATTTAAATTTATATTATAACAATATAACTGAATTACCAGAAGAATTTTGGGATTTAAATTTAACCCATCTAGATTTAACTAGAAATAAAATTGCTACTATTCCTAGTGATATAGGTAACTTAACAAGCTTAGAAGTATTAAATTTACAAAATAACTTTATAAGCTCTTTACCTGATGAAGTGGATAATTTAATTAACTTACAAGAAATATATTTAAAGGATAATCCTATTGGTAATTTGCCAGTTGGGTTATATGATTTACCAAATTTAGATGTAATCTCAAAATAATAGACGAGACATTCTGTTGAGCAATCAATAGGATGTCTTTGCTACATAGAGGTAATAGGAGGAGAACTATGGACAAAAATGAAGAAGAAAGATATAGTATACAATTAGATGCAATAGTAAAATCGTTATTAGGGTTGTCAGATAGATGTATTATAGGAACAATTAACAAATTCTTTAATACTAATTATGAAGCAGGTCAAGTAACAATCCAAAGAGTAGACCCAAATTTTCATCGTGCAAATTTAAATTATGAGCATATAGAAGCTGACTTGGTTCTAATTATAAACGGTATAACTTATCATATGGAAATCCAAACTTTAAATGATAAAACAATGCAAGTTAGAATGATTGAATATGGTATACAACTAGCTGAGGTGACTGAAACTAAAGATGGGATAATAAAGATGACGTTACCACGTCAAGTAGTAGTATTTCTGGAGGAAAATAAAGCAGTTAAGAATCAGCAAATTTTATTAACTTTTCCTGATGGTGATGAAAAATTATATGACATCCCTACTATAAGATTTTGGCAGTATTCTACGGAGGATTTAGTGGAGTACCAAATGTATAACTTATTACCTCTAAAGGCCTTTAAACATAGAAAGAAATTAAGGTATATTTATGATAGTAAAGTCAAAACACTTGAGCAAAAAATAAAGGAAATTGAGCTAGAAACTAGAGCATTATTAAGTACTGTTAAAGAAGTACAAAATGTTATGAGCGCAATTATGAAGGAGGATGTGTTAGAGGATAATGATATCCACAACATTTTTCTTGCGCTTACTAATATTGTAGAGAATTTAAATCATAATTTTATTCAAAAAGATTACTTAGCTACGGAGGTGATTAAAATGACAAAAACATTGTATGACCCAGAAGTTGAAAAACGTGGTATTGAAAAAGGAATTAAACAGGGGATTGAACAAGGTATGGAGCAAGGCGAAATCAAGGGAGAAGTAAAGACTTTATATACAAGGGTTAAGTTAAGTGTGGAAGAAATAGCTTATGAAATGGAATTACCTGTGCACGAAGTTCAAGCTATTATAGATGAGATGCGTATATAGTAAAAGTAGTAAGTTGATTCCACAATTTAGAGCTAAACTTATAGTTTGTCGCTTAGGATGATAAATAAGTGAGGAAAGCTTGTTCAAATGGTAGTTAGAAATAGCTACCATTTTTTTGCGTGCAAAATTACCAGATTCCGCTATAAATTACTTGAAATTAAGACAAATATAGATATAAGTAGAGTTGATTTTACTAACAATATATGGTAGACTTAATCTACAAAAACAGTAAAGGAGAGACATATGACGAATAATAAAAAACCACCGCATAATACTTATAGTTTAGACGAGTATAGACGAATAAAGCAACATAATACTACATATTCATTAAGAGTAACAACGAGGCCTAAGCAGCCGACAAATAATATAAGGAAGCCCCCTAATAAATTACCTCATAAGCACGCTAATAAACACCCTAATAAGCATTCTAATGTAACAACAATAAAACAGCTTAATCCAACGCCTATTATTATAGCCGTGGTAGCTTCAGTACTTGTAATAATAGTATTTCGGGATATAGTAGCTACACAAACTACTATATCTTATCAACAAGTTCAAGCCGGTACAATAGATACAAGCACTTTAATGGAAGGAATAATAATTCGTAGAGAAAATGTATATGATAGCACTGTAACAGGCAACCTACACTATATTACTGCTGAAGGACAAATGGTGAAAAAGGATGGTAACGTCGCTGTTGTCGCAGATGATAGTACTATTATACAAGGCGGACTTAACCAATTAGAGCTATCCCATATTTCTAGCGCAGTTCAACAGCTAAATACGCAAGATAGAACTGCTGTAAATGAACTTAGAGAGAGTTTAGATAAACTACTTATTAATAATGCTATAGATACGTTTAGTTATTCTCAAAATTCACAAGCGGCTTATACTATAGACAATTATCACAGCTTATTAACAGCTCCGTTAGCTGGAATAGTTTCGTATAAAATTGATGGATACGAAGACTTAACGGCAGATGTTATTAATTATGAAATGTATACGGACTTAATGGACATAATTGATGGACCACAGCTATCGAGTACTTCTGCTACAAAGGGGAAAGCCGTTTATAAAATAATTGATGATTACACATGGGAAATAGTTAGTTTTATAGATGCGCAAGAAGGGTGGCAATATATTGAGGGGAATAAATACACCCTAAACATAGGCAATCATTCTGTAACCTCAACATTAAGTAGTAAAGTTGATGATTCAGAATGTGTAAAGTTAGTTTTTAAAATAGATGAAAGTCTTTCAAATTATCTCGGAGAAAGAAAAATTACATTTTCGGTTGGTAACAACTCGGTTGAAGGATTAAAAATCCCAATTGAAGCAATTGTTGAAAAAAATGTTTTAATGATACCGAATGAGTATATAATAAGGAAAGATGAGAATGATTCAACTAGTCCATATGGAGTTTATCGCTATGATGGTTTTGTAGAAATAGATATTCAAGCTAAAGATGATGATTTTACGTGGGTGCAGCAATTTATTGGGGATAAGTCAAACATTCAGCTTGGGGATATTCTTATTAAGCGAAATAGTGTAGATACTTATACAGTATCAAATATTCAAATTATTCAAGGTGTATACATTATAAATGGAGGATATGCTAATTTTAAAGAAATAGACGTTATTTCTGATAATGGTGAGTATGCTGTTTTAGGTGCTAATTCACAATTACAACGACTTGACCAGATTATCTCTAATTCTAAAGGTGTTGTAGAAAATCAGTTAGTTAAAGACATGAATATTTTAAATGATTAGAGGTGTTAGTATGAGAGTTACAGAAGTTTTAGAGCAAATTGATGAGGTTTGCCAACAGTATGATAAACCTAAGCCACTTGTAATATGCGTTTCAAAAACGTATCCATGCTGTGCTATAGAAGAAGCGTATAGTTATGGTATGAATGACTTTGGCGAAAATAAAGTGCAGGAATTATTAGAAAAGATAGAACAAATTGATTTGCCTATTAATTGGCATTTAATTGGGCACTTACAAACTAATAAAGTAAAATATATTATTGATAAAGTAAAATTAATTCATTCAATTGATAGTATCAAACTTCTTAATGAAGTAAATGCCCAAGCTAAAAAACATGGTATTATATCAAATGTATTACTGCAAATTAATGTCTCAAAAGAGGAAAGTAAGTATGGCTTTTACGAGGAAGAATTAGACAACGTGCTGGCTCATGTAACTACATTAACTAACGTTCAAGTTAAAGGACTAATGACAATCGCTCCTTTTGTAGAAAATCCACATGACAACGCAAAGTACTTCTCTCGACTTTATGAAATATATGTTGACATACAAAAACAAAACTTAGATAATATAAGTATGGAAATTTTATCCTCAGGGATGAGTAATGATTTTAAAGTAGCTATAGAGAAAGGGTCTAATTGTGTACGTATAGGCACTGCTATTTTTGGCAGCAGACAATAACACAATAGCCAATTAAGAAACGGGGGAAAATTATGTGGAATAAATTATTTAGAGAAAGAGATGTTGAAAGTTATGAGATGTATCACCAAGAGGAACCGACTCCACCTGCGCAGGAGGAAATTCCTCCAATAAGGGCAGTTCATCCTCAACCTCAAAAGGTAGTGCACTTTGAAGAGAAAGCTAAGAAGCAAGAAATTTTAAGTGTTAAGCTAGAGGATTACGCCTCTACTGGTGAAGTTGCTAGGTATATAAAGGATAGAAAACCTATTATTGTAAACATGCAAAATTTAAACGATAAGGAAGTTCAGCGTGCCCTTGATTATTTGTCGGGAGTCAGCTATGCTCTTGATGCTTCTGTAGAATTATTAACGACAAATATTTATGTAATGTTACCGGCACATATTGAACTACACAGGGATTAAATAATGGATTTAGACCAAGATGAGAAACTGTTTTTGAAAATGCTACAAGATTATACAAAAAAGAGTAGAGAACTCTACTCAGACTTTTATGATAGAGACTGGATAAACGGAGTACTTAATAGGTATGTAGGAAATAATACTTATCCGTTAGTAGGAGGTTATGATTACGCACAACGTGTTATGCTGTGCGTAACTCCTTATGATGAGCCATATGATATCCCTATATGTATTTTAAAAATAGAAGTAAGTACAGGAATTGGGAAAGATTTAACTCATAGAGATTTTTTAGGAAGTTTACTTGCTCTAGGAATAGAACGAACTAAAATCGGGGACATAATAGTAAGCCCGTCTGGTGCTTATGTAATTGTTCGTCGCAGTATTAGCGAATTTATTAGATGGAACTTGACTCAAGTTGGGCGATATTCTAAACTTAATATTACAGAAGCGGAGCATGTGGAAGTGGAGCCACCTAAGTATAAGAAGATTACGGGAACAGTTGCCTCTGTGCGTGCTGATGCTGTTTTTAGCTTAGCTTTTGGTATATCTAGAACTACTTGTTCTGCGCTATTAAAGCAAGGCAAAGGTAAATGTAGTGGAATGGTTATTACGGGTACGTACCACTTAAATGTAGGAGAAGTTGCTTCTTTGCAAGGATTTGGTAAATTTAGACTTAAGGAAGTGTCTGGAGTGACTAGAAAAAATAGACTTTCAATTACTTTGGAAAAGTTTATCTAACTATCTAGCAATTGCATATCCACAGAAGAAACTGGCAATATTTTAGGCAAGAGCAAATACAAAGGAGTGAATTGGTCATGATAGCTTTAGAGGATTTAGAGAATAAAGATTTCAAAAAATCTGGCTTTAGGGGATATAATACTGATGAAGTTGACTACTTTATACAAGAAGTCATTACTGCACACAAACACCTAAGCAAAGAAAATGAAGAACTACGAAAAAAAGTAAATCAGCTAACTGAAACTATGCAATATTATCAAAAAATGGAACAAACAATTCAAAATGCATTACATCTTGCAGAAAAAACTGCCCAGGATACTAAAATATCTGCACTTCACAGTGCACAAAAAATTAAACGCCGTGCGGAGGACACGGTTGCAAATATGAAAAAAGAAGCTGAGGCTAAAGCTGCTCTTGTAAATAGATTAGCTGAAGAGCGTGCTCAATCGGTGCTTACAAAAGCAGTTGATGTATTAACTAAACAGCAGGCGGAAGTTAATGAGCTAAGAAACATATATAACAACTATAAAAACCAAATTAAAGATTTTATGGCAATGCAACTACAGATACTTGAAGAAACGGGCAAGCAACTAGAGGAAGATGTACTTAATGCTGCTACGTTAAATTCACTAGCATTAGAAAATATTATAATCGATCATATTGAAGAAATACAATTAACTGAACAAGCTTTAGCTAATAGTACGGAAGAATTTAAAGAAGAGATAGAAAAAGTTTTTAAAGTAACTGAAGTGCAGAATGTTTAACGAAAGAGGTGTGAGATGGCATATGCATTACCGATAGTGATATTGGTCGCACTTGACCAATTAATTAAGAAGTGGGCAGTAACTGTGCTTAGTGTCAGTGGTGACATTCCTCTATGGCCGGGAGTGTTTCACTTCTCATATGTTGAGAATAGAGGTGCAGCATTTGGTATGTTGCAAAATAGACAATGGCTTTTTGTTATTATTACTATTTCTGTGTTAGTGGGAATTGTTGTTTATTGGAACCATGTCCCCAAAAATATATATAAAATAGCGTTAATTTTAGTGATAAGCGGCGCAGTTGGCAATTTACTTGATAGAGTTTACTTGGGTTTTGTGGTGGATATGTTCTATTTTGTATTAATAGACTTCCCCGTATTTAATTTAGCTGACGTATGTGTAGTTGTAGGTACGGTTATATGTTGTGCTGTTATGATACTAGAGGATATATTTAAACCAAAGGAAGATTAGTTTATGGAAAAAAAAGTAAGTTATACGGTAGATGAAAGCTGTAGTAAAAATCAAAAAATAAATTTTATTGTAACAGAAGAAATGCGAGTTGATAAATTGATTGCTAAAGAATGTAGCGACTTTACACGTTCTTTCATTCAAAAACAACAAGTATACGTTAATGGTAAGGAAGTTGCACATAAGTATAAGGTAAAGTGTGGTGATGTGGTGGAGCTTACACTACCGGAGCTTAAGGAAATAAATGTAGTTCCACAAGATATACCTATTGAAATTATTTATGAAGATAATGACATTGCAATTGTTAATAAATCTCAAGGAATGGTAGTTCACCCTGCTCCAGGTCATTATAGTGACACATTAGTTAATGCGTTACTATTTCATTGTAAAGGGAGCCTATCTGGAATAAATGGTGAAATTCGCCCGGGTATCGTTCATCGTATTGACAAAGATACTTCTGGGCTATTAATGATAGCGAAAAATGATAAAGCTCATCTTCATCTATCTACCCTACTAAGTTCTCATGAGATAACCCGAAAATATCATGGAATTGTTCATGGGGTTATAAAAAACGATGAAGGTATAATTGATAAACCCATTGCACGTAGCCCTCACGATAGAAAAAAAATGGCTATTATAACTGGTGGTCGGGAAGCTAAAACTAGTTATAAAGTTATAGAGCGATTTCGTAATACTACCTACGTTGAGTTTAGCCTATTTACAGGAAGAACTCACCAAATTAGAGTTCATATGACTAGTATAGGTCATCCTCTATTAGGAGACCCTGTTTATGGTGGTTTTAAACAACTATTTAAGCTAGATAAACAAACCCTACATGCGAAAACATTAGGGTTTACTCATCCCACCACATTACAACAAGTTTATTTTGATAGTGATTTACCAGAGTATTTTACTAACACTTTAAAACGCATAAAATTATAATTGTTATAAGTAGAGGAGCTTTAATATAAACCCCCAACTTGGGGTACAGGGGCAATGCCCCTGACTGTGTCCTCGCGCCTCGCAAAAAATCGAGTGCCTTTTATTACTATAAAAAGTTGGGCGAAAAGTTTTCATTGATTAAGTTAACAAAAATATATAGCTAGGAAGGATAATATAATGAATAAAATCGAAATAATTGCAGTAGGTAATGAAATAGTATATGGCTATACATTAAATACAAACTCTACTTGGATGTCAGCAGAACTTGAAAAAAGTGGCATTGAAGTATGCTATCATACCGCTATAAGAGATAGACAAGACGATATTAACCAAGCACTAAACATAGCTTGTTCCCGCGCTAATATAATTATTCTATGTGGTGGATTGGGGCCAACTAAAGATGATTTTACTAAAGAGGAAGTTAGTAACTACTTTGGTCTTGAATTATGCTATCACCAACAAACTGTAGATGATATTAAAAACTTTTTTGCAAAAAGAAACAAAATTATGGGCGAAAGTAATTTGAAGCAGGCATACTTCCCAAAAGGTTCTACTATTATCCCTAATCATAACGGTACTGCACCTGGCTGCTACTTTGAACAAAATAATATATTAGTCGCACTATTCCCAGGTCCACCACGTGAACTTCACCCAATGTTTCAGCATTTTATCAAACAATGTATTTACGATAGACTAGAAGTAAAATGCCTTACTGAAGAAATTAGACTTTACGGCATTGGTGAAAGTGAAGCAGCAAATAAAATAGATGATTTATTAGGAATATTTAATCAAGTTGAAATAGCTCCTTATATTCAAGATGGCTATGTTACTATTCGGCTAAAAGGGTATGGTAAAACTAAAGAAGAAATTAAAACAAACATTAATACTCATAAATCTAACATAATAGAGCGCTTACAACCTTTTGTTATTGGTGAAGATAGTAGAAACATTAGCGAACTAATATTTGATAAAATTAAACTCAAAGGATATAAAATAAGTACAGCTGAATCATGTACAGGAGGCATGTTAGCAGCTCGTATTGTAGATAATAATGGTGCTTCTGAAATATTTAGCGAAGGTTTAATCACTTATAGCAATGAAGCTAAAACAAAATTAATCGGTGTTAAAGCTGAAACATTAGACCAATTTGGTGCAGTTAGCATAGAAGTAGCCAAAGAAATGGCGATAGGGGTAAAAAATACTACCAATAGTGAAATTGGAATATCTACCACTGGTATAGCAGGGCCTACTGGTGCAACAGCAGATAAACCTGTAGGACTAGTTTTTATAGGTATAGCTATTAACGACACATCTTATGCATATAAACTTAACCTAATTGGTAGTAGACAAGAAATTAGAAAACTATCAGTCGATCATGCATTACACCTACTTTATAAATTATTATAAAACCTTACAAATAACTGTGAGGTTTTTTTAGATACTGAAACGTTGTATAAGTTTTACATAGCATTTATTAAAGATAAAAATTCACTTTTCTGTATATTCTTCTTTAATTGGGTCAATACTCCTAAGGACAACTGGTAAAGCTAGGTTAGAGAAATTACTTTGAGGTGAAATTATGAATGACGAAGTATTAAAAGCATTAGAAGGGGCTATTGCTCAGATTGAAAAACAATTTGGAAAAGGTTCGATAATGAAGCTTGGCGATGCAACACAAGCTAATGTATCAACATTTCCAACAGGGTCATTGAGTTTAGATATAGCTTTAGGTGCTGGTGGAGTACCCAGAGGAAGAATTGTTGAAATATTTGGGCCAGAATCGTCAGGTAAAACAACTGTTACTTTACACATGATAGCAGAAATTCAACGACTAGGAGGAGTCGCAGCATTTATTGATGCTGAACATGCTCTTGATCCTAACTATGCAAAAAAATTAGGCGTTGCTATTGAAGACCTATATGTATCGCAACCTGATAATGGTGAGCAAGCTTTAGAAATCGTTGAAACAATAGTTCGCTCAGGTGTAATCGATGCAGTTATCGTTGACTCGGTTGCAGCCTTAGTTCCTAGAGCCGAAATTGAAGGCGATATGGGAGATGCTCATGTCGGTTTACAAGCTAGACTTATGTCTCAAGCGCTAAGAAAACTTACTGCTGTTGTAAACAAATCTAAATGTACAGTAATATTTATAAACCAATTACGTGAAAAAGTAGGGGTAATGTTTGGTAGCCCCGAAACAACACCTGGTGGCCGCGCACTTAAATTCTATTCTTCTGTTAGACTAGAGATTAGAAAAATAGAAATGCTTAAACAAAATAATGAATTTATAGGTAACCGCACTAGAGTTAAAGTAGTTAAAAACAAAGTCGCTCCACCGTTTAAACAAGCAGAATTTGATATTATGTATGGTGAAGGTATTTCTATAGAAGGTGATGTGCTAGACTTAGCAGCAGATGTTAATATCGTTAACAAAAGTGCTGCTTGGTACTCTTATGGAGATATACGTTTAGGACAAGGAAGAGAAAACGCAAAAATATATTTAAGAGAAAATCCTGAAATTTTAAGTGAAATTGAAGATGCAGTCCGAATACACTTTAATATATACAAAGATGATGCAGTAGAATCAGAAGTGAGCTAATTTATAACAGGACCCTACTAGGGTCCTGTTCATATAAACGTTAAATTTTTGTATATAAGAAAATTTCCAGTAAAATGGGTTGTTTTTAATTATTTAATTTGCTACAATAAACCGATAGGACAAATATATAAGGAGGTGGAAGCCATTTTTATAATGATAGTCTCAGTAATTGGAGCACTGCTAATTGGATTTTTTGTTGGTAATTTTTATACAAAAACAGTTTTAGAAAAACGATTAGGCATTGCTGATAATACCATACAATCCGCTGAGGAGAAATCGAGAGCTATGATAGAAGAAGCAATAAGAACTGGGGAAGCAAAAAAACGGGAATTATTACTGGAGGCGAAAGAAGAAAATATTAAGTTACAAAATGAGGCGGAGCGTGAAGCTAAAGAAAGACGTGGAGAGCTTCAACAGCTAGAGAAAAGATTATTAAATAAAGAAGAGACTTTAGATAAACGTAGTAATATGTTTGAAATTAAAGAAGAGCAACTTCAAGAAAAAATTGATAAAGTCGAACAATCAAGAGTTAAAGCGGAAGAAATAGAGACTCAAAAAGCCATTGAGCTTGAGCGAATAGCTGGCATTTCAGCCGAAGAAGCTAAAGATGTACTTTTACAAACTTTAGAAGAAGATATAAAACATGAATCCGCTGTATTAATCAAGGATTTAGAAACAAAAACCAAGTTAGAGTCAGACAAAAAAGCACGTGAAATACTAACTAATGCTATACAAAAATGTGCCGCTGATCATGTGGTAGATGCTACAATTTCTGTAGTCACATTACCAAATGATGAAATGAAAGGCCGTATTATTGGTAGAGAAGGTCGTAATATTAGAACCCTAGAAACCCTAACAGGTATAGACCTTATTATCGATGATACCCCTGAAGCTGTCATCTTATCAGGTTTTGACCCAATAAGGCGTGAAATTGCTAGAATGGCACTTGAAAAACTTATTGTAGACGGACGTATTCATCCAGCCCGTATTGAAGAAATGGTTGAAAAATCTAGAAAAGAGTTAGACATTATTATTGGTGAAGAAGGAGAGGCTGCTACATTTGAAACAGGCGTAAATGGACTTCATCCAGCAATCATAAAACTGCTAGGTAAGATGAAATTTAGAACTAGTTATGGGCAAAACGTATTGAGGCACTCCATTGAAGTGTCCAATCTTTGCGGAGTGATGGCAGGAGAATTAGGCCTTGATATAAGGCTTGCTAAACGCGCCGGTTTATTACATGACATAGGTAAAGCTGTAGATAATGATATGGAAGGTTCTCATGTTACAATAGGAGCTGATATTTGCCGAAAATATGGCGAACACCCTATAGTTATAAACTCTGTAGAGTCTCATCATGGAGACGTAGACCCCACCTCAGCTATAGCCATTTTAGTTCAGGCTGCTGATACAATATCTGCTGCAAGACCAGGAGCAAGACGTGAAACATTAGAAACTTATATTAAACGACTTCAAAAACTAGAAGATATAGCAACCTCATTTGATGGCGTAGATAAATCATTTGCTATTCAAGCTGGTAGAGAAGTACGTATCATGGTAATTCCCGAAAAAGTTAACGATGAAAATCTAGCCTTACTAGCTAGAGATGTAACTAAACAAATCGAAAAAGACTTAGACTACCCAGGCCAGATTAAAGTTAATATTATAAGAGAAACTAGAGCTATAGAATTTGCAAAATAAATATAGTTATATATTTTTCTTGCATTTGTTATGGCTGTGCAGTTTTAAGTTATAAATATTGCAATCGTGAATATATTTACAATTAAGTGCGCTTTAAGTTCAGGGTGAAAACACCCCCTTAATTTCCGAAATACCTTGTCAAAAGGGGTTTTTGCATGTATACTACTTCTAATAATTGAATATATGAGGTTGTTAGATGTAGTCATGCAAAATACCTGCTTTAAAAATGATTTATATGCTACAATCATCTACAAAAATAAGTTTAACATAGACTATCAAGCCTTGAAACAATGGTTTGAACCCCCTGCTGCCCTAGCAGTGGGAAACTCACAAAGCGAAAGGTTGGTGTAACAATGATTTCAGAAATAGCAAAAAATATTGCCCCTTCATCTACTTTAGCAATCTCTGCTAAAGCTAAAGAATTACGTGGTAAGGGAATACCTATTTTAGGCTTTGGTGTTGGAGAGCCTGATTTTAATACGCCAGAATATATAAATGAAGCTGCTAAAAATGCTATTGAAAATGGATTTACTAAATATACTGCAGCTGCTGGTATATTACCTCTTAGAGAAGCGATTGCAAAAAAATTAAACGAAGAAAATAAAGTATCTTATACTCCAGAACAAATTGTAGTAAATAGCGGAGCAAAACATTCGCTATTCAATGCTTTTATGGCAGTTCTAAATCCTGGAGACGAAGTTATAATACCAGCTCCATATTGGTTAAGTTATACCGAAATGGTTAAAATTGTTGGCGCAGTACCTAAAGTAGTAAGGCCATCAAAACAAAATGGGTACAAATTGCAAGCTGATGAACTAAAAAATGCAATTACAACAAAAACTAAAGCAATTATAATCAATTCTCCATCTAACCCTACTGGCTTAGTTTATAGCAAAGAAGAATTAAAACAATTAGCTGATATCGCTATTAGCAAAGATTTATGGATTATATCGGACGAAATATATGAATACTTAGTATATGAAGGCACAGAACATGTCTGCATAGCAAGCTTATCAGATGAAATCTATAACCATACAATAGTTATCAATGGATTTTCAAAAGGATTTGCAATGACTGGATGGCGAGTTGGATACACCGCGTCACCACTTGAAGTAGCTAAAGCTATGTCAAACATCCAATCTCATGCAGTCTCTCACCCTTCTTCAATATCACAAAAAGCAGCGGAGGCCGCTTTAACTGGCGATAGAACCAGCATCCATAACATGATAGCCGAATTTGCTAAGCGACGCGATTATATGTATAATGGTTTATGCGAAATTCCTGGACTGGATGTTCTAAAGCCGTATGGAGCATTTTACTGCTTAGTTGATGTATCTGGTTTATATGGAAAATCATATGAAGGTACTATAATTAATAATGAAGCAACGTTAGCCAAACTTCTACTTGATGTAGCTGAAATGGCAGTTGTACCATGCGAAGATTTTGGTATCCCAAACTGTATTAGATTATCATATGCAGTAGGAATTGACGTAATTGAAACTGGAATAGCACGCCTAAAAAAACTAGTATCAAACTTACAATAAAAAAAGAAGCTGTGGAAAATCCACAGTTTCTTTTTTTTTACTCTACAAAAACAAACAATCCTTTAATACCAATTATACTAACCACATCCCCTTTATTATAAGTAGCAGAGCTTAAAGATTTAGCATACCATACATCACCATTTAACTTCACCTGCCCACCATCTGCGCTAATCATATTTACAACTATAGCTTGCTTACCTACTAAATCAGACAACTCAATATAATTCAGCTTCCTAAACAACTTAGACTTATTTATACATTTAACATAAACTACAAACAAAAGCGTAGAACATCCAAAAACACCAAGCTGTACTACCGAACTATTATAAAACAAACAAACAATAGCAGTTACAACACACCCACCTAAAAAACATAAAAATATCTTATCTTGAAAATAATGAAACACTAAAAATACTACTATCGATATAAGAATCCAAAATAAAACCATTCCCTACCTCCTTTTCTAAATAATATTAATATACACATAATTAGTAATAAATATAAAAATATGTTCTATTCCAACCAACAAACATCATATCTTTTAAATAAACTGAGGAGGACAACCCATGCAAAAAGTTTATAGTTTAGATTTATCTGCATTCGTTAACCAAAGAAGATACTACATAATAGTACTACTAATAGCTACACTAAGCGGTGCTTTATACGCTGTTGGCCTAAAAGACAATGAAACCTTAATGTACACCATCAACCAATTCGTAACTACACAAGAACACAACATCCAATTATTGGAAGTATTTAAAAACTCACTTTTAACATATACTATTAGCGCTACGCTAATTTTTATAGGGGGGTTAAACCGAAACTTAATACCAGTAGCCGTACTGAGCTTTTTCTACACAGTTTTTAGTTACTCCTTTACAGTAACCTGCTTTCTTGTACTTTACGGAGCTAAAGGAATTATTATTGGCTTACTAATGATAGGCCTACAATGTACCTTAATAATAGGCTCATACCTAGAACTAGCCTATGAAGGAGTGCAATATTCCGTATTACAACAAACCAAGGGGATAGACGCATACAGCAAGAAATTTGTAGGGTGTATGTTGGTAATTTTTGGGACTAGTGCAATTGATGCTATAATTCAGCCATTAATGCTAATACTAATCTACAGAATATTGTAGGTAAATATTAACAGCCTGTTACAGATATTACATTTTTTAGAAATATGTAGTAAAAGGTATTGCCATTTAAAAGTAAGTTATATATAATACTAATAATGAGGAGGAGGCTAATAATGTTCTATAATATAGATGTGACGCATATGGCTTTAGATGCATCTCTTATGAGATATAATCAATTAACTACAAATGTAGCTAACATTGATACTGTTGGATACAAACGTAGCGATGTAGCGTTTCAAAGCTTCTTGGCACAAGAAATAGCATACAATGGCGTAAACAATATCAATTTCGCTAATATTGAACCGATTGTATATCAAGATAAGGCTAATGTTAGACTAAGGTTTGATGAAAGCAATATTGATATTGATGTTGAAATGGCAGAGCTTAGTAAAGAAAAAACTCGCTATGATACATTAATTCAAAGAGCACAATCACAGATAGGTAGGTATACCTACATATTCCAAAACATTCAATAGGAGGGAATACAAATGTCATTTTTTACTGGAATGGATATTGCAACAACTGGACTCACTGCTCAACGCTTTCGGCTAGACATTATATCTCAAAATCTAGCCAATGCTAACACAACTAGAACTCCGGAAGGTGGTGCTTACCAGAGGCAAATGGTAACCTTTCAGTCCATGGAACCTGTTGGAGGATTCCAAAACATCCTAAACAGGGAGCTTGATGGACAACTTAGTAATCCTAAAAATTTGCAGGGGGTACAGGTAGATAGTATTGTAAAAGACGAAAGTCCTATGCCTGTTGTATACGACCCCAGTCACCCCGATGCAGATATTTATGGCTATGTAACTTTGCCAAACGTAAATATTATAAACGAGATGGTTGATATGATTTCGGCAAGTCGCTCATACGAAGCTAACGTTACAGCATTCAACAACCTAAAAGCTATGAATGCTAAAGCGTTGGAGCTTGGAACATAAGATATGCTCCGCGCACCAGGAGCATAAATTCGCTACACCTTCTAAAAGGGGGTTAAAATTTAATAATGATAGGGGTTATCTTAATGTTAGGAACATAAAGTTAGTAAATCGTAAATAAAGTATCCCATTTAGGGACATAATGAATTATGAAATTATCATAAATTACAATTAAGAAAAGGTGGGGAAGAAAAATGGTTGAAGCAATTTCAAGTATTGGAATGTATCAAAAAACGCTAGATAGTTATAATATTGACGATGGTGCATTTAAGATTGCGCTTGACGCAGCTACAGATTTACTACAGGAAACAAATCAGGCTGAATTAGTAACAACACAGCTAACCTACGATTTTATGACAGGGCAAAACGAGGATATTCACTCACTAATGATTGCCCAGGAAAAATCAAGCATCTTATTAAATTTTACAATGCAAGTTAGAAATAAAATAATGTCAGCATATGATGAGATAATGCAAATACCTGTATAATAAATAACATAACGAGGTGAGATATGCAAGAAACAATTACACAGGTATCTGGCCAAATCACCGAAAGATGGGCTGAACTTCCGACGAATCGAAAGATTCAAATCGGGGTAGGAGTTCTAGGAATAGTTATTGCGATAGCTGTAGCCATTTTTGTATATACACGACCTACTATGGGAGTGCTATATAGGAACTTAGATTTGGATGCAGTGGCCCAAGTGCTAGAGGTTTTAGATGCCAATAATATCGCTTACGAGCTTTCAGATGGTGGAAAGACAATTTCGCTAAATGAGCAGGACATGAATAACGCCAAAATCTTATTAACTAGGGATGGCGTTCCCAATGGAAATTATACCTTTGCTGATGCGCTAAATAATTCAATGTCCACCACGGAAGCCGAGAAAGAAGCTAAGTTACAGTACTTAACGAAAGTCGATTTAGAAAATATGCTGACTTCGATGAGTAACATAGATTCAGCTAGTGTACAACTGAACATACCAGAAGAGCAAAATTCATTTTTAGCCTCAAGACAACAAAGTTCAGCAAGTGTTATGTTGACGCTTAGAAGTAACTTAAGTCACAATCAAATTGAGGGAATTGCAAGACTTATAGCAAATAGTGTTCAGAATTTAGATGTAACTAATATAACCATCATTGATTCTGATAGCAACACTTTGTATAATGGTGCAACCATTGGTCAGGGATATTCTATGAATGACCAACAACAGTTAAAATTTGCTGCTGAGCAGGATATCCAAGGTAAAATTACAGCATTGTTAGCTCCAATTTATGATGAAATCACAATTAGTCCGAACTTAATTTTAGATTTTGACCAACATACTCAGGTGACCGAAGAATACTACTCACCTCTAGATGGGACTAATTCAGGACTACTTTATCAAGAAAGTACTAGGGCATCTGAGAGTACAAGTTATTATGATGGTGCAGCAGTTCCTGGAGTTGACGAAAATACAGATGAAGTACCAACCTACGTTAATGCCGATGGCATAGTTGGTGAAAGTGCAAGTGAAGCTGCTGATAGATGGTACAACAACAATAAATCCATTGCAAATATGGTTAAAAACGTAGGAACCATCGATTACAATAATTCTTCTATTGCGGTAAACGTAGTAGAATATATACTGCATGACCAATCTTTATTAGAAGATGAATTAGATGCAGCAGGAACATCTTGGGAAGCATATAAAATTGCTAACGCAGCACCAATTCCAATCCAAGTAGACCCTTCTATAATAGAAGCAGTCCAAAAAGGAACAGGAATTAATGATGTAATTGTGCTGGGTTACCAAGAGCCAATATTTATTAGTATGCCAGTTTATGAAGTTACTATGGTTGACTTCTTACCTTATATATTACTTGGAATATTAGCTCTAATTATAGTATTTGTAATGCTTAAATTCAGAAGACCTGAAGAAGTGGTTGAAACTGAACCTGAACTTGAGGTTGAAGATATGCTTGAAAGAATTGAAGTGGAAGAAGAACAAGAACCAGTTGAAGAAACTCTTGAAGACATTGAACTACGTGAAGCTCTGGAAACTAAACGTAGAATCGAAAAATTTGTTGACGAGAAACCAGAAGCAGTTGCAAGCTTATTGCGTAACTGGTTAGAAGAAGACTGGGATGATTAAACCTAATTGTTGCTAGTCAATTTTGGCTAGCAACAATTAGAAATGTTTAGAGGGAGAGGTGTAAGTTTATGGCCATAGAAAGTGAACAATTATCTAGTCGTCAAAAGGCTGCCATGTTTTTAATATCATTAGGACCAGAAAAATCAGCTCAAATATTTAAATTTTTAAAAGCAGAAGAAATAGAAGATTTAACGTTAGAAATTGCAAGTATAAAATCGGTAACACCAAAACTTAAAGAAGCAGTGCTAAAAGAATTTTATGAAATCTGTCTAGCTCAAGAATACATTGCTGAAGGTGGTATTAACTACGCGAAACAACTTCTTGAGACAGCGCTTGGACATGACAAAGCACAAGAAGTTATCAGCAAATTAACAATGTCCTTGCAAATCCGTCCTTTCGACTTTGCAAGAAAAACAGAAGCTTCTCAATTAGTTAACTTTATTCAGAATGAGCACCCTCAAACTATTGCGCTTATTCTTTCTTACTTAAAAATAAGTCAGGCCTCCGAAATCTTAGCGGCCTTACCTATTGAAATACAAGTTGATACTGCAAAAAGGATAGCTTTAATGGATAGAGCCTCCCCAGATGTAGTTAACGAAATCGAAAAAGAATTTGAAAAACGCTTATCTGCCCTTGTTACAGAAGAATACACTACAGTTGGTGGAATTGATTCAATTGTTGAAATTATCAACCTGGTTGACCGTTCGACAGAAAAAAACATCATGGAAAGTCTCGAAATCGAAGAACCAGAATTGGCAGAAGAAATCAAAAAACGTATGTTCGTATTCGAAGACCTTGTTATACTTGGAGACAGAGAAGTTCAAAGGCTTATGCGTGAAGTTGACAACCATGAACTTGCTGTTGCACTTAAAGGTACTAACGAAGAAGTTAAAGCTCTTATCTTTAAAAACGTATCAAGTCGTCTTGCTGAGATGATACAAGAAGACCTCGAATTCATGGGTCCTAAACGTATTAAAGAAATTGAAGAAGCACAACAAAATATCGTTGGTATAGTACGTAAACTAGAAGAGGCTGGAGAAATTGTTATTGCTCGTGGTGGTGGAGATGAAATGATTATGTAGTAATTGAATTTCCATTAAGTCATATACTGTTTAAGAGGACTCATAAAATTGTACTAAAGTTAAAAATAATAGAAAACTATTGAGTATTAATTTGAATAGGTGGTGGAATGAATGGCCAGGAATATAATAAAAGCTAAACAGATAGAGCTAATTGATGCAGATGACAGAATTTACTCCCCAGGTCGCATGCCAATAATAAAGTCTAGGAAAGTCGAACTCATAGATGATGAAGAAAGATACCGTAGAGATGGAAGTAGAATTTTAAAACCTTGGACCATCGAGGAACTTGATAATAAGGTATATGTAGGAACAGAAGAAAATTCACAAAACCATATACCTCAACCTAAAATCGAGGTTAAACCAGAAGAACAAGATTTTAAAAAGAAGAAAAAAGACCCTAAACCTCCTTTTAAACGTAAGGAATTACCTAAAAAGGAGGATATAGAGTTTTTATATTGGCAAGCTGAACAACATCTAGAAGCAGCTGAGGATAAAGCTGAGTCTATAGTGGAAGAGGCTAGAAAAGAAGCAGTTAGTATAACAAAAAAAGCCGAAAAAGATATGAAAAAGTACCAAGATGACATGAGGAAAAAAATTAGGCAAGATAAAGAAAGTGCTGATTTACATAATGCCCAAGAGAAGGAAAATGCTCAGCAATATGTAGAACAGCTCAAGTACGAAGCTGAGCAAGAAAAACAAGTATTATTAGGTAATATGGAAACAGAGGTAGTAAATTTAGTACTGGATTTATTAGGCCACATTATTAGCCATGAGCTAGCAGACTCAAATAGATGGATTGGATATCTAGTAAGGAAAATTTTATATCAACAAAGAATTATAGAACCTTTCGAATTAGGCGTATCCAGTAAAATCTTTTCGACCTTAACTGATAGCGATATATTTGAACTTACTAATATAATTAAGGGAACAACACTAATAGAAAGACCTGACTTACCAGATTATGCTTGTATTATTGGTACTGATAATGGTGAAATTTATTATGACGCTTGGAACGCGCTAGAAAATGTAAGGCAAGATTTATTGTTAGTACATCAAGTTGGCGACTCACATGACTAAAATGATATATCTTAATAAGAGTGAAGTTAGGGGAAAAAACTATGATTGATTTAGGAAAGTATAGGCAAGTTACAGACCGATCACAAATGATATACAAAGGCAAAGTAGTAAAAGTTGTCGGAATGGCCATAGAATCAGTAGGCCCTATGGCAAACATCGGTGATATCTGTGAAGTAGTTACTAGAGCAGGTAACTTACTAGCAGAAGTAGTTGGTTTTAAAGATAGTAATATCTTATTGATGCCTCTAGGAAGCATCGAAGGAATTGGACCTGGTTGTGAAGTATTGTCTATGGGACAAAAGATAACTGTGCAAGTTGACCATTCTTTATTAGGGCATGTTGTTGACTGGCAAGGTGTTCCTATAAATGGAGATACCCTACATTGCCAACATTGGGTGCCCATTGAAAATGACGCGCCTAACCCTATGTCGCGCGAGCGAATTGAGAAACAATTAGTACTAGGTGTAAAAGCCATAGATGGCATGCTTAGTGTTGGGCAAGGGCAAAGATTAGGTATATTTGCAGGTAGCGGGGTTGGAAAAAGTACCTTAATGGGTATGATAGCCAGAAACGCATTATCTGATATAAATATAATTGCACTAATAGGAGAACGGGGAAGAGAAGTTCGAGAGTTTATAGAAAAAGACTTAAAAGCTGAAGGGCTAAGGCGGTCAATCGTTGTAGTTGCAACCTCAGACCAACCAGCTCTTATACGGCTAAAAGCAGCTAAAGCTGCGACTGCAATGGCAGAATACTTTAGAAGCCAAGGAAGTCAAGTTTTACTACTAATGGACTCACTAACTCGTTTTTCAATGGCACAGCGTGAAATAGGTTTATCAATTGGTGAACCTCCGATTTCTAGGGGTTACACCCCCTCAGTATTCGCTGTTATGCCCAAACTTCTAGAAAGGGCTGGTAACGATGATAGAGGTAGTATTACAGGTTTATATACCGTCCTTGTGGATGGGGATGATTTTAACGAACCAATCACAGATACTGCAAGGGGGATTTTAGATGGACATATAATGATGTCAAGGAAAATTGCACATAAAGCACATTACCCTGCTATTGATATTTTAGCAAGTATATCAAGGGTTATGGGCGATATCACTTCAGACGAACATAGAAAGTGTGCCCAAGAAATAAAAAAATACATGGCACTTTACCATGAAGTAGAAGACTTGATTAACGTTGGTGCATATAATAAAGGTAGTAACCCTGAAATTGATAAAGCAATCGAAAAAATGGGTTCAATAAATGCATTTTTAACGCAATCAACCTATGATAATGTTCCCTTACAAGAAACATTAAAAGTAATGAAAGAAATAGTTCAATAAAAAAAATGGAAAAAAATAACGGTAATTGTGGGCTAAAGTTATGGCGACTGATGTCGAAATATATTATAGAACACAGTTGAGCGGAATTTTGAGAGGAGGGATAAGGTGAAGTTTAGGTTAGAATCAATTCTTACTCTTAAGAAAAATGTAGAACAAATGAGGAAGAAAGAACTGGCCGATGCCTATGCCCAAAAAAACTTTTTAGTAAATAAAGAAGTAAATCTTCAACGTAAAGACAATGAACTTTCACAACAATTAGTTCAAGAGCTTAGTGGTGCAGTTAATCCATCAGCAATTACTCAAGTTAATCACTACAAAAAACAAATTGTAAAAGACTTAGAAAAAGTACATTTAGCAGTAGCGCAAGCAGAAAAAAATATAGTAAAAAAGCAAGAAAATCTTGTAGATGCTATGAAAGATAGAAAAATTTTAGAAAACTTAAAGGAAATTCATAGAGAACAAGTACAATACGAAATGTTACAAGAAGAGCAAAAGCTAATTGACGAGATTGTTGGATATAGGTATATTAAAAGCAGTGAAGAAGAAGGCAATTCTTAATATATCTGAGGAAAGTGAGGGAGATTATGGCTAGAGAATCCAAACAACCACTAACTACAGACGTTAAGGAGATAATAGCTAAAGAATCAGTGGAATCTACAGCTGTAGATGCTATGAAAATCTTTGCTAAAGAGTGTGTACAATCTAAAGTTGATGATATTAGTCAAAAAACTATTGCTAAGAAAATAATGGCTCATGAGTCAGTTCAGACTAGAGTTGATAAAATTCAATATGTATCAAAAAAAGTAATAGAGCCTGAGGCGTTGCAAACGACTGTTGACCCTATTCAAGAAGTAGCTAAAAAGATAATTGAGACTGAATCAGTACAAACGCGAGTTGACCATATTCAGCAGGTAGCTAAAGCAAAGAAAATAATGGAACATGAAGCAGTACAAACGCGAGTTGACCACATTCAGCAGGTAGCTAGAGCAAAGAAAATAATGGAACATGAAGCAGTACAAACGCGAGTTGACCATATTCAGCAAATAGCTAGAGCCCAAAAAATAATGGAACATGAAGCAGTACAGACGAGAGTTGACCAAATTAGCGAAATGGTGAGAGCTACACAAATGAATACAAGAGCGATACCTAAAGAGACCACAAAGGTTGACTATATAATGAAGATGGCACCAACTAAAGTTGACTATATCCAGGAAAGTGGGGAAGAGAGTGGCTAAAGAAAACAAACCAGCAGCGGCTAAACCTGCAGGGAACGTTAAAGATCCCGAAGAACTTAAACGAGAGCGTCAAATATTAAAAGAAAAAAAGAAGAAAGAAAAAAAAGAAAAGCGTAAAAAACGAAGAAAAAAAATGCTGATATTCTTAGTAGTGCTTTTAATAATCGGAGGTATTGCATATGTAAATAAAGGTAATCTGTTTATTGCAGAATTAGTGGAAGATATACCATATTTAAATGAATTTTTCGTATATGAAGGACCTTATGCAGATTACTCTAAACAAGATTTAATTTCAGAAATAACTGATTTAGAGTCACAAATTACTAGTTTGCAAAATAGAATTACCACCTTGACTGATTCACAAACTACATTAAATGCAGAAATTAACAGATTACAAACTTATGAATATAACTACAATGCATTTTTATCAGAGCAAGCTGCATGGAATGCCGAAGTGGCTTCTCAAAACCCATCTTTATATATATCTTGGTATGAGGAGCTAAATCCTGAGCAATCACAAAGCATTTATGCAGAAATTAAAGGTGAAAAAGTGTTAACAGATGAACAACAATCTCATGCATCGGTAATAGCTCAAATGAACACAAAACAAGCTGCAAGTGCTATAGAGCAACTAGTTAACACAGACTCAGCCCTTGTAACAGCTATCTTTAACAATATGGATACAAATAGTCAATCAGCAATTCTTAACGAGTTACCCGTAGAAACAGCGGCGCAAATTATTCGATTAATTTCACCTATATACTAACAATGCAGTAGCAAATGTTACTGCATTATAAGTAACATTGACAATATAACCCATTTTATCCATTATTTAAACACAGAAAAGGAGACTACACTATGTTAGTAACAGCATTCCAAACAGCGACTTTCTCAAATGCAGCAAATCAAACAGCAAATGTTAACACAGGCAATGATTTCAAGCAAGCTTTAGACAATGCTGCTTCTACAAAAGACAATAATAACAATAATTCTTATAATAAAAATAGCAATAACGATTATAATAAGAGTAATACACAAGATAAATCTAAAACAAAAGATACTACTAAAACTACAAAACAAAATGATACGACTACAAACAAATCTAACGAAGTAAGCAAACAAGGAACTAAAACAAATTCAAAAGGCAATGCTAAGACAGTTAAAGAAATATCTCCTGAGGAAGCATTAGAAATGTTAGCTGGATATCTACAAATAACGCCAGAACAATTAAATGAGACTCTAGAAATATTGGAAATTAATGTAGACGACCTACTTAATAATCCTGCGTTACTCGACGATATAATAGCTGACAATTTTTCTTTTGAAGAATTGCTAGTTGATTCAGATTTACAAGGTAGCATAATGGAGTTAAAAACATTATTAGACGAAACAGCATTTGTTTTACCTCAAGTGGAAGAGCAAGTTGTAGCACAAGATTTTACAGAGTTAGTAGAAGTAGAAGATGCATTTAAAAACACTTTCTTAGAAAATGTAAAAACTGACACAAATACAATGAGTGAAGACACAGAAATAGAAATAGAATTTTCAACTGTAAACGACATAGAAGTTGATCCAAAAGCAAGTTTACGTGGTGATGCAGATACAGACTCAGATTCTAGTTCAAAACAAAATAATGCAAATGCACAACAAACTAACTTTGAATTCGTAGGAGATACAAAAATTGAAACTAACTTTAATATCCCTACAAGCTACAGAGGTATAACAGTTGCAAATAGTAATGGTTCATCTTTATTAGGCGGTAGTTCTGATGTACAATATAAGCCAGTTGTAACACAACTTATTGATAACATTCAAATTGTGAAATTAGCTGACGGTACACAATTGACTATGGACTTAGATCCTCAAGACCTTGGTAAAATTTCTCTAACAGTAGTTGAAAACAGCGGTATCATTAAAGCTGATATTAAAGTTGATAGCGAAAAAGTTAAAGAAATGGTATTAGAGCAAATTGATGCACTAAAAGCTGCTTTAGAAGATCAAGGCTTAACAGTAGGCGAATTTAATGTTGATGTACAACAAGAAGAAAATAAATACCAAGAGCACATGAATCAAGAGAGAGCAAAATCACAGAAACGTATCGAAGAACTTATCGACTTATATATGGATGAGGAATTTGAAAGCGATTCTGAAGTTGAGAAAGACGTTACTCAACTTAAACATGATAAAAATGTCAATGTTAGAATCTAGACTGGAGGGATTTAATGAGTACTATTAGCGGGAATATGGTTGCGTATGACAGTTCTACTATACAGAATAACACTACTGAAGTACGTGACCCAGACCAAGATATGGGTAAAGATGCATTCTTGCAATTACTAGTAACACAATTGCAATACCAAGACCCAATGGATCCAATGGATAACTCAGATATGTTAGCGCAGTTAGCACAATTTACAGCACTTGAACAAATGACCAACATTGCTACTGCTACAGAAAAGCAAACAGCATTAAGTATGGTTGGGAATACTATAGAATATTCATATAACAACCCCGAAACGGGAGCATTAGAATATCTTATTGGTAATGTTGACTACGTTAAAACTTATGGGAGCGAGACCTTACTTGGTATTGGTGAGCATGAAATAACATTAGATAGTGTACAACAAGTTATTAATGCAACTAATATTACAGGTAGTTCAACTGCATTTGATACACTCGGAAAAACAGTTCAAGCTGTTATTGAAGCTTCTAACTTATATGGCGGAACCGAATCAACTATTGTTGAGGGTGAAGTGCTTGAAGTTAGAATGATAGAAGGAGTTCCTCATATAGTACTGGGTACTGGAGATCAAGAACTTGAAGTAGCATTCTCAGATGTACAAAATATCGTTGATAATCCAACTGTTACAGGTAGTTGGGTTGAAGGTTCAGCATATGTTGATGGAGAAAAGATAGCCGTTTCTGGCATCGCAGAATATGTATATATGCAACAGCATAACACATATCTATATATTGATGGCTATATGGTAAACTTTAACGACGTAACTTCTGTTAAGAACACTTAATACGATATAAGACGTGAATTCCCCGCTTAGGGGAAATTCATGCATAACTAGATTTTGACTAGAATTTGACAGCGAGTGTGTGAAGGAGGAATTTATTATGATGAGATCAATGTTTTCTGGGGTGTCGGGGCTTCAGTCCCACCAGGTTAAGATGGACGTTATAGGTAATAACGTAGCCAACGTAAATACGGTAGGGTATAAATCCCAGCGTGTTACCTTTAACGAAGTATTCTCTCAAACAATTCAGTCAGCAACTTCAGCAAGTGATGCTACTGGTCTTGGTGGTAAAAATGCCATGCAAGTTGGTCTTGGTTCAAGCGTTGCATCTATAGATATAATGATGACACAAGGTTCTGCACAAAGAACTGACAATCCATTTGACTTAATGGTTGATGGTGATGGGATGTTAATTGTTAAAGATGCTGATCAGACTTACTTCACTAGAGCTGGTGCACTTAGGGTCGACGACTTAGGTAACTTAGTTATACCAAATGGTATGAAAGTTCAAGGGTGGCCAGCTAATGATAATGGTACAGAGATTATTCGTGGTCAAGTACAAGATATTGTACTTAATTCACCATCGAATTTATTCTCACCTCCTGAAACTACAACAAATGTTCAGATTACAGGGAACTTAAACCTCAACGATTCATACACAGGGGATGACACAGCAAAACAAATAGTAACCAATCTTAACTTTTACGATTCCTTAGGTAACTACTATATTATGGAAGTTAACTTTGCAGCATATCCAGATGAAGGTGGAGATAATCCTACTAAATGGGTTATGAGTCTACCTAACAACACAATTACGGATACTAATGGTAATACTTATACATTAGGCGGAACTCCTACAGTAGATAGCGTTGAAATTTACTTTGATGCTAATGGTAATATGGAACAACCTACAGGATTAATTAACATTACTGGTATAGACCTACTTTCAGCCAGCCCTCCACTTAATGCGGAAGTTGGTAATGATGGTATGATTCAACTTGACATTACAGGTATTACCCAATACGATGCAACTACAAGTCTTGATGCAACTGTTGGGGATGTTAATGGGGATGGTACTGGTAATGCAGCTGGGGATATGATTGGTTACGACCTTGGTACAGACGGTAAAATTACTGCATACTATACCAATGGTGACACAAAATTACTTGGCCAAATAGTTACAACAAGCTTTGAGAACTCAGCAGGTCTTGAAAAAGCCGGAGATAACGTGTTCCTTGCAACCGCTAACTCTGGTGACTTTGATGGTATTGGTGCTGAGGGTATATTCCAAGTTGGGGTACTTGAAATGTCTAACGTAGACTTAAACTCTGAGTTTACAGATATGATCGTTACACAACGTGGTTTCCAAGCAAACTCAAAAACTATTACAACCTCGGATGAAATGTTACAAGAAATTTTATCGCTTAAACGTTAATTTTTTGCCCAATAGACATCATTAGTTAAACGCATCATAGGTAAGGGCTTTATTCAATAAAGGGGGATATTTATTTATGATGCGTTCTTTATACTCAGGTGTTTCTGGCCTGCAGGCCCATCAAATTCAGATGGATGTTATTGGTAATAATGTAGCTAATATTAACACAATTGGCTACAAATCTCAAAGAGTTACTTTTAGCGAGGTATTCTCCCAAACTGTTCAATCGGCAACTTCAGCAAGTGATGCTACTGGTCTTGGTGGTAAAAATGCTATGCAAGTTGGTCTTGGAGTAAATGTATCTACTATAGATATCTTAATGACACAAGGCTCAGCTCAGCGTACTGATAACCCCTTTGACCTTATGATTGACGGTGATGGGATGATTATTGTTAAAGATGCAGAACAAACTTATTTTACACGTGCGGCAGCGCTTAGAGTAGATGATTTAGGTAATCTGGTTATACCAAATGGTATGAAAGTCCAAGGATGGTTAGCAAATGATACTGGTACTGAAATTGTTCGGGGTCAAGTGCAAGACATTGTACTTAATTCGCCAGATAATTTATTTACTCAACCAGAAGCTACTACAAATGTTACTATCACTGGAAATTTAAATCTTGATGACTCTTACACTGGTGACGACACAGCTAAAGCAATTACCACCATAATGAATTTTTATGACTCTTTGGGTAATTACTATAGTATGGAAGTTGAGTTTACTGCATATCCTAATGAGGGTAATGAAAATCCTGTAAAGTGGGTAATGAATATCCCTAGTAATACCATTACGGATACTAACGGTAATTCCTATACATTAGGCGGAACACCCACTACTGATAGTGTAGAAATTATTTTTGATTCCAATGGTAACATGGAACAACCTACAGGATTAATTTCTATAGCTGGTCTTGACCTACTTGGGGCTAGTCCTAGTCTTAATGCTGAAATTGGTAATGACGGTATGGTATATCTTGATATAACTGGAATTACTCAATACAATGCTACAACAAGCTTAGACTCAAGTGTAGGAGATGTAAATGGTCAGGGTACAGGTAAGGCTGCAGGAGATATGCTTGGTTATGATATTGGTTCAGATGGTAAAATTACAGCTTACTATTCTAATGGTGATACAAAACTTCTTGCCCAAATTGTAACTACAACATTTGAAAATGCAGCAGGCCTAGAAAAAGCCGGAGATAACGTGTTCCTTGCGACCGCTAACTCTGGTGATTTTGACGGTATAGGGGCAGAAGCTATATTTATGTCTGGCGTACTTGAAATGTCAAACGTAGACCTAAATTCAGAGTTTACTAATATGATAGTAACTCAACGTGGCTTCCAAGCAAATTCTAAAACTATTACTACATCAGACGAGATGCTTCAAGAAATTTTAAGCTTGAAGCGCTAATGTAACTGTGTCGCACAAATTTTTAGTGCGGCATGGTTAATAATTAAATTGCATTTTGCAATATAAAAGGGGGCAGAAGATGGTAAAGGTAACAAGACTTAATAATAAAACCTTTATGATAAACGCTGAATTGATTGAAACCATTGAAGAAACTCCCGATACTGTTGTGACTTTAGTGGACGGAAAAAAATTTATAGTAAAAGAGAGTATTAAACAGCTAGTAGAAGAAATAATAGAATATAAGAGAAGTTGGTTTTTGTTGGAAAGATTTATAGAGAAATAGAGAAGAGGTGAAGTAATGGACAAAGGAGCACCAATAGGCTTAGTCTTGGGTGTAATATTCATTGTAATTTCAATTTTATTAGAGGGAGAGATAGGTTCATTTATTAACGCGGCATCTATAATGATCGTTTTTGGAGGGCTATTTGCAGCACTTATTATATCATTCCCTCTAGAAAAGGTTATAGAAGGCTTTAAGGCGATGGGTTTAATATTTAAAGAAAGCACAATTCAACCTAGTAACCTGATAATAGAAATTAATGATTTAGCTCAAGCTGCACGTAGAGAGGGTTTACTAGTTCTTGAAGAAAAAGCTCAGTCTATGGAAGACCCTTTTTTAAAAAAAGGGATAATGCTAATGGTAGACGGTACTGACCCTGAGTTAATCCGGGACATATTAGAAACAGAACTAAGCTTTATGCAAGATAGGCATCAAGAAAAACATTCATTTTGGGAAACAGTTGCTGACTACGGGCCTGCTTGGGGGATGATTGGTACACTAATCGGGCTAGTTAACATGTTAGGGGCACTAACAGACCCCTCAACCCTAGGACCAAAAATGGCCGTTGCCTTAATTACAACGTTCTATGGTTCGGTTCTTGCGAACTTCTTAGCAACTCCTACATCGAATAAGCTTAAAGCTAAGACTGCTACAGAAGTACTTGCAAGGCAAATGATGATAGAGGGCTTACTTTCTATACAAGCTGGTGAGAATCCTCGTGTTATTGAAGAAAAACTAAAAGCGTTCCTAGACCCAGCGTCACGCGAGACAGTTGCAGAGGGTGGCGGAGAATAGATGAGGAGGAATTAGTATGGAAAAAAAAGCTGGACCACCGCCCAAGAAGGGTAGTCCCGCATGGATGGCAACGTTTAGTGACCTCATGACACTACTACTATGCTTCTTCGTACTACTATTCGCAATGGCAGACCTTGATGCTGAACAATTTATGGCATTTATTAATTCATTTAATGGCTCCACTGGCATTATAGATGGTGGAGAAGTTCTTATGAATGATACTGGTATGGTAGGGGGGGGAGTAGAAAACTTACCTGACGAAAGGACTGTTCTTGAAGAACTAATATCAATGGTAGAAGCACAAGTCGATGCACAAGTACAAGAAGAAATGGCCTCTATTAAGGAGGAGATAGAAGAATTTATTATTGAAAATGAATTAGAACATAAAGTATCAGTAGAGCAAAATGGGGATGCGGTTGTATTAACATTCGCGGATGTAATGCTTTTTGATTCAGGTAGTGCAGAGCTTAAAACCATTGGTATACCTGTATTAGATACGATTGGCGGAAAAATCAAAACATATATAGAACAAGGTTATCATGTAAGAGCCGAGGGACATACTGATAATGTTCCTATTAGTACAGCCATTTTCCCTAGTAACTGGGAACTTTCTGCTGCGCGTGCAATAGCAGTAGCTAAGTATTTTATTAATTATTTAGATTTTGACCCACATGGAGTATCAGCTGAAGGATATGGTGAATACTATCCTGTAGCTGATAATAATACTGACGAAGGTCGTGCTGAAAATAGACGTGTAGAAGTAAAAGTTATAAAATAGGAAAAAAAGGTGGGAAGTTTTTTGGATAATAAGTTTAAGATTATAATCATAGTAATACTGGTCGTATTAATATTGACTGTAGCAGGCGGAGGATTCTTTGTATGGACTATTTTAAATAGAGAAAATACCGGCGAAACAGTTGAATACGTTCCAGACAATTTAGCTATATGGGCAATAGATGAAGTCATTATGGCAAATTTATCATCAGGGACTGGTAGTTCTTCAAGTCGTATAATACGCGCTGGTGTAACGCTAGGAGTAGATGATAGCAGTAAACAATACAGTAACTTTGTTAGTTGGTTTGAAGAAAAAGCCTTAGTAATAAGATATGAGATTATTGAGATATTCCGAAGTCAGACTTATGAATCAGTTTCAGGAGACGATGCTGGAAAACGACTAGGGGAAGAAATTAAAAATTCTTTAAATGCATTATTTGGAACAGATATAATTTATGAAGTATATTTTTACGACTTTCTCGTACAATAAAAAGTAGTTCTAATGCTTGAGGAGGTGAAACAATGAGCGAACTACTGTCCCAAGATGAAATTGACGCACTATTTGACGCCTTAACAACAGGCGAAATTGATGTAAAGGAAATACAGGAAGAAGAAAAGAAACAGGCAGTAAAGGAGTATAACTTTGCAAGGCCAGCAAAATTCTCAAGAGAGCATCTTCGTACATTGGAAATCATGTGCGAAAATTATGCAAGGCTAGTAAGTAACTACCTCTCTGGTTACCTTAGGATAGGTATACCCGTTCAAGTAATAAGTGCAGAGGCTATGACTTTCTCCGAGTTTAATAACTCACTAAGTAACCCTGTGGTATTAGCTATCTTGGATGTAAAACCATTAACAGGACCCATGTTGTTAGAATTATCGCCTAATTTATGTTTTGCTTTTATGGAAAGGATTTTAGGCGGAGCTGGTAGGGGAATGGAAAAAATACGCGAATTTACCGCAATAGAGAGTACGATACTAGACAAAATTGTACAAAAAATGGTATCCTTATTGAGGGAACCCTGGGAAAATGTTATCGAGATGAGACCTAGACTTAATAAAATCGAAACAAACTCTCAGTTTATTAATCTAATCGCACCAAATGAAATGGTAGCCCTAGTAACTTTTAACATAGCATTCGGTGGAATTGAAGGGCTAATGAATTTATGTATACCGCACATAGTAATAGAACCAGTAATGGACAAAATCAACACAAGGTTCCGTTTCCAGAGTGGGAACGATAGCGACGAAATTCGCGTAGATAAAAATGTAGAGGCTCTACTAAAAAGGACGAACATCCCTCTAAGAGCTGTGCTTGGCACTACAACAATGACTGTACGTGAGTTTTTACAACTTGAGGTAGATGATGTAATAATGCTGGATAGAGAAATTAATAGTTATATTGATTTTTATGTAGGTAATGTGTTAAAATTTAAAGTAAGTCCCGGGGTTTATAAAAACAAATCCGCAGTACAAATAAAAGAGATTTTACGTAAGGAGGACGATTAATGCCAGGAGATATGCTTTCTCAAGAGGAAATTAATGCACTACTGGGTGGTTCATCAGATGATGATGAGCCAGAGAGTTTACTAACCCCAGAAGAGATTGATGCCCTTGGAGAAATAGGAAACATAAGTATGGGTACCGCTGCTACCACCTTATTTGCACTGCTAAACCACAGGGTAATGATAACTACACCAAAAGTTACAATTTTAAGTGCAGATGAGTTGGAACAATCAATAACAGATGATATGGTAGCGACATCTGTAGACTATACTGTCGGGCTTTCAGGTACGAATCTATTAATTCTACAAAAAAGGGACGTAAGAGTAATTACAGATTTAATGATGGGTGGCTCTGGTGATGATAGCGGGGATGAATTAAATGAACTGCACTTAAGTGCAATTTCAGAGGCTATGAACCAAATGATTGGTTCATCATCCACTTCATTATCACAGGTGTTTAATAAGATGATAGACATCTCACCACCTAATGCAGTTCAACTAGAGGCTGCTAGTGATACTCTTAAGAATTTAATAGGGGACGAAAAAACTATTGTAAAAATAGCTTTTAGAATGCAAATTTTAGAAAACATTATTGATAGTGAACTTATGCAGATTTTACCCATAAGCTTTGCTAAGAGTTTGGTAGATAATCTATTTAATGGTATGATGGGTGATGAACCAACTGCACCACCACCTCCTCCACCACCTCCACCAACTCCGGCTGCTGCTCCACCACCAGAGCCAATGCCTGAAACAGTAATGCCAGGGGAAGCTGGAATTGATCCAATCTCAGCTCAAGCTCAGCCTATGATGAATCAACCAATGATGAACCAGCCAATGATGGATCCTATGACAGGACAGCAAGCAGGGCAACCAATGATGGATCCTATGATGCAGCAAATGATGATGCAACAGATGATGCAGCAACAACAAATGATGGGACAAATGCAAGGAGGTGGAGGTCAAGGGGACTATGAAATGCCGAATGTTCAGGCTCAAATGCCCCAATTCCAAACATTCCATACCAACATTATGCCACCATCAGCTGAAAATATCGGCATCTTAATGGATGTATCATTAGAAGTATCCGTTGAATTAGGGAGAACTAAGAAAAAGATTAGAGAGATACTTGAATTTGGAGAAGGCAGTATAGTAGAGTTAGATAAGCTAGTAGGAGAACCAATTGATATATTAGTAAATGGTAAATTTATTGCCAGTGGTGAGGTTGTAGTTATAGACGAAAACTTTGGTATCAGGGTTACTAATATAATCAAACCTGAAAATAGGATATAGAAATTAGAAAGGAAAGATAAGAAAATGGCACAAAGAATTTTAGTTGTAGACGACGCAGCTTTTATGAGAATGATGATTAAGGATATAATAACAAAGAATGGTTATGAAGTAGCAGGAGAGGCTGAAAATGGTGCAGTAGCGGTTGCTAAGTACAAAGAATTATCTCCTGATCTTGTTCTAATGGATATAACAATGCCAGAAGTTGATGGAATTCAGGCTGTAAAACAAATTAAAGAGTTTGATGCAAATGCTAAAGTGGTAATGTGTTCTGCAATGGGTCAACAAGCAATGGTTATAGAGGCAATTCAATCTGGAGCAAAAGACTTTATAGTAAAGCCATTCCAGGCTGACCGTATTATTGAAGCAATTAAAAAAGTAATTGGTTAGTAAATGGAATTTGTTGAACTAACTTTTTTCCTAGTAAGTTTTATAGTAGTGGTATTAACAGCTTTATATTTTACTAAAGGTTTTACAAGATTTAAAATGCAAGGGGTAGGGCAGAAAAACATGCAAATTATAGAAGCTCTTCCTATTGCATTTAACCAATATCTCTACATTGTACGGATAGGAGAAGATTACCACTTATTAAGTGGAACTAAAGAAAAATTAAACTATTGCACAAAATTAGATGACATCAACATTAAATTACAGGAGAAAAAGAATGGTTGAAACCCTATTAACACCAGACATGATGGAGTATACTACAAGCTTACAACTCATATTTTTCCTAACATTATTAGCCCTATTACCAACAATGTTGCTTATGACCACGGCATTTACAAGGCTTATAATCTCGTTATACTTCCTAAAGTCAGCAATGGGAACTCAACAAATGCCACCTAATCAAATAGTCATAGGCCTAGCGTTATTCTTAACTTTATTTATAATGAGCCCAATATTCACACAAATAAATCAAGAAGCGATAATCCCATATCAAAATAATGAAATTACCCAACAACAATTTGTGGATTTAGGAACAAGACCCTTAAAAGAGTTTATGGTAAGACAAACCCGTGATGAAGATATTAAGCTATTTATGGATTTATCAGGTTTACCTCTAATTGAAGATGAAACAGACATACTATCTCAACTGCCATTGTATGTCGTAGTACCTGCTTTTATAATTAATGAAATAAGAGCAGGATTTGTTATAGGGTTTTTGATTTACCTTCCATTTATTGTAATAGATATGGTTGTTGCCTCTACGCTTATGGCAATGGGTATGATGATGTTACCGCCAGCTATGATTTCACTACCATTTAAAATATTACTTTTTATTATTGTAGACGGTTGGCACTTAATAATAGGTGAACTGTTAGAAACTTTCAGATAAAAGGAGTGAGGTCTCATGCAACAGCTTATAGTGGACGCAATGAGAGAAGCGATTTTATTAATGATACAAGTTGCAGCACCGTTACTACTAGTAGCATTAGTAATAGGTTTAACAATAAGTATATTCCAGACAGCAACATCAATTCAAGAACAGACATTAACATTCGTGCCGAAAATCGTATGTGTATTTGGTGCACTAATTATATTTGGGCCATGGATGATAGCAAAATTAACAACATTTATTAGTGTGATGGTTGACAAATTTTCGATCTACCTAGTATAGGGGGGATATTATGGAGAGTTTGTTAGACTTATACGCACATACTGATATATGGTTGCTTATATTTTGCAGATTAATTGCAACAATAACAATGCTTCCAATAGTATTAGAAACAAAAGTACCAGCATTAGCTGTTGGTGGAATTATAACCACTTTAACGATGATAGTATTCTTTACTGTTCCTTTTGAGGTAGTAGGATATACTGGCAGTTTAATTAGTTATACTTTGCTACTAATAAAGGAAATATTAGTTGGAACAGCAATTGGATTTTCTATGCTAATATTTTTTCAGATATTTAACTGGACTGGACAATTGCTATCAAACCAAGGTGGGTTATCGATGAGTACATTCTATGACCCAACAACTGCATCACAAATACCATTATTAGGTAGACTTTTTACCTTATCATTTTCAATGGTATTTATTTTATCAGGAGGTTACCATTGGTTTATAGTGGCACTAGTAAAAACTTTTGAATATTTGCCTATTGGTAGTGCGATGTTTAATCCTGAGATAGTAGGTACAATACTCGATGCAGTTGCAATGTTTTTTGAAATCGGATTTAAATTATCAGCACCACTAGTAGGGGTAATTCTTATAGTGGATGTTGGTCTGGGTGTACTGGCAAGAGCGGCACCACAGATGAACATGTTTGTAATCGGTTTACCACTTAAGCTATTATTAATGCTGACTATGTTGATAGTATTAGTTAATATAATGCCATTTTACTTTGATTTAGTAATAGAATTACTACGCAATAATTTTTTTAATGTGTTAAAAGGATTAATGCCAACACCTTATTAAGGTAGGGGATTTAGTAATATTTTGCTAAAGGATGGTGTATAGTGACTAGGAGTTATATGATTGCCTTAGACTTACAATATTTCGCCTCAGCTGCCTCGGAAGGTAGAACAGAATCTGCTACATCAAAAAAGCGAGAGAAGGCACGTGAGCAAGGGCAAGTTGCAAAAAGTCAGGAATTAAATACTGCTGTATTACTTGTAAGTTATTTTGCACTTATGCAAGTTTTCGCTGAAAGATATTTCATTAGTTGTCTAGATAACTTTCGTAATATTTTTGCACAAATACCTATGATTGTTAGGGATTTTAAATTAACACAATTTTTGCATGTAGTTGCTGACGCTTTGGTAGCCGTACTTTTAATTAATGGATTAGTGTTCTTAATGCTATTTATCCTGGCATTAGCGGTATCCATACTTCAGACAGGATGGTTTTTTACATTTAAGCCTATGGCTCCTAAATTCAGTAAGATGAATCCATTACAAGGACTAAAGAAAATTGTATCACCTAACTCGTTATTTGAGCTTGGAAAAGCCATTTTAAAAGTGGCTTTCTTAGGTGCAATATACCTAAACACCATATTAGGTGAAATCCCTTATTTTTTTACATTCTATGATATGAGCCTAGAGCAAGTTATGATTTATGTTGCTAGTATAGTAGGTAGGGTTGGTTTGACTGTTGGTGGTGCATATTTATTTATTGCAGCAGCTGACTATGCGTATCAAAAGTATAAACATGAGGATAGCTTAAAAATGACTAAGCAAGATGTTAAAGATGAACATAAGCAGTCTGAAGGGGATCCACAGATTAAAGGAAAAATCCGTCAGAAAATGCGAGAGATGTCTATGCGACGTATGATGCAAGCTGTTCCAGAAGCAGACGTTATTATTACTAACCCAACTCACTATGCGATTGCCATTCACTATGATAGAGAGCAGGGAATTGCTCCTGTTGTTGTAGCTAAAGGTGTTAACCTTATGGCAGAGAGGATTAAAGAAATTGCTAGAGATAATGGAGTTCATATTATTGAGAATAAACCATTAGCACGTACTTTGTATTACACTGTAGATATAGATAATGCAATCCCTCCGGAATTGTATCAAGCTGTTGCTGAAATTTTAGCACTGGTATATCAATTAGAGGGAACTGTAGGGTAGACTGTTATCTTATTAAAAGAAAGTGGTCAGGCTGTAGAGGGGGTTGTTTTATGAAGGATTTAGTTATTGTAGGGGGTCGTTATATTGTAAACATCCAATATGATAAAGGTGTTGCACCAATGGTAATATCAAGAGGGATGGGCAATATGGGTAATAAAATTAGAGAGATAGCTGGGGCTGATATTAGGATACATGAGGATGAAGCGTTAGCACATGCATTGTTTTGTTGTGTTGCGCCAGGTAAAAAACTTCCGGTAAGCCTGTATCGGTTAGTAGAAGATATATTGATTTAGTTGGGGGATAGCACAAATTCGATAAACAGGAGGTAGCTCTCAATGTTGGCGAGATCGGGAGATGCAATACTTGGTATTTTCGTCGTAGCGATTTTGGCGTTAATTATGGTACCGCTACCAGAGCAAGTACTGAGTATATTTTTAATAATAAATATTTCGATAGGGTCAATGATTTTGCTTAGTTCGCTATTTTCTAAGGAATCATTGGATTTATCGCTATTTCCAACCATGCTTCTAATAACAACGATATTTAGATTAGGATTAAATATAGCTTCAACGAGGCTTATCCTAACAGAAGCTAATGCTGGTCCTGTAGTGGAGGCATTTGGCATATTCGTTTCAAATGGTGACCTAGTTATTGGGGTTATCATATTTATAATTATTTCAATTGTTAACTTTATGGTTATAACTAAAGGTTCTGAGAGGGTTGCAGAGGTTTCAGCTAGGTTTACACTAGACGCTATGCCTGGTAAACAAATGGCAATTGATGCTGACTTAAACTCTGGATTCATTGATGAAGAGATGGCTAAAGTAAGGCGTAAGAAAATTCAAGATGAGGCTAGTTTCTTCGGGGCAATGGACGGGGCCTCTAAATTCGTAAAAAACGATGCTATTGCGGGTATTTTAATTTCTTTTATAAATATTATTGCAGGGCTTGTAATTGGTATGGTATCTAAGGACATGGAGTTTAGTGACGCGCTTAGTACATATACAATTCTGACTATTGGTGATGGACTTGTAAGTGCTATTCCAGCGCTGTTTATCTCAACTGCTACAGGTGTACTTGTTACTAAAACTCAACAAGATGATTCTATGAGTACAGCTATTATGGGTCAACTTGTATATTCTCCACTTGTTTTATATTTAGTGGCTGGTGTTTTAATTGCACTTGGTGCATTTACTCCAATTGGACTTTCTATTACACTACCAGTGAGTATTGTTTGGCTTATTATTGCACGTAACCTAGCTAATCGTGAAAAGGTTGAAGAGGTTGAATCTGAGATTACTACTGATGAGGAGGCCGCAGAAGAAATACGTAAGCCTGAAAATGTGGTTAGTTTACTTCAAGTTGACCCTATTGAGTTAGAGTTTGGCTATGGTATTATTCCGCTTGCTGATGTTAATCAGGGTGGCGACCTTCTTGATAGGGTTGTTATGATTAGACGACAAATTGCTATAGAGCTTGGTACTATTGTTCCTATTATTAGGCTTCGAGATAATATTCAGTTACCACCTAATGCTTATAGTATTAAAATCCGTGGAGTTGAAGTTGCTAAGAGTGAAATTTTATTTGACCATTATATGGCTATGAACCCAGGTTATGTTGAGGAAGAAGTTGAAGGTATAGATACAATTGAACCAGCGTTTGGGTTACCAGCTCTTTGGATTAATGAATCACAACGAGAAAGGGCTGAAATGCGTGGTTATACGGTTGTTGATGGTCCTTCGATTATTGCAACTCATCTTACTGAGGTTATTAGGGCTCATTTAGCAGAGCTTCTTACTCGCCAGGATACTCAGTCATTGCTTAATAATATTGCTGAGAATAATGCCGCTCTTATTGCAGAGCTTACACCTAAGTTATTAAGTTTAGGGGATGTTCAAAAGGTATTGGCTAATTTATTAAGTGAAGGAATTTCAATTCGTGATTTAGCTACTATTTGTGAAACGTTGGCAGATTACGCAACATCTATAAGGGATACTGATGTACTGACTGAATATGTAAGACAGGGAATGGCGCGTGCTATTTCAAAAAGGGTGTTTAACAATCCAACTAATCAAGTCATAACTTTAGACCCAGCTATAGAACAAATGATAATGAACAGTGTACAACATACTGAGCAAGGTTCTTATGTATCACTAGAACCGCAAGTATTACAAAAAATTGTTGTTAGATTAAAGAAAGAAATTACTAAGTTAACCTCTATAGGCTTGGCTCCTATAATACTAACATCACCAATTGTAAGAATTTACTTTAAACAACTGACAAAACAATATGTACCGGACTTAATTGTAATTTCTTATAATGAAATTGCACAAAGCGTTGAAATACAATCTATAGGAATGGTGAGTATAGGATGAGAATACTAAAATTAACTGGAAAAAATGAGATAGCATTGCAACAACAAATTAAGAAAGAATATGGAGTAGGGGCCGTTGTTATTAGTAGTCAACAAGAACGGCACCCTGGCCTTTTTGGTAAGTTTAAAAAGGGTCATTGGAGTATGACGATTGCTTTAGATGATGAGGAAGAAGATTTGCCTGTAAGAACTAAGAAGTTATCTGAGGAACAATCAGAGGTAGTGGATGCAGATAAGTTTATTCAGCAGATTCATGAAATTCAAGAGCAGGAAAAAGAGCCAGAACCTAGTCCAACGCAAATGCTAAAAACATCGTTAATAGAAGAAGGTATACATGAAGAGATAATAGATGAAATTTTGCAGCATGTGAAATCAGATGATATAACTCATTTGAGTAAAGCGCTGTATGATACACTAAATAAGTTGATGCCGAGATTTAATCATAATTTGCCAAAAGTGAATTTTTTTATAGGGCCGACTGGTGTGGGTAAGACAACAACTATAGCGAAATTAACAGCTATGAAAGTTTTGCAACAGCATAAGAAGGTTGTACTTTTAACTGCTGATACTTACAGGATAGCTGCTGTTGAGCAGTTGAAAACTTACGCTGAAATACTAGGCGTGAACATAGAAACAATTTACGATGCAGATGAGGTACCTAAATACATTGAGAAGTGGAAGGATGCCGATCATATTTTTATAGATACAGCAGGTCGTTCACATAAGAACTTAGAGCAGCTTTGCGAACTTAAGGAATTGTTAGGTAGATGCGATAATAAGCAGGTGTTTCTTGTACTGAATTTGAATACTCAATATAAGGATGTACAAAATATAGTGGCGATTTACCAAACTATTATTGATGATTTTTCACTAATTGTTACTAAGTTAGATGAGACAGATGGAATAGGTAACCTAATTAACATCGCATCATGTACTAAAAAGTCGGTGGCATATATGACCACAGGCCAAAGTGTGCCAGAGGATATAGATAAATTTGAAAGCCTAAAGTATATTAAATTATTGTTAGGGAGAGTAAAATATGAGTGATCAAGCTACGAGATTAAGAGATATGGTGCAAAATAAAACAAATAGCATTAATTCTGACAGTATTACTTATAATAGTAATAACCCATTTAAAATAATAACAGTCACAAGTGGTAAAGGAGGAGTTGGTAAAAGTAATTTTACGGCTAATCTGGCAATGGCTTTTAAGCATCATGGCAAAAGTTCACTGATTTTAGACGCAGATTTCGGTCTCTCGAACATAGATCTTATATTGGGCCAGAGACCAAAATATAATCTTGCACATTTGGTTCAAGATAAGTTATCAATGAAAGAGATAATAACGTATACACCATATGATATACCTTTTATTTCCGGGGGAACAGGAGTTAAAGAGATGCTATTTCTCGATAAATTTCAGTTAGAGAGAATTGCGTTAGAGTTAAGTGGCTTAAGTGAGCTTACTGATATTTTATTGATTGATACAGGTGCTGGGATTAATGATACAGTTATAAAGTTTTCCGAGATGGCAGATGATGTTTGTTTGATAATTACACCTGACCCTTCATCAATTACTGATGCTTATGCCTTGCTAAAAACGTTTACAAAGGATTTTAAGATAAATCCTAGATTTACTGTTGTGCTAAATCGTGTTGATTCTGAAGAAGAAGCACAGATTGTTTATAAGAAAATCGCAACAGCGGCGGAATCTTTTTTGAAGATAAAAGTTGGTTATGGCGGATATATCCCTTTCGACACACAATTAGTTAAAGCAGTAAAACAGCAACAACCTATATTTTATGCTAATAAATTTGCACCTTCTAGCATAGAGTACAATAATGTGGCATGTAAATTACTGAATATTACTAGTTCAGAAGCAAGAAAAGAATCACTCGTAAACAAATTAAAAAGAATTTTGGTGAAATAGCATGAAGTGAGGTAATAAATATGGATATGTCACAATATTTACAAATCTTTATTGAAGAGTCAAAAGAAAATTTGCAGAGTCTTAATGAAAAGCTTTTGCAATTAGAAGAGGAACCAAATAATATTGATGTCCTAAACGTTATCTTTCGAGTAGCTCATACGTTAAAAGGCATGGCTGGTACAATGGGTTTTATGCGAATGCAGTCTTTAACCCATAGTGTTGAGAATGTTCTTTCTGAGATACGTAATGGGAAGTTAACTGTAACATCTGAGATGTTGGATATTTTATTTCAATGTTTAGATGCATTAGAAAATTATGTGGAAAATATTATTAATACCTCTTCTGAGGGGGAAGAAAGTTATACTAATTTAATTCAACAATTGGAGGATATTTTAGCGGGTCGTGTAACTCATGAGCCGATAGAAGAAGAGGATGATGGGTATGTAGATTATAGCCCAGCATCTCCTTTAAATGTTGATGATGAGTTTGAATTGCCAGAGAGTGTAAATTTTGTACGTAATCAGGCATTGGATTCTGGTATGAATGTTTATAAAATTTCGGTGCTTTTGTCTACGTCCTGTATGTTGAAGGCTGCAAGAGCTTTTATTATCTTTTCTGATTTAGGGCCACTGGGTGAGGTTATACATGCCATACCTAGTGTTCAGGATATTGAGGATGAGAAGTTTGAGCAAGAGTTTACATTAATTTTCACTACTGATGAGTCGCATGAGAAGTTGCAACAGATGATTATGACGGTTGCAGAAGTAGATGGAGTTACTGTGGAGGCTCTTGGTCATAGTAAGGTTAGGGTGGAAGAGGTTGCGCCTGAAGAAGTAGCTCAACCAAAGCCTGTTGCAGCACCAACAAAGCCAGCGGTTGCTGAAGCACCTCCTAAGCCTGCTGCACCTCCAACTACAACACCACCAGCTGCTGGTGGTGAAGGGGCGGGGGCTACTAAGCAACAAGTAACTGGTAAGAGTGTTCGTGTTAATATTGACCGATTGGATACTTTAATGAATTTAGTTAGTGAGTTAATTATTGTTAAGACTCAGCTTGAGGGTATAAGTCATGAAGATTTATCTAATAATTCAGAGTCTAATTATAGTGATTCGGTTGAGTATTTGGAGAGAATAACTACTAGTTTACATGATGCAGTAATGAAGGTTAGGATGGTTCCAGTTGAGACTGTATTTAATCGTTTCCCTAGGATGATAAGAGATGTTTCTAGGAAGCTTGGTAAAAATATTGATCTTGTTATGTCTGGAGAAGAGACTGAGTTAGACCGTACTGTTGTTGATGAGATTGGGGATCCATTGATCCATTTACTTAGGAATGCAGCTGACCATGGTTTGGAGACCACTAAGGATAGGATTTCTTTAGATAAGCCTGAGAAGGGTACAATTCAGCTTCGTGCTTATCAGGATGGTAATAGTGTTGTGATTGAAGTAGAGGATGATGGTAAAGGTATTGACCCTCAGGCTATTAAACGTAAAGCCATTGAAAAGGGTGATATTTCACGAGAAGTTTTAGATAGTATGTCAGACCAAGAGATTATAGATTTATTGTTCCGTCCAAGTTTTAGTACAGCTGAAAAAATTACTGACTTATCTGGTCGTGGAGTAGGTTTGGATGTTGTAAAGAGTAAAATTATTACTTTAGGTGGTACTGTAGAAATTGATACGGTACTTGGTAAAGGCAGTAAATTCATAGTAAGACTACCTCTTACACTAGCAATTATTCAAGCTCTTATGGTTAATATTAGTGCTGAGAAGTATGCTATTCCACTAAGCAACATTCAAAACATTGAGAATATTCATAAGGGTGAAATTAAATTAGTTCAAAATCAGGAAGTTATTGTACTTAGAAATCAGGTAATACCAGTAATAAGACTCGATTCAATCCTAGAGCTAGAGGCAAGCAATAATGAAACGCTTATAGTTGTAGTCGTTAAGAAGGGCGAGAAGCAGGTTGGATTTGTTGTTGATTCTTTGATAGGTCAGCAGGAGATTGTAATAAAGCCATTAGGAAAATACTTAACTAATATTCATATGATTGCGGGGGCAACTATATTAGGTAATGGTGAGGTCGCTCTAATTTTAGACATTAATACACTAGTGTAAAGGAGCCAGTCAATGGAAATAACAATGAAAAAACAATATGTCATATTTGAAATGGATACACAGAATTTTGGCATAGATATTCAAAGTGTGCAGATAATAGAGCGTATGAAGAGTATAATGAGAGTGCCGAAGTCGCCTGTTGCAATTCGTGGGGTTATGAATTTACGAGGAGAGATAATTCCGGTTATTGATATACGAACTTTATTTAAAATGCCTCCCCTTGGTGCAACTGAATTTACTCGAATTATGATTATTCGTATGGAGGATTCTATGGTAGGTTTTATTGTAGATAAAGTTAAAGAGGTTCTGGATATTGAGCCGGGACAAATAGAAGGTATTTCGACAATGCAGGGTAAAATAGACTCTAGTTATATAATTGGAGTTGGTAAAGTAACCAATGGCGAAGAAATTGTTACACTGTTAAATCATGATAGATTAGTAGAAGTAGCATTCGGAATACAAGAATAGAGGAGGAGGATATATGGCCAGTCTTAAGGAAGAACTTAACACTCAGACTGTAGACGTGTTGAGAGAAGTGGCAAACATTGGTGCTGGTAATGCGATAACCGCACTAAGTCAGATGTTAAATTCTAAGATTAACATGGATGTAGTTGAAGTTAACATTACAGAAATTTCTGAGATAGACCAATTTGCTCCCGTGGTGGATAGATGTGTTGTTGCAAATCTTATTGAAGTTACGGGAGGCATGAGAGCAATATTGTTGTTAGTTTTAACTGAAGATAGTACGATGGAGTTGGTATCTCGTGTTATGGGATACAGACCTGAGAATATTCGTGATATGGGGGAAATAGAGCACTCTCTAGTATCCGAATTAGGAAATATTTTAGGAGGTTCTTACCTCAATGCTATAGGAACTTTTTTAGACCAAACCCTTGATTTAACTACCCCACAAGTTGCAGTTGATATGGCTAGTGCAATACTTAGCATGCCTGCAATTGAATTCTGCGATGAAAATCTTGACACGATCGTTATCCAATCTAAATTCCAAGCAAGTGATAATTTACTTGAAGGGACGTATATACTAATGATGGATAAAGATACGGAAAGAAATATTATGAAGATGATAGGTAGATACTATGAGTGATATGATTAAGGTAGGAATCGCGGACTTGAAGATAGCAAAAGCTCCACAGAAGTTAACTACTTTAGGGTTAGGATCATGTGTAGGGGTAACAATTTATGATCCGACTTTAAAGATTGGTGGAATGGTACATGTAATGTTGCCAGATAGCACTGCTATTAAGAATAATGTCAATAAAGCTAAATTCGCAGATACAGGGGTTAAGGAATTGTTAGATCAGTTAATAGCACAGGGGTGTAAGAAGAGTAATTGCGTCGCTAAGATAGCAGGGGGCGCACAGATGTTTAAGTTTTCGGCTCAGACTGAGACTTTGAGGGTTGGAGAGAAGAATATAGCAGCAGTACAACAAATATTGAGAGAGTTAAGAATACCAATTAAGGCGAGTGACGTTGGGGATACGTTTGGTAGGACAATAGAACTCAACCTAGAAAATGGTAGCCTATTAGTGAGGACTATAGGTAAGGGTGAGAAGGAAATATAGAAAATAAGGAAGTGGTTAAATAGTGAACACAATCAACATTGATAAAATTTGGAGTGGGTATAGGAGAAACAAGACCAAAGCAACAAAGGAATTATTAATAGAACACTATGCACCATTAGTTAGAATAGTAGCGGGACGGCTCGGTATTTACCTTACTAACTATGTTGAACTCGACGACCTTATTGGATATGGTGTTTTAGGCCTTATAGATGCCATTGACAAATTCGATCACCAAAAGCAAGTGAAATTTGAGACTTATGCTTCGCTTAGAATAAGGGGCGCTATTATTGATGAGATTAGAAAGTTAGATTGGGTGCCGAGAACTTTGCGAAAGAAACAGAAGGATTTGACTAAAGTTTATGAGAAGTTAGAGGTTGAGAATGGTCATTATCCTACACAAGAGCAGGTTATGAGTGAGTTGAAGATAGATAAGGATGAATATTATAAGTTGATGCAAGAGACTAATATAAATTCGTTAGTATCTATAGATGAGAGTGAAGCATATTTAGCAAATATTGAAGACAAAACTGTTCCCACTCCAAGTGAGCAAGTAGAGAATCAAGAGATAGTAGATACTTTAGAGTCTGCGGTTTTGGAGTTATCTGAACGTGAGCAGATGGTAATTAAATTGTATTATTATGAGGAGCTGACTTTAAAGGAAATTAGTTTAGTTTTAGGAGTTTCCGAGTCAAGGGTTTCTCAAATTCATACTAAGTCTATAGCTAAGCTTAAGGGCAAGCTAGATAAGTACAATATTTCGTTTCCTTTGTAATATATTTTTGTATGAAGGGAATGTTTAAATTTTAAACCTTAGGGGGAACTGATATGATAAGAGCAATTGATACACAAACTATGTATTCTCAAACGCCTAATATTGCGAATAGTGTGCAGGTTACACAAGAGCATGCGGGATTGGTGCAGTCGCAATTTACTTATTTGGTAGAAACAGAGACGAAGAGAAGAAGGGAAACTGTGGTGGAGACTGATGTGGTGGAGCATATGTTGCCTGAGGAGGACCCTTATCGATATGGTGGGGGAGATGGTATTTACTATGTGCCGTCTCAGTCTGGGATTGATGTAGCACCTAGTTCGGCATTTACAGGTAGTGTAGGTTCGTTTGATATACGAATTTAGTTAAGTTATGGTACTAACGATGAAGATTGCCTGGAGGCAATATAAGTGACATGTATAATAAAAGTGGATAGCACAAAATACAACAGCTGAGGTGATAAATATGTTTATCGAGAATTTACCATACATCGGATTAGTGATAGTTACGTTTGGATTTTCTATAGTATTTTTTGGAATTTTTGGCTTGGCGCATTTAGATAGCCAGCAGTCTATAAGGGATGCCCTTGATGCTACGTTGCAAAAAGGAAGTAAGCAGGATATTTTTAGACATTTTCTTCATGAGAAGGCTTCTAATCAGCCACGAGGTGGTGTTGAACAGGTGATAGCGATGTCTCAACAGGGAATGGATACTACTCAAATTGCTAAGCATTTAAATCGTGGTAAAGGGGAAGTTGACCTTATTATCAATTTAAAGAGGAAACGAGGGGCCGTTAATGAAAAATAAAAAATATATGGTGTGGCTCATCGGTGTTGGTTTAGGTATGGTTGTATCGGGAAGTGTTTTGCTTGTAGCGGGTATTGAGTTAATTAAGTCGTTTACTATTGTGGATGGTGAGACTCATGTGTTGCCTTTGCAGCAAATACCGCAAGTGGTTGTGGCATCAACGGATTCTGTGGTTGAGAGTGGTACTGTAGAACCTAGTGATATTAAGGCTGATATGACAGATGATGTTATGTCTGAAATTAAGTCTGAAGCTAAGGCTGAGTCGGCTAGTGAGGTTAAGTCTGAAGCTAAGGCTGAATCGGCTAGTGATGCTAAGTCTGAAGTTAAGTCTGAAGTTAAGTCTGAAGCTAAGGCTGAATCGGCTAGTGATGCTAAGTCTGAAGTTAAGACAGAAGCTAAGGCTGAGTCGGCAAGTGATATTAAGTCTGAAGCTAAGGCTGAATCGGTAAGTGATGTTAAGGTAGAGACGGTTAAGATGGCGGAGGGTCCAACTGCTGAAGATAAGATTGCTGAGATGAAGGCAACGACTGCAGCGGCTAAAGGGACTGATGAGGTTGTTGTAACTGATAATAAAGTAGCAGCTGATATTAAGGTAGTGTCTGAGAATAAAAAGGTAGAAGATAAGGTTGTTGAGGTTGAGTTGATTCCAGAGGAGAAAAAGGCTGATTCTAAGGTAGTTGATAATAAGAAGGCTGCGGAGAAGGCGGATAAGACTGATAAGGTTGAGGAAGTTAAGGTTGCATCTGCGGAGGCTGTGCCAGCGATGGCGATACCTGATATTAGGGTTGAGTCTGTTATGTTACTTGATGATAGGTGGGCTATTCCTATGGATGGTTTGATTTCAGTTGTAACTAATCCTGAGTCGTCGTTGGAGGCAATTGTTACGTTTACGGAGGTAGATTGTTTAGATGAGCAGGTTGATGCGGGGGTAATTGACCCTGTATCTCCAGTTGAACCGAATTCTGAGGTAGTTGGTAAATCTAAGGATTCAATAGAGCCAGCGCAACCGGTTGACCCTAATAAGGTAGAGATTTTTATTCCTGAGGATACTAATGCGTTTAGTATTTGTAAGATTTTATTTGAAAATGGGATAATAGATGATGTGGAGAAGTTTCATAAGTATGTGCAAGATAAGGGAAAGACTACGCTTTTGAGGAATGGTAATTTTTCGTTTGATCAAGGGGCATCTTATAAAACTATATTAGCTATTTTATCGCCAGATAAGTTGTTTCCTGAGTAAGGAGAAATAACACTAATTTCGTTATGAGATTAGTGTTATTTTTTTTGTTATTTTTCTACTTTTTCAAAGTAGATTACTTTGTTATATTGCGTGCTAATTCCTATGACAAATTTGTGTGTTGTAGTTTCAAATTGTTGCATAGTTATTTGAGAGCTTGAGGAGAATTCTTTTTCTGCTGGTATGTGGGTAATTATGTCTCCATCTTCTATTAAGTCATATTTACGCAGAAATGTTTCTGATATTTGAATTAGTTGCTCATTTGTAAATTCGATTATAGGTAAGTTGTCGTTAAGGATGCTAACAAGAAGTCCATTAATTTCGACTCCATTGGCATCTAATACTACGCCATAAGCAGAGATGTCTCCATCTACTAGGTCGTCTAAAGCTCTAGAAGCTTGAAATATGTTTGCAAAGTAAGTTAGTTCATCGGTGTCGTCGTTTGCAGGCATATAACTTTCTAGGGCTTTTTTGGTAAATTCTAAGTTCTCATCGATGGTTATATCAAAGTATTTGTTGACTGCATCTATAGCTATTTGGTTGTATTGTTCAATTCGTGCTATATCAGTAATTTCGTAGCTTTCTCCAGTTGCGCCTTGAGAGTTTGAACAACTACATAATGTTAATGATATTAGGGTTAGTAAGAGTAGTTTTTTCAAGGTTATACCTCCATATTTGTTTAAGACAAGTATTACCATTGTTTGTTGATAATATACCTATAGAAATTTTACCATTCTTGTTACCATTTCCTACCATGAAACATATAATATTAAGGTATATTTCTAAAGGACAATTGAAGGGGTGTGAGCTTATGAAAAGGCGTAGAAATAATATTTTTGTTTTAGGGATTGTTGAAATTACGTTAGTGCTAACGAGTATTCTTATATTTAGCTTTATATATAATGGCGATGTTGAGCAGTCTATTTATTTTAAGGAAGCAAAGCTGAGTGAACAAGAAGAGAATATGGTGGCGTTAGTTGCGGATCAATCTTTTTTAGCGATTTATGATTTTAATGTAGAACATAATGTACCTAGTGCACAAATGGAATTGAAGGTTAATGTATATAGTTTAGATTCGGATAATTGGGAGCACTTAAGCACTGTGAGTAGAGTTCTTGATAGTATTTCTGGACGTGTGATGTTTGAATTTGATGGTAATTGTATTTATAGTAGCATTCAGTCTGATGGGCTTGTATCACGAAGTGCATTTTCTTTAGATGATTATGTTGTTGATGATGGTATTTTTATTACTAATTTCTTTGAAGGAAGTTATGATATGGAGATGGGTGAGGAAGTTGCGGTTGCACTACAAGTTATAAGTGTTGATGAATATTCTACTGGAAGTTCTGTAGATAGTTTTTATGAGCCAGATGCTTTTTCTGAGTTTGAGTATGCATATGCAATAACTGTGCAATTTGATAGGAGTAATTAGCTTGTGTAGAAATAAAGCAGTTGGTATGCAGCTGCTTTATTTTAAGGTATAAATAAGTAAATATTAAGAAAGAATGTTAGCTTCCTTGACAAATTTTTTCTATTAGCCTATACTAAAAAAAAGAAATAATTCTCATATTTACATATAAGAAGGGTTATTTCTTATTGAGATTTTATGTTGAACAGGGCGATTTAGCAATTACTTTATTTTTATAATTTTAAGTAGGAGGGTTTTTATGGCTATTAATTTAAGAAAAGGTCAAAAGGTGGATTTAAAAAAGTTAGGGCCAAATTTTACTAAGATTATGGTTGGCCTTGGTTGGGATACTAATGCATTTGATTCGAGTCATGAGTTTGATTTAGATGCATCTATTTTTTTAGCTAATGAGCAAGGTATATGTTCTTCAGATAAGGATTTTATTTTTTATGGTAATTTGGAACATGGTAGTGGTAGTGTAATTCACCAAGGTGATAATTTGACTGGTGCTGGCGAAGGTGATGATGAGCAGGTGTTTGTGGATTTGTTAAAGGTGCCAGAACATATTCATAAGATTGCATTTACTGTTACTATTTATGATGCTCCGCAAAGAAACCAAAATTTTGGACAAGTATCTAATGCATTTATTCGTTTATTGAATGAAGAATCAGGCGAAGAGATGGTTAGATATGATTTAGGGGAAGATTTTTCGATTGAAACTGCTCTTGTGGTAGCTGAGTTATATAAACATAATGGAGATTGGAAGTTTAATGCTATTGGTAGTGGATTTCAAGGCGGGTTAGCAGCGTTGTGTAATCATTATGGAATTGAAGTTGAGTAGACGGAGGGTATTATGTCGGTTAATTTATCTAAAGGACAAAAGGTTAATTTATCTAAAGGAAATGAAGGTTTATCGAAGATTATTGTTGGACTTGGTTGGGATGAGGTTAAGAAAAAAGGCGGGTTATTTTCTAGAGCGCCTAAAGCTATTGATTGTGACGCATCAGCAGTTTTACTTAGTAATCAAAGGTTGATTGATAATAAGGATGTTGTTTATTTTAAGAATTTAATTCATTCTAGTGGAGCTGTTGCGCATACGGGGGATAATATAACAGGTGCAGGAGAGAATGATGATGAGCAGATTAGAGTGGATTTGACGCAAATACCTTCTGAGTATGATTCTCTTGTAATATTTGTAAATATTTATCAAGCTGTTGAGAGAAAGCAACATTTTGGTATGATTGATAATGCATTTATTAGAGTTGTGGATGCAAGAAATGATAAGGAGCTTTGTAGATATAATTTAACGGATGATTACTCGGATATGACAGCAGTGTTGTTTGGTGAGTTATATTTGCAGGATGGAGAATGGCAGTTTAATGCTATGGGTCAAGGTACTCAGGATGCGCATTTAGGACAAGTTATACAAAGATATTGTTGATTAAAATAAGGACTGTGATACAGTCCTTTAAATTTTTATTTTAAATAAGCTATTTTTTGTATTGTCAGCATTTTGGGCGGTTTGCTGTATTGTACGGAGTGTAGATATTATTTCATTTGAATATTTTTCAGCACGTTTGTAAGCTTCATTAGCTTCTTGATCATTGCCTTTTTTTATAGCGTCAATAGCTATTCGCCCTTCGTCGTGTAGTTTATGATGTATAGGGTCTATTTCTTTCCATTGTTGTGCTATTGAGGGGTGGCTTATGTCTAGTATACTGTAGTAATGACCAAATTTACATTTTGCTCCATCCATTTGAATAGGTTTTATTATTTTCGTTTGACACATGCGTTTCAGGTTGTCTACCCATGCTTGATGGCTGGTGATGGCCATATCTACAATACTGACGAATTCTTCAGTTTTTATGCTACGTACTGTTTTTTGCATTTCTAATGCTACGGTTCTAATTTTGTTTACTATTAGTGTATCTAAGTTATTTAGAGTTTTTGCATAGGTATGTAGGGAGTTTGCGTTATCCCTTAATACGCCAGTTTGAACGTCTATTATTTCTGCTTCTTCTGCAATTCTAATCATTGCCATGTTAGTTTGTTCTGCACTGCTAGTAAGTTCTTGTAAAGTAGCGGATAGATGTTCAATGTTTTCTACTGTTTCGGCTAGGTCAGTAAGATTTACGTCGAATTTGTCACTTACAGAGTCTAGCTTGATGCCCATTTCTTCAATTGAGATTGCTGTATTATTTACGCTTTTAACCCCCTCATTAGTTGCTATGGTCATACTTTGTGTAAATTCTTCCATTTCATTTAGCTTAAGTTTTGTGTTGACAGCTAGTTTTCTAATTTCTTCAGCAACTACGGCAAATCCGCGGCCTTGCTCGCCTGCTCTTGCTGCTTCTATACTAGCGTTAAGTGCTAGTAGATTAGTTTGGTCTGCAATACTTTTAACTCCATTAATTATTTCCCCCACTTGATTAGCTAATTGACCTAATACTGTAATCTTGTCTTTCATATCGTTGGAATTTAAAATTACTGAATCTTTGATTTCATTAATTTCCAATAATTTATCCATGTTTTCTTCATTGTTTTTTGTTAAAGTAATTGCTTTTGAAGTTATTTCTTCTAGTAATGAAGCAGATTGTGTCATTGCTAACGAAATATCATTTAGGCTATTACTTGTAGTTTGAGATACTTCGGCATTTGTGCTTACTGTGTGTTCAAGTAGCTTAACTACTTCATCAAGTGAGCAAGAGGCAAATGCGATATTTAAATCTAGCGTTGTTAGTTGTGATAATTCTTCCATTAGGTCTGTCAATGTAGTATAAGTATTATGGTTTACTGCGAGAACTTTGTCTATGGTATTAAATAACTTTTTACTGCTATCTCCTATTATAGCAGGTTTACTCAAAGGACGGTGGTTTATTTTTGCTCCCATATAATTTAAAATTTTATCATTTTGAGTTTTAATCATGTTCTTAGCTCCCTTATAATAATATCCTTATTTAATTTGCATGATAAAGTAAAACAAGCCATGTGTCAATAGTGTTATGATTAATGCTAGGATTAATCTTTCAATTATCATGGTTATCTAAAATATAATGAAAATTGGCACGTATATTGACTTTTGGCTATTGGTAAAATATAATTATAGATATGCCAATAAGGGGGGTTATTATGTTAGCGATGATAGGAACTGTTTTGCCTGTTATATTAATTTTTTTTCTGGGAGTTTGGACTAGGAGAACGAATTTTATATCAGCAGAGGCAATGAAGGATATTAAGAAGTTTATCTTAAATATTGCATTGCCATGTGTGTTGCTCCAAACTTTTATGACAATGGAGATTGAGAAAGAATATTTTACAATGGTATTTTTGACGTTTGTGTTGTTGTTTTTACTTTTGGTTGGAGGTAAGGTTTTTGATGTTATACCTAATATGAAGTATAGGTATAATCCTTATATGTGCACAGGTTTTTCGTTTGGTTTAGTAGGGCTTTCATTATTTTCGATGATATATGGAACGCAGAGGTTGCAGTATTTTGCGGCTATGGGACTGGCACATGAGGTATTTGTATGGACGGTATATTATATTATTTTTAGAGGTTCTGAGCAAGATGAGAAGATGGATTTTTCTATAATATTGAATGTGTTTAAATCTCCACTTATTATAAGTGTTGTAGTGGGAATATGTATAAATCTGTTAGGGTTAACACCAATGTTACTGTCAAATTCTTTTTGCGCAGGGATTATTACTACACTTGAGTACATAGGGAATACAGCGACTCCTTTTATGTTAATATCTATTGGATATGGGCTTACGTTAGAGGCTAAATATTTAAAGGAAAGCGCGAAGTTAATGGCTGTTAGAACGGTGGTTTTAGTGGTTATAGGTATTTTATTTAAGTTTTTGGTTGTTGACCAATTTATGAGTTCTAGTATGTTGCTAGATGTTTCGTATGTGTCGTTTTTACTGCTACCACCATTATTTTCTCTTCCAATTTTAATTAGTGAGAAAGGTGAGCAGGAGGATATTGATATAGTAACTAGTGCGGTAGGGATTTATACAATGGTTAGTATATTGTTGTTTATTGCATTTGCATTTTTAGTACCAATTGAGTTATTATAGAATATGTAGACTGTTTCTTTTATAGATTCAGTCTTTTTTTTGGTTGATAATTAGTAAAAAATAGGGGATAATATTAGATAAAGAGAGGAGAGTATAGCGATGCAATTAAATGATTTTTATTTACCGCTTAAGAGTAGACCTAAGCAGAAAGGTTATATATGCCGATTTGTTGGGGTAAATGATTATATTGAGCAGTTTTTGGTTAAGTATTATAAGGAAACAACACAACGAGGGGTTGTTATACAAGGGAGGATTCCAAATCCTACTGATGCTAATTTACGGTTTTATAAAGAGATGTTAGGGGAGAATTTTGAGCTATCGGTAGAGTATATATCTTCATGTTTAGGGATGTGGTTAGTGAAGTTACAGCCTAATGTGAAACGGATTTTAGCACAAAATTTATATGATGTGTTAATACAGTTAAAGAATAAAGGGAAAAATTTAAATATTATTAAAAACACATATATTAAGTTTATGTGTTGGTTATATTTTCAGTTTGAAAGGGTGTTGCAGTTTACTCCTACACATGAGACTGGTAAAGTTTTATATGCTGGTGAATTATCTTTGCATGAGTTTGATTTGTTAACGATTTTAGCTAATTGTGGGGTGGATGTAGTAATCTTAGCATTAAAAGGAGAGGTGCAGTATAGAGTGGTTGACCCTACAGGTGAGAGGTCGGAGCTTTATAATGAGAAGACGCAACCTTTTAGAAGTGATTTTAGTGTGCATAGTTTAGCTCCAAAACCTGTACCAGTTGAGGTGCCTAAAACTATTTTTCCTAAAGCTTATACAAATGAATGGGTAAATGACGATGCGTTTGAAGGGATTTTAACTTTTAAAAATGATAGGAGTTGTATTGAGGGGCATTATAGTAATGTTTTTGTTGTATTTAAAGGGGCAGATAATAAGGTAAATTTCTCGCGCACGTTGAGTAAGTTTTATAATGACCTTAAGGAGAGTAAGAGAAGGATTGTTCTTGAGAATGGGATTAGTCGGGTTTTGCCACAGGAGATAAGTGCGGTTAAAAGGGAGATTGTCAGTGATATAGATGGTTTAGTTAATACGTTGCAAACTAATTTAGCTGATATAGGGTATGTAAGGTTTCATTTTGGGGAGATGGTAAAGGAAATTTATGCGGAGAATGGGAATAATTTGCAACGTACTACGAATAAAGCTGTGCAGTTGGTGGCGTTGTTTAAAAGGTATGAGAAAGATTTGGTTAGAACTGAGAATGTGCCTGTGTTTATATATTTTGGCGAAGTAGTTGATTTGATTGTTGATTTATTTTTAAGATTTGTGTCAAGACTCTTAGTGGATGTAGTTATTATTGTGCCCAGTCCTGATGGTAAATGTTTAATTGAAGAAGATTCACGGGCTGCGGTAGTACAGTATAGCGATGATTTAGGTTTAGATGAGTACCCTACTGTGTTAGATAATGTTCATGTTGGGACTATGGCATATACTGCTGAAGCTGAGTTAACTGAGATGATGTATCAAGATACAGGTATGTATAGGCAAAATCAGTATGGTAAGGCAAAAAGTGTTACGCTTAGGACAACCTGTGAAGAGATTGATATATTGTGGAATAATGAGCTTAGATTTAGGCCTAATTTTAGTACATCAAATGATATGGTAGAAATGCCAGTGATTTTTGCTAAGATTTCTGGTGTAAGACATGATGATTTACGAGATTATTATAAGAGGGTGCAGGCATTTGTAATACCAAAGCAAACGAGGGTTTGTGTGGAGCCGCCTTTTATTGAGTATCAAGGGTCTAATAAGTTTCAGTCTTCAGCAGGCTCCTTTTTTAGAAATGGGCAGATTAATAAGCAGATGATTAAGTCGCATGCTGATTATAAGTTTGCGCTGTTAAGAGAAGAGATGCAGGAGCATTTGTTGGATAAAATACAGTTATTAATTGATTTGAAATGGATAGAAGGTACGGGGACAAAAGGAACAGAATATACGATTATTTCAACGCTACTTAATTTAGATCCGAAGTTTTTAAGGTTAATGCAGAACTTTGATTTTACTAAACATAATCCTAAGGTGGTCTGCATACACACAAAAGAGAAATTGCATGATTTAGCTGATGCGATATTTTTAGCATATGCGAATTTGGTAGGATGCGATACGTTGGTAATATCGCCAACAGGATATAGAAGCGTGGAGAGGTTTTATACGCAACCGATTTTGATTGAGCATCAAGATGGGGAGTATATGTATGAGCTTAAGGCTAGGGAGATGTTAAATAAGGATAATATAGCTTCTAAGCCTATTATTGACCCTAAGTCGATTATAGAAAGGATGAAGAAATATGGCAATAAATATGGGAGGCAGCAGTAGAGAGCAGTCTCAGAATTTACCAGCAGCTATGGACGGGTTTGAGGTTGTACCGTATGATATTGTGGCAGATAAGACTCAGGTAGTTAGTGAACTTAAGGGTTCGCAAGTAATTGAGGATTTAACTGCATTAATTGATATATCTAATTTGGCGAGTATTGTTACTTTTGGAGGAGAAGTAGCGGAGGAGCTTGCGAAGGCTTCGGATGTTGTTTTAAATAATATGAGCCTGGATAAGATTAATGAATCAAGTAAGATGTTAGAAGCATTAGGAACTATAATGGCACAATTTGATATTGATGAAATTCGAGAAGAAGATAAAAAGTTTATGGATAAATTGTTTAAAAAAACTAGGAATAAACTAGACCATATTCTGAATAAATATCAAAGTATGGGAGGGGAAGTTGATAAAATTTATATCGAGTTAAAAAGGTATGAAGATGAAATCCATAAATCTAATGAAAATTTAGAGACTATATTTAATGCTAATGTAAACTTTTATCATGATTTACTGCAATATATTGTTGCGGGCGACCAAGGTGTGAAGGAGATTGAAGATTATTTAGATGAGAGAAGACGGGATTATGAGCGCACAGGAGATGGTGCTATTCAATTTGAGATTACTAATTTGGAGCAAGCGGCACAGATGTTGGCACAGCGGACTCATGATTTAAGGATTGCTGAAAATGTAGCCCTCCAATCAATTCCTATGATTAAAACGATGCAATTTAGTAATGTAAATTTAATTCGTAAAATTAATTCAGCGTTTATAATAACGCTACCGGTATTTAAGCAAGCGCTAGCACAAGCGATTATGTTAAAGCGCCAGAAGGTACAAGCAGAAGCTATGTCAGCACTTGACCAAAAGACTAATGAGATGTTAATTAAAAATGCACAAAATACGGTTGCTCAAGCTAAGTTAACAGCAGAACTTTCATCATCAAGTTCAATTAAGATGGATACTTTGGAGCAAACTTGGAAGACTATTAGAGATGGTATCGTAGAGACGAAGGATATTCAGCAGCGAGCAATTAAGGAGCGAGAGTCTGATAAAAAACGTCTTGACGCTATCAAAGCAGATTATAAGAAATCATTTAATGGGTAATTTTCTAAATATGGAGGTATTTGTAGTATGGCAATTAGTTTAAGAAAAGGGCAGAAGGTAGATTTAACTAAAACTAATCCTGGATTATCTAAGTTGGTAGTAGGACTTGGATGGGATTTAAATAGGTTTGATGGAATGCAGGATTTTGATTTGGACACTAGTATATTTTTAGCAGGTGCTAATGGGCGTGTTACTTGTGAAGATGATTTTATTTTTTACGGTAATTTAAGTCATAATAGTGGTGGTGTAACACATAAGGGCGATAATAGAACGGGTGTAGGCGAAGGTGATGATGAGCTTATTCTTGTTAATTTAGCGAATGTACCAGCTAATATTGAAAAAGTCGTATTTACTGTTACTATTTATGATGCGGAGCAACGTAATCAAAATTTCGGTCAAGTTTCTAATGCGTTTATTAGGATTTTGGATGAGACTAATGGAACGGAGCTTGTAAGATATGACTTAGGTGAAGATTTTTCTATTGAGACAGCGTTAGTGGTAGGAGAGCTTTATAGAAGTCGTGGTGAGTGGAAGTTTGCAGCTATTGGAAGTGGTTATGGCGGTGGCCTTTCTGCTTTATGTAATTCTTATGGAGTTAATGTTTAGATAAATACAAAAGGAGATTTTCAATATGGAAGTTATATCAACACAAGATGCACCAGCAGCAATTGGGCCTTATTCACAAGGGATGGTTTTTAATGACCTTGTATTTACTTCAGGGCAAGTTCCAATTGACCCTAATACAGGGGAAGTGGTTTATGGAAGTATTACTGAGCAGTCTGAATTGGTTATGAAAAATTTAGGTGCAGTTTTAGCTGCAGGCGGTTCTAAGTTTGAAAATGCTATTAAATGTACTTGCTTTTTAAGTGATATGAATGATTTTGCAGCGTTTAATGAAGTATATGCAAAGTATTTTGTTAACAAACCTGCTAGGTCATGCGTTGCTGTTAAGACTTTGCCAAGAGATGTTTTGGTGGAAGTAGAATGTATTGCTTTTAGGTAGTTTGGAAACCCTCAATCGGCTGTGGCTGTTTGAGGGTTTTTTGTATTGTGAGTATTTTGGGAACTTTTAGCATTCTACATACGTCTAAGTATAGAAAGGAAGATGCTTATGATAAATACTATTACTAAACTACAATTACAACAAAATTTAGCCATTAATACATTTAATATACTTCTATCAAATCAAGCCGCAAATCCGCGTAGTGCTAAGTACGATTTATTTTATCCGTCTACTAGTTCGTATGCTAATTATAGTAAGTATGATTTTGCAGGGATTAGAATTGATGTTAATGATTTAAATAGTGTACCAATTATTATAACTAATGAAAGTAATAACTACTCTATTAATTTTGGGAGTTATACTATAAATTCGCCACAAGCTCCTCTTTTGTGTTATAATAAAAGCACTTATATAAAGTCACCATTAAATAATGGAGCAGTTCAGTTTATTTGCTCTGATTATAATATTTCTATTAATCAGGATAGTCGTCCGCAGTTGTTTCAATTAGATTTACATGATGATAGGATTAGTTATTCTTTAGCAGCGGAACCTTATTTTAAAACTGATATAAGAGACGATAAGTTGGTTATAGAATTTTTGGGGGGAGAAAATCCTATGGCCGAATTGGATTTAAACAAATATGATTTTATTTCTGTTGCCAAAAATGAAGTAGGCAATTATGAGGCAACTTATTTTTTTAGATAAGCTATACTAGGGATGTTGCAATGGCATCTCTAGTAAGTATTAGGAGAATTATAAAATGAATGAAAATATGTTAGAGAAATTAGATTATTATAAACTGATAGAGCATTTAAAAACGTATGCAACAAGTCAGTTAGGAAAGAATTTATTAGATAAAATAACGCCTTCACCATATGTAAAGGTGGTATCGAAACGCCTGCAAGAAACGCAAGAAGCTAAAGCGTTATTGTCAGCAGTAGGAGGAGTGCCGATTAATGGAGTTGGTAATATTGACTTTATTGTTGAGCAGGTGGAAAAAGGCATTGTTTTAGAATGTGAAGGATTATTGCAGGTGGGTGAATTTTTGCGCGGGTGTAGGAAAATTAAAGAGTTTATGGCAGCTAAAGCTGATTATATTCCGACTTTAAGTGAATATAGTTTATCTATTACGGCGCTGAAAAATATTGAAGAAGAAATTAATCAAGCAATATCTAAAGGGCGAGTTGATTCTGGTGCTAGTAAAGAGTTAAAAAGAGTTAGACGGCATATTGATATTGAACAAGAGAAGATTGAAGAAAAGTTAGAGAAATTTATGCGCGTTAATAAGACGTATTTGCAAGATTCTTTTTTTAGTAAACGCGGCGAACGTTATGCTGTTCCTATTAAAGCGTCATATAAAAATCAGGTGGATGGAACTATAGTCGATGAGTCTAGTAAAGGGGCTACAGTATTTATTGAGCCTAGAGTTATTCAAAAGCATACAGCAGCGCTTGCGGTTTTTAAGATGGAGGAAGCGACTGAAGAATATCGGATATTGGCCGAGATTACTGATTGTATATATAATTGTTTGCATGAAATTAAAATAAATATAGAGGTTATTGGAACGTATGATTTAATTTTCGCCAAAGGTAAATATGCGGTTGCTATAGATGGCATTAGGCCTAAAATTAATAACTATGGATATACAAATATTATTGCCGGAAAGCATCCGTTGCTTGCTGGTGATGTTGTACCACTTAATTTTACTATTGGGAATGACTATAGAAGCCTTATAATTACAGGTCCTAACGCAGGTGGGAAAACTATTGTGTTAAAGTCAGTAGGATTGTTGACTTTAGCAACGCAGCTTGGGTTATTTTTGCCTGCTAAGATAGGAACAGAAGTTTCTATTTATGAGAAAATTTTTGTGGATATAGGGGATAATCAAAGTTTGGAAAATGCATTAAGCACTTTTTCGTCGCATGTGCAAAATTTATCTTCTATTATAAAGCAGACAAATAAATCTACCTTATTGTTATTTGATGAGATAGGCAGTGGAACAGAACCAAATGAGGGTGCCGGTTTAGCTATTGCTATATTAGAAGAGGTGTATAAAAAGGGTGCCATTACAATTGCTTCAACACATTATGGGGAGATTAAAAACTTTAGTTTATTGCATCCTGATTTTGAAAATGCAGCTATGAAGTTTAATGCGGAAACTTTAGAGCCGTTGTATCAATTGGTTATAGGGCGTTCTGGTGATAGTAATGCTTTATTTATATCAAAAAAGATGGGAATTCCACAACATATATTAGCTAGGGCTGAAAATTATATAGCGACTAAGCAATATAATTTTGATACTATTGAACAGTCAAAAGTAAGAAAAGATGAAATTGAGCACGAGGTTGTTACGGTGCAATATTTTAAGGGTGATAAAGTACTGCTGACTGAGTCTAATAAAGAAGCTTTAGTGTATGAGCCACAAAATGATGAAAGAAATTTGGCTGTGTTGGTAGATGGGCAAATTCAAGAGGTTTATGAAAAACGAGTTAAGCTATTGCTTCCAGCAGCTGAGTTATATCCAGCTGATTACGATTTGGATAGTTTATTTATTGATTTTAAAACTCGCAAATTTGAAAAAGATATAGCGAGGGGTTCTAAGAAGGCGTTAAAACAAGTGGATAAGCAGATACGCCAGAAATAATTAACGCTTTTTTTATTTTAGATAACGGAGATGAGAATATGTATTTAAATACAAAACAAGGATTTAATAATTTTAACTAAAAAAAGATGCAATTAACTGCATCTTTCAATAAATTGTTTAGCCTTACTTAAATGACGTTTTACAGCCTCAGGACTAGGGCCACCAGTTACATTACGTTCGTTAACACAAGTTGCAATCGATATAGCCTGGTATATGTCGTCAGTAAATACAGGAGAAATATCTTGGTATTGTTGTAGCGACAACGTTTCTAATGTTAAATTGTTTGTAGTGCAAAATAGCACTAGCTGTCCAACTATATGATGAGCATCTCTAAAAGCAACACCTTTTTTCACCAAATAATCTGCGGCATCAGTTGCGTTAGTAAAACCTGAAGCTGCAGCTTTATACATAGTTTCTTTGTTTATTGTAATAGTTTTTAACATATTTGTGAAAATAGGTAGACATAAGCTAATTGTGTCTAAGCTATCAAACACCGCTTCTTTATCTTCTTGCATATCTTTGTTATACGCTAAAGGTAGTCCTTTTAAAGTTGTCAGCAGCGCTAATAAATTTCCGTAACATCTACCAGTTTTACCTCTTACAAGTTCCGCAATATCTGGATTTTTCTTTTGTGGCATAATGGAGCTACCTGTGCTAAATGCATCATCTAGTTCGATGAATTTAAATTCATGACTGTTATAAATAATAATTTCTTCACTAAATCTGCTAAGGTGCATCATCATTTGTGAAGCCGCATATAAAAAGTCTACGCAAAAGTCTCTATCTGATACAGCATCTAGACTATTTTCGCATATTGCATCAAACTTTAATAATTCTTTTACATAGTCTCTGTCTAATGGGTAAGTTGTGGTTGCTAATGCGCCGCTGCCTAATGGTAAGCAGTTTGTCATGTCATAACAAAAATCAAACCTTTTATAATCTCGTTTAAACATTTCAAAATAAGCCATTAGGTGATGAGCAAAAGTTACAGGTTGAGCACGTTGTAGATGTGTATAACCTGGCATAAATGTTGTAGTATGCTCAGTTGCTAAGTTATAAATCGCATTTAATAAATCTACTATAAGCGACTGAATTTCTTTTATATTTTTTCTAAGATACAGCCTCATATCTAGAGCCACTTGGTCATTTCTACTTCTGCCTGTATGAAGCTTTTTGCCTACGTCTCCAATTCGATTAGTAAGCAAAGTTTCAATTAGCATATGAATATCTTCGCTATCTTGCATTAAATCGATTTTTCCGCCATCTATATCTTGTAGAATTTCTAGTAGGCCTTGTTCAATTGTTTGACATTCTTCATCTGTTAATATTCCTTGTTTTGCAAGCATTTTAACATGCGCCACGCTGCCCGTTATATCTTCGTTATATAATCTATAATCAAACGATAACGAAGAATTAAAGTGGTCAGTCAAAGCGTCAGTTGCTTTTGTAAATCTTCCTGCCCAAAGTTTCATCTTGTTGTCTCCATTCGACCCACTGCCATAATAACAGTGGGCTTTATTTTTATTGTTTATTATTTTGTAGCATTAACGCACGTACTTTTGATGGTAAACCGTATAGTGTTATAAATCCATCTGCATCATTATGGTCATATAAATCGCCTGTAGTAAAGCTTGCTAGGTCTTCGCTATATAATGAATAAGGTGAATTTGCTCCTTGTAATATAATATTACCTTTATATAGCTTTAATTTAACTTCTCCTGTTACATGAGTTTGCGTTTGTGTAACAAAGCTAGCTAGAGCTTCTCTAAGTGGAGTAAACCATTTGCCGTCGTAAATCAATTTTGCATATTCAAGCCCAATTTGTTGTTTATATTGATAAGTTTCTCTATCTAATGTTAAATGTTCGATTGCTTCATGCGCATAGTATAAAATCGTTCCGCCTGGAGTTTCATATACACCGCGCGATTTCATGCCTACTACTCGGTTTTCAACGATGTCTTGAATACCAATACCATGTTTTCCGCCTAGCTCGTTAACTGCTTTTACAATTTCAGCTGCACTTAAAGCATTTCCATTTAATTTAGTAGGCACGCCTTGTTCAAATGTTAGCGTTATAATTTCTCCTTCATCAGGAGCATTTTCAGGGTGAGTTCCTAATTTTAATAAGGTATCGTAATTAGGAGTTGCATTAGGGTCTTCTAAATCCAGTCCTTCATGAGAAATATGCCATAAATTACAATCTCTGCTGTAACTCTCTTCTTTTTTCATAGGAACAGGTAAGTTTCTTTCAGTTAAATAGGCTATTTCGTCATCTCTAGATGAAATGTCCCAAATTCGCCATGGTGCAATTATTTTTACATGTGGTGCTAGTGATTTAATTGCAAGCTCAAATCTCACTTGGTCATTTCCTTTACCAGTACAGCCATGGCAAATTGCAACTGCTCCTTCTTTTTGTGCTATGTCTACTAAAACTTTTGCTATTAGTGGACGCGCAATTGATGTTCCAAGGTAATATCTAGATTCATATATTGCACCAGATTGTAACATTGGGAATAGGTAATCTGTGGCAAAAGTTTCTTTTACATCTTCAATATAAATTTTTGATACTCCCATAGCGTAAGCGCGCTCTTCTAGTCCTTCAAGTTCATTGTCTTGTCCAACGTTTATACACACTGCAATAACGTCAAAATCATAGTTATCTTTAAGCCATGGTACTATAACAGATGTGTCTAGGCCGCCTGAAAAAGCTAATACTACTTTATCTTTCATATATAAAATCCTCCTAATTTAGATAATTATATATAATTATAGTCTTATTATAGAATATTTCAAGTAGAAAACGTCAAATTGTTAAAAAAATGAAATATGCAATTTAGAATATATATGGTATAATGTATATTATATAAAAATAGGAGGGAAGTTATATGAAGATATTCGATATAGACGGAACATTTTATAAGATTATGACAGAATTAGCAGACTTAGTCATTTTATCGGTGTATTGGATAATAGGTTGTTTACCTATAATTACAATAGGAACCTCAACCTCGGCGCTATACTATGTGTATGGTAAAAAGATACGTAAAGAGGACCCTTATATTACTAGGGAATTTGTAAAAAGCTATAAGAGTAACTTTAAACAGTCAATACCGATAACGTTAATACTTATTGCCCTTTGGGTAAGCGCATTTTTTTATTCTTTAATCCGTACTGGGCCAAGTGCTCCGTTATGGGTATCAATGGCAGTTGCTGGTTTTGTTTTGTTTTATGCTATTGAAGTAACGTTAATCAGTTTGTATTCTACCGCAATATTATCACGATTTGAGCTTTCTGTTAAAAACACGTTTTTATTGGCATTTATATTTACTCATAAGCATTTAGTAACTAGTTTTATTATGCTTCTTTCGTTTTTAATACTGGTGGATTTAGCGCTTATGGTACCAACTGTGCTTATAGTTGCACCGGCGTTATTGGCAGTAATCCATTCGTTTTTGTTAAATAAAGTTTTTAATAAAAATATGGAGCTAATTGTAGACGATGGTCAAAGTGCTGAAGAGGATGATACCCCTGGTATATATGCAGGGTGGGAGAATGCACAGGAGCCTGAAGAGGAAGATAAGGATTTCTTAAAATACATCTAGTATAGAATTTTATAACTTGCAAATAACTAAATATATAACTTCAAATTTGCTTCACACAGAAGTGATAGGATTATAATAGGTTATAGTAGGAAGGAAGATATAATGATGACTATATTAGCCCAATTTCTTATGTTGTTATTTATTGTAGGAATTATCAATAGCATAATAGGCATTTTTAAAATTAGAAAAGTATTAAAAGAGCATGGTGATGACCCTAATATTGAAGGAATTGCCATTATAAATGGTGAAGTACAAGTGATTGAAAAAGATAAGAAAATGCAGTCGGAAGTTGTTATTGCACAGGTAAAATCAGATTGTTGTGGTAAGATGATAGCAAAAAATGATGCATATCGCTTTATAATAGATGGGACCGAGCATTACTTCTGTTCTTGGGATTGTAAAGAGGAATATTTAGTAAATAAATAATTTTTTAAAATAACCTTTCAATTGGAAGGTTATTTTTTTTGCTAAAAGTGCATACTACTTATAAGTTATTCTAACCAGATAGGAGATAAGCTATGGAAATATTGAATTATACGCAGATTGCCAAAGAGTACGTTAGTGAAATTGATGCTACAGTTTATTTATTAGAGCATGAGAAGACTAAAGCAAAGATTATGTATATGCAAAATGATGACCCTCATAAAACTTTTGGTATAGGGTTTAGAACGCCTATTGAAGATAGCACTGGGGTTCCGCATATAATGGAACATTCTGTTTTGTGTGGGTCAAGGAAGTTTGACCTTAAAGACCCGTTTGTGGAGCTGGCTAAAGGTTCTTTAAACACTTACTTAAATGCTATGACTTATCCTGATAAGACTCTTTATCCCATTTCGAGCCAAAATGATAAGGATTTTCATAATTTAATGGATGTTTATTTAGATGCTGTATTTTTTCCTAGCATTTATAAAAACCCGTATCGCCTTATGCAAGAAGGTTGGCGTTATGAGTTAGAGGATTTGGATGCTCCTTTGGTTTATAAGGGCGTGGTGTATAATGAAATGAAAGGTGCATTTTCTTCGCCAGAAGAAGTAATTTTTAGGAAAATTAAAGAATCTCTTTTTCCAGATAATTTATACAACTACGAATCTGGTGGAGCGCCAGAAAATATTGTTGAGTTAACGTTTGAGGCTTATAAGGATTATCATAAAACTTTTTATCATCCTTCTAATTGTTATATTGCTTTATACGGTAAGATGGATATTAATGAAGTTCTTACGTTTATTGATAAGGAGTATTTGTCTAATTTTGATTATCAACATGTGGATTCTGCTATCCCGCTACAAAAGCCATTTGATGAAGTGGTTTCTAATGCGTATCCTTATTCTGTAACAGAAGAGAAAGGGAATCAACTTTATTTATCATATAATGTGGTAATAGGTGAAACGACCAATAAAATGTTTGTTTTAGGCGCAGGTATACTAGAGTATATACTTTTAGATACGCCAGCATCTCCTCTTAGAAAGGCTTTACTAAAAGAGGGCATTGGCGATGATGTGTTTGGTATTTTGCAAACTCATGTAAGACAGCCTATGTTTAGTGTAGTAGCAAAAAATGTGGCATCAGATAAAGAAGAGCGTTTTTATGAGATTATTCATGAAGTTTTAACGGAGCTTTGTAATAATGGGATTGATAAGGACCTTATTGAAGGGGCTATTCAAGTTAGGGAGTTTTCGTTAAGAGAAGGTGAGTCTAGGGGTTATTCTAAAGGGCTGTCATATTTTATCACTAGTATGAAGAGTTGGATTTATGATAAAAATCCGATTGAACAGTTAAAGTATGAGCATGAGTTGGCGCAGATTAAGAAGTTGGCTAATGAAGGTTATTTTGAAAACTTAATTAGAGACTATATTCTTAATAACACTCATGCTTCTAAAATTAAGCTATATCCTGTAAAAGGGTTGGATATTCAGCAGGAAAATGAGATTACACAAAAGTTAGCTGCTGTTAAAGCTAGTTTATCACAAGAACAGTTACAGCAGTATATTGATGAAACTAAGGCGTTTAAAGAGTTTCAAACTTTAGAAGATGACCCACAGCAGATTGAAAGCATTCCGCTGCTTACTAAAGATGAATTAACTATTGAGCCATTGTATCCTAAGTATGAGCTAATTGCTAGAGATGGCAAAGATTATATAGTAACTGAGGTGTTTACTAATAAAATTTGTTACTTAAGTTGGTATGTGCACCTTGAAGGCGTTGATAAACAGATTATACCTTATTTAGGTGCTTTAGTGGGCATTTTAGGCAAGCTAGATACTAAGGCGAGTACCTATGAGCAATTGTCGGCTAAGATTGATAAGTATTTAGGTGGGATGGAATATCATTTGCAGGGTATTGCTAATACAAAAGAAGAAGGAAAAAATGAGCGTTATTTCCTTATAAAAAACAAAGCACTTACTCAATATCTGGATAAACAGCTATCTATATTTAGTGAAATTTTAAGAGATACTAAATTTGATGACTATGATAGAGTGCTAGAAATATTAAAAGAGTTACGCGCTATGATGCAAGTTGCCCTAAGCGGTGATGGGCATAAGGTGGCAATAAGTCGCCTGCTGTCTCATTTTACTCCTCTACAAGAGTTTGAGGAGCTAGGAAAAGGGATTACGTTCTACCATATGGTAGAGATGGTTGTGGATAACTGGGAGCAAGAAAAAGAAAATTTTGTATTAAATTTAAAAGAGGCCTATAAAATACTTGGAAATAGGAGTAGAATACAAGTGGGCGTAATTGTAGATGAGGACAATGTTGAGCGTGTATTAGATAGTGTTAATGCAAATTTAGCTGAGTTTGAAAGCGGTGAGTTTGATAACTCCACAATTGAATTTACTGAAACTGCGGTTAAAGAAGCTATTGTATATGCTGGAAATGTAAACTATGTAGCTATGGGATATAATTTTAAAGATTTAGGCTACGATTATACAGGTAGTATGCAGATGCTTAAGAGTATTTTGTCTATGGATTATCTGTGGACAGAAGTACGTGTTAAAAATGGTGCATATGGCTGTTTCTCGGACTTTAGAAGAAGTGGAAATGTGTTTTTTGTATCATATCGTGACCCTAATATAATAGAGACTTTAGACACGTATAGACGGATTGGGGATTATATTAGAAATATCGATTTGAATGATAGACAGCTGCTGCAATATTTAATTGGAACAGTAAGCACTTTAGATTTCCCTTTCACACCTTATACAGAAGGTGCTACAGCTCAAATTTACTATTTTACAGGAACTACAAAAGAAGATTTGCAAAAATCACGCAGAGAGCTTTTTGCTACTGATAACAATACTTTAAGAAATTTTGCACCACTGTTGCAAGGTATTGTTGATAAAAATCAGTATTGCGTGTTTGGAAACACTACTAGTGTGGATGAGAGTAAGGATATATTTAAAACAATTATTAATGTATAACGCTAAGCCCTCCTATAGTCATATATGGAGGGCTTAATGTTATTGATAGGTAGGAAAAATAATGAGAGAAATTATAATTTCGGATATAGAAGCTAATCAGCGCTTAGATAAGTTTATGATAAGGTATTTAAGGAATTGTCCGGTTAGTTTACTATATAAATATTTTAGAACTAATAAGATTAAATATAATGGTAAGAAACCGAAAGGAAATGAAAAGATTCAACAAGGCGATACTATAAAGGTATTTTTATTAGATGAAACTTTAATAGATTTAGCAGGAGACACTTCTATAGCTAACGTGGAAGTAAAGTTTCAGGTAGTTTATGAAGATAGCAATATTTTGCTTGTAAATAAACCGCTAGGGTTACTTACCCAAAAGGCAACTAAAGATGATAATAGCCTGGCAGAGCAGGTGCTTAGTTATTTAGGTGAGTCTGTAAATGGATTTAGGCCTTCTCCATGTAATCGTTTAGATAGGAATACTTCTGGTATTGTAGTAGTAGGTAAAAATTTAGTTGCTACCACTGCTTTAAGTAATATGCTAAAGAAGCAATGCATTACTAAAAATTATCTTGCGATAGTTAAAGGCGTTATAAAAAAGCCAATTACACTATATGCATATCATAGGAAGCAACATGGTAAAAATGAAGTGATAATTTTAGACTATGAGCAAAATGGAGCAAAGCCTATAGAAACTAGAGTTATGCCTATTCAGCAAAAAGGAGATTTAACATTAATTGAGGTGCAGTTAGTAACGGGTAAAACACATCAGATAAGAGCACATTTAAAACAAATAGGCCACCCTATAATAGGTGATTATAAATATGGAGAGGCTGCTATAAATGATTATTTTAAGCAAAACTATAACTTATCATCACAGTTTTTATATGCCTATAAAATTAAATTTGAAGTTTGTGAGGCACCGCTTACTTATTTAGAGCATAAAGTATTTACAGCAAATGCCCCATCATTGTTTGCTAAAGTGTTAGAAGGAGAAGGTTTTCTCGCATCTAGTTAAATAGCTTGGCTATCAGCAGAAGCCATTGTATTAATTAAGTTTGTAGTATAAAGTATCCAATCCTTGTTATTAACTGCTTTAGCGCATAATAACGCCGACTGTAGACACTGCAAATCTATAAAAATGTTGTAGGCCACTTTATACTTCTTTTCAAAATATAGTACAGTAGCAATCTCTTCTAATTTAGCTAACCCAGCAGTTGATTGATTTAAACAACTATAAGCTTGAGCGTAGTCTTCAATATTAATATAGCATAAACCGGCTTCATACAATTGTCCGGTTTTCTTATATAACTGAGCAGCAGTTTGTTGATTAAAGTAACTAAAAAAGTGTGCTGCTTTAGCCTCGTCTCCAATCTTTAAGCATATATTTGCTGCTTGCTCATATAACTTATGTTGCTGTGCAGTTTCTAGAGCTTCGGCTACTTGTCCTGTCTTACTGTATGTAAGAACTAAATTTTTATACGAATTACCAACTTGAAAACTCTTGATTGCTAAATCGTATTTTTCCAAGCTATAATATAAAAGCCCGGCCCGAGCATAAAGTTTGTGTTGAAAAAATATATCAGCTTGTGTAAGTGGGGGCAATTTAAAAAAATCACGTTGTTTAAATACGACCCATAATAAAAATTTAACCATAATAACTCCCTCCCGTCTTATAATATATTTTTACTAAAAAACAAATTGTAATACATATAAAATAAAGGGATTATATACAATTACTGGGCATTAACAAATGCAGAAAGGTTTTTAATATATGGCAACACAATTACGCGGTAGCTCACTTGAGCAATTAATTAATATAACTAACGATATGTATAAAGAAAGAAACTTAGCTTTAATACAAAAAATTCCTACTCCAATAACTCCTATTAATATAGATAAACAGAGGAAACTGATAACACTTGCTTACTTTGTGGAAAAAAGCACGGTGGACTATATTGGTATAATTCAGGGTATAGGTGTATGTTTTGATGCAAAAGAAACGGCTAGCAGTTCTCTCCCTCTTGCAAACATACATAAACATCAAATTGAATTTATGGAAAGTTTTATTAAGCAAGAAGGAGTTGCATTTATAATAGTGCATTTTAAAAAGTATGATGAGTACTATATATTACCATTTGACATTATAAAGCAATATTATATTAATGAAAAAGAAGGCGGACGAAAATCCATTCCTTATAAAGAATTTGAGAATGGGTATAAAATTGAAATGGAGAAAGGATATTACTTACATTACCTTAAATCTTTGCAAAAATATATAGATGATATGCATAATATTGGCAATAATTGTTAATAATTTTAGTTGAGGTGATGAAATATGGAAAAATACATCTTGACTGCCATTATTTTGTGTTTTAGTTTAACTGGCTGTTTTATGCAAACTCAGACGGAGGAAATAGCGCAAGAAGTAGTACAAGTACAACCGATTTTTCAAGAACAGCAGATTGACTTATATATTAAAAATGAATTTGAATTAGGGCCATATGAACCTACGGAAGGCATTTATTTAGGTGCATATATGGGTAACCGAGACCTTGTAGACCCATTTGAACTTGTTATGGATACTCAGATGGCATTTAAAGTATTGCAGTATTCTAGGAGAAATTCTATAACTAGTAGCGATATATTAGCTTGTATTGCCAATAAACAAATTCCATATATAAAATTTTTATTAGACCCAGATGACCCTGCTGCAAATTTGTACTATTTAATTGGCGATATTAGTTCTATGTACCAAACTCCTATTTTTATAGAGCTATATCCAATAACTTCTGACATCACAGACCCTAGAGATTATAAAGAAAAGTATATTGAAGCGTACCAATTAATAAAAAAATATGTGCCAGAAGCAGTTATAGTTTGGAGTATGGATTCTACTGAAATTCAGAACTTAACTATGTTTTATCCTGGAGATTTTTATGTAGATTGGGTAGGGTTGAATATATATATGACTAAGTATGTTAACCAAGAGCTGGCTGAATATAATATAAGCAAAGAAATTGATTTATGGTATAAGACGTATCAAGCGAATAAGCCACTAATTATTTCAGGGCTTGCTATATCTAATTTTTCTTCTATTGATCACACTTATACTATTGCAGATGCGAAAAATAAGTTAACGTATTTTTATAATGAACTTCCAACGCAATATCCAAGAATTAAGGCTATGTTGTATGTGGATGTGGATATGAGACAGTATAGCGGATATGATGATTTTAGGATTTCATTAGATTCTGATATAGTTCAACATGTGCGTAGTTTGTGGGCTAGTGACATATTTTTGCATGAAGTGAGTGCTAATGCTAATGTGGTAAATGGTCAGTATATTAAATACACTTTGCCATCTTATTTATATGACGAAACTTATTATGTGTCAGATTATTATTTAGAAGCGATTATTGATAGTGTGACATTAAAGGAAGTAAATACATTTAAAGACTTAGAAGGCAATGTATATTATCCAATGGATGAATTATGTGAGATAATTGATGGATATTTCCAATAAATATAAGGCTAGTGCTAATTTAGTGCTAGTCTTATTATAGAAATTAAAATTGTTTTATTTAATAATTACAAAATACAAAAAAGAAAAAATAGTTTTTTTAAATATGTATTGAATTTAGGACTAGGGAATGATAAAATATTGGTGAAGGAGTGATGAAATGGCAAGAAATAATTATTTAACTTCACCAGAGATAACCGAATACACAATAGAAGGTGGTATAGGTAAAGTTAACCGTACATTTTTGGCAGTGCTTTTAATGGGAATATTGGCAGGATTGTATATTGCTCTAGGCGCAATTGCATCATCTACTGCTGCTCATAATATTTCTAACGTAGGGTTAACTAAACTTGTAACCGGAGCTGTATTCCCTGTTGGCCTAATGTTTGTAGTGTTAAACGGCGCAGATTTATTTACTGGAAACTGTCTAATTGTTATGGCAGTATACGAGAAGAAAGTGACAGCGTATGAGTTTTTAAAAAATTTATCAATTGTTTTACTAGGAAACTTTATTGGGGCAGTATTTATGGCGTTTTTACAAGCATACTCAGGGCTATTTACTATGAGTGATGGGGCATTTGCTTATTACGTATTTAAAACAGCGCATGGAAAAGTTACCTTACCGTTTTTTGAAGCTTTGATTTTAGGAATTATATGTAACATTTTTGTATGTGCAGGTATCGTTATGGTATATAGTGCCAAAGACACTGCAGGTAAAATTTTAGCGGGATTCTTCTCAATATTTGCATTTGCTATTAGCGCATCTGAACATATCGTTGCTAATATGTATTATGTGCCAACTGCAATATTTGCTAAGTATCAACCACATTTGGTGGATATGGCAATTGAAGCTGGATATTATGCGGATAAATTAGCCGATATAACATGGAAAAACTTTCTACTTAATAACGCACTACCAGTAGGAATAGGTAACATAATAGGTGGTGTAATTATCGGTACTTTATATTATCTAATCCATAAAGTTTATACAAAGCCTTATTAAAAAAGTCCTTCGGGGCTTTTTTATTTTAATACAAAGGAGGACTAGTAATGAAAATTAGTCAAGCAATAGAAGCGTTTCTTATTTCGCTTAAATTTTCTCAATTATCACATAATACAATAATTGCTTATAAAAAAGATTTAGTGCAGTGGAATGTGTTAATAGAAACTAACGAATTAGATACACTAACTTATTTAGATTTTCAAAAATATGCAATGAAAATTTCTATGGAGGGATTTAAGCCATCTACATTAAAACGTAAAAATACTGTAATTTGTAAGTTCTTAAAATTTTGTCATGCAAAAAAACTGTGTCAAGAGCCTTTAGCGCATTTGTTAGACCCCGTTAAAGCTAGAAAAACTAATGCTCCTAAAAATGTATTATCACCACAAGAAATTAAAGATATATTTATATATATCGATTTAGAACAAGTTTGTTGTACACGCTATAAGCATTATTCATTAATTAGAAATAAACTAATTATTGCTATATTGTTATTTACAGGTTGCCGCGCGCAAGAGGTTGTTTCTATACAAAAGAAAGCAGTAGATTTAGAAAATAAAACTATACTGCTTATAACTAAGGGGAATAAATATAACAACGTGCCTATACATCCAAGTTTGATGGAAGCGTTTAAATTATATTATGAGGCGTTAGAAGAAGTGGACGATTTTGATGTGTATTCGCTAATTAAAACTAGTCCGTATTTATTTCCGAGCAAAAGAAATCCAGATAAACATATTAACAAAAGAACGTTGCATGCATTTTTCCAACATCTATCTACTAAGTTAAATAGACCATTACATGCGCATTTATTTAGACATACGTTTGCTTCATATTGTATTGCAGCAAACATGGATATAAGTACATTATCTACCATAATTTCACATAGTAATCCATCTATAACATTATCAATATATACGCATGAAATTTCTGCGTCGCAGAAAAAAAAGGAAATCCAAAAATTAACGTTTGATATTTAACTAATAAATTTAAAACTTAACGTCGGCTTTGTTACCAGAAAAAAAAGGAAATCTAAAAAATTATAACTGTGTATTAAAACTATATAATTTACACAAAATAATTTTATAAAAAATGAATGGAGGCGGATAATATGCCCAATAAAGCCGATGAGTTTAAAGCAAAATACGCAGAAGGATATCGTTGCATATGTGAAGAGGCAGATGGAGAGAACGTAACACTCCACCTTAAAAATTTTGAAAAAGAAAAAATCCATACGATTAGCACTAATGAAAATATGGAAATTGGAGAAATTGCTGACTTTTTAGATAGCGTTGATTTAGAGAAGAAATTAAATGGTGATGATACAATTTGTACTCAAAACGAGAGTAATTTAGGATGGCCAAATTTATAAAAATAAAAAGAAGAGGTGGGTGCGCCTCTTCTTTTTATGTACAATATTAAATCTCCAATATATAATAATTAAATGCATTGACAATTTTCGTATTCTCATAAGTGATATAACGTTCTGGCTTGGCTGAATAATTAAGATGCTGATGGCCATGAAAGTGAAACTTAGGAGAGCATGTGTTATATATATTATAAAAGCAATCAAAACCTTTATGGCACCAATCATCGCCATCACCTAAATGCAAAGTGGGGGCATGACTTACAAATATATCAATGCCACCACGTTTTTTAGCAAGTTTGAGTAACTTTTTCACCCGTTTATTCATAACTTTTTCAGAGTATTGATATACCCCGCCTGTATACTCCATACATCCCCCAAGACCAGCAAACCTTATACCCTTATATTCAAATATATCATCGTCAATACAAATTCCACCCTCAGGGGGTTCGTCTACATATTTAGTATCATGATTGCCAGGAACGTATAATAAGGGAATTGGAAGCATTGTTACGATAAAAGATAAATATATGCCCTTTAAATCGCCACATGAAATAACTAACTCCACCCCTTCAAAATTGCTTCTGTCAAAATAATCCCAAATATAAGGACTTTCTTGGTCTGACAAAACTAAAATTTTCATAAAAACCTCTTTCCTGTATTTAGATATTTACTAAATTATACTATAAAAATATACATTATACAACTATTTATATATTATAGTTATGATAAATGGGACAGGTACATATAATAAAAAGAATGAAAACTCTTGTTGTTTACTTATGTAATGAAAGGATGAATACAATGCAAAAAAAGAATATAATTACAGCAGCAACAATTGCGCTTATTGTAATTGTTGCTAGCTATATACTAACCGCAGGCAGTTTTTCTCATGTGAGTGTAGAAGGTAACTGTGCTACAGTTACTATTAATTTTATGATGCCAATGGACCAATCTAGTTTTGAGGAAAGCATAAGTGTAACGCCTGCTTTTTCACCTAGTGAAGACATTTTGATTGAGACTGAATGGATTAATGAGAATACAGTGCAGTTAACACTAACTGAAACGGGAGTAATAAGGGGACAAACTGTAAGGTTGTCTATAAATAAAGCTAATACACAGCTTTCTTTTTTAAAGAAGAATAAGAGAATAAATATGGACTTTAAATCTGAGATTGAAATAGTGGCACCAACGGAAAGAGTACTTGTAGCGTCTGATAACTCGTTTGAAGTTACGTTTAATACTCCAATACATGCAGACACTTTAAGAAAGTATACACAAGCGACAGCCTCGTTTAAAATTGAAGCAATACATAATAGCAAGTTAAATGGGACATCCACATCAGAGGCTACGACATTTAAATTTACGCCAGAAACAACTTTGGAAAATGACCAGGAGTATACTATATTATTTAAAGAGGGATTAACTTCTAGTTCAAAACAAATATTGGAAAATGACTTATCAATTTCTATTGTAACAGACAAGGAACCAATAATTTCTTCTATCACTCCTCCAAATAATAGTAACTGGATAGGAATTTTCCCAAAAATTGTTATAACATCAGATACACCAATACAGGAAGCATATTTATATACTGAAGAAGGAATAATTCAAGGACAATTAATTGGTGAGAAAAAAGCTATATTTTATTTTTGGGAAGTGTTAAAGCCAGATACGTCATATTCGACAGAAGTACAAATTATAAGTCCAACAGGAGAAAAAAGCGAAAGGTATCCATTAAACTTTACTACAGTGCCAATTAAAGAAGATAGAATTTGGATGACTATACATTTAGGACAGCCTAGCAAAATTTCTGTATATGAAGGGCAAGAAATAATAAGAGAAATTGTATGCACAATAGGAATGGAAATTTCTCCAACGCAAATGGGCACATATTACGTATTGGAAAAAGGTGATAGTTATTATAACAACGAGACAAAAGAAGGTGCTAATAGTTGGCTACAATTATCAGAAGGACTAATTATACATGCAATATTACGAGATGAGTATTGGAAAGTAATTGAAGAATGCGAAGAGATTTTGGGTTCGCCAATGCCGGGTGAAACTATTATGGTAAGCGAAGAAGACGGCATTTGGCTTTTTGATAACATCGGATTAGATACAATGGTCATAGTCTTAAACTAATCTAAATGGATAAATAAAACAGTATAAAAAAATTTAGATTGCCTATAATAAGCTTATACTAAAAATAAGTAAAGGAGATTTGGACTATGAAAAAAGCGTTGATATTAACTTTAGGATTAATAGGTGCAGTTTCTTTCGTAGGATG
>MDJM01000077.1 GCA_001994995.1 Candidatus Parepulonipiscium sp. PG-Nuni2H_MBin01 | reverse complement strand
TACAAGAACCGTAGGAACTACGGGGATAGCTTGGTAAATTAGATAACATTGGTTGTCTTTACCCAAGAACCCCGTCACTTTAGTGATGGGAGGTTCAGGGAGATAATATCATTGATACATTATCTTATAACACTAAGAATGATAAGGCGTTTGCTATTAGTGGAGCTACTACTCATAAATTTATGAATTGTAAAGAGTTAACAAAGCCTAGAGTTCTTAAGAGCGAAATTAAAAATATCATTTTAGGCGGTGGGCAAAATTTATTAAGTCCAGAACGTAGGTTTGATGCTATTATTTATAATTCCCCAGATTTATTTTTAGAGGAGGACTTTATATGAGAACAATAGATTTATTTTGTGGATGCGGGGGATTGTCTTTAGGATTTGAACAGTCTGGCTTTGAGATATGTGAAGCATTTGATAACTGGGATAAAGCTATAGAAGTATATAGGGAGAATTTTTCTCATAAGACTACTTTAGCAAACTGTGAGAGCTTATCTATTGAATATTTAAAGCAACTAAATGTAGATGTTATTATTGGTGGGCCTCCTTGTCAAGATTACTCTTCAGCTGGCAAGCGTAATGAATCTTTAGGTAGAGCAGTTTTAACGCAGACTTTTATCAATTATATTTGTAATTTGAAACCAAAATGGTTTGTTATGGAAAATGTAGATAGGATTTTGAGAAGTGATACGCTGCCTAAATGCGTCACGTTATTAAAATGTGCAAATTATGGTTTAACTCAAATCGTTTTAGATGCTTCATTTTATGGTGTGCCACAAAAGAGAAAACGCTATTTTTTGATTGGGGAATTAGGTGCACAGGATGATTTTCTTATGTTGCCTTTACTACAACTTAAGAGCCAAATGCCTATGACTGTACGTGACTATTTAGCAGATGAGTTAAATACCGAGCATTATTATAGACACCCTCGTTCGTATCACAGAAGAGGGATTTTTAGCATAGATGAACCGAGTCCTACTATAAGAGGAGTTAACCGGCCTATTCCTCCAAATTATAAGTTTCATTCTGGCGACACAATAACAGATTTAAGTAAGGTGAAAGTGTTATCGACTTTTGAACGCGCTAGAATTCAAACGTTTCCAAAAGATTTTAAATGGAAAGGTACTAAGACTACTTTAGAGCAACTTATTGGTAATGCTGTGCCAGTAGCGCTTGCTAATAATATAGCTAAATGTTTAATGAATCGGATTAAGCAATGTTAAATTTTTTATAATTTATCACTATAATTAAAGAAGAGATAGCAAAAGGTTATATGTAAAAACATTATAAATACATTGACATTAGGGCAATTGTGTTATATAATATACTCAAATCAAGCTTTAAATTTAAACCTAAAATTGTTAAATTATGTATAAGCAATCCAAAGGGGGATGTGTATATGAAAAAAGGTTTTTTCTTTATTATAGGCAGTATGGTTATGGTAGGCTGTAGTTCGGCATCAACTGAAGCTCCAGCGGTTGAACCTCCTGTTGTGTCTAATGAAACTCCAGCAGCAACTAATGAGACTGAAGCAGTAACTAATGAAACGTGGACTGATGAATATGGCTCTCCAATGGGGATGGATTTTCCGTTAGCTCAGCCTGAGGAGTTCACCTTCCATTATCATGCGCGAAATACGTATGCTTTTAACGAAGATTGGCCAGTTTTTAAAGAAATGCAAGAAATTACGAATATTTCGTTAAAAAATACTGCTAATCCAGTTGGTACTAATTCTGTTGAGCAACTGCTGTTGCAAGCTGTTGACCGCTTTCCTTCTGATATTTATGGCGGTGATAACATTGCTAGCTACTTTATGCAATATGGGCCAGAAGGCGGTTTCCTTCCTCTTAATGACTACTGGGATAACTTGCCTAACTTTAGAGCGTTTCTAGATGATAATCCTGATGTAGAAGCTGCTATTACCGCTTGGGACGGTAACATTTATCACATTCCTTACATTCAATCTGGCGGCGTTGCTCGTACATATTTTATGCGCACCGACTGGTTGGATAATCTCGGCCTAGAGGTGCCTACTACTGTTGAGGAGCTTGAAAATGTGCTTATTGCCTTTAAATATGATGACCCTAATGGCAATGGCATTAACGATGAAATTCCGTATTTTAATGATAACTGGATGGAGATGATGCGTTTAGTTAATTTATGGGATGCTCGTTGCTATGGTATGGATAGTTACGTTGAAAAGGTTATTCCAACTGAGGATGGTTCTGTGTATTTTGCGTGGTCTACTCCAGAGTTTAAAGTGGGGCTAGAAAATCTATCGCGTTGGTATGATATGGGGCTTATTGATAGAGAAATTTTCACTAAAGGCGTTGCTTCTCGCGTTGAGTATTTGCCTAAAGATATTGGCGGTATGACTCATGAATGGACTCCTTCTACTTCAGCTTACAATGACGGCGTTAACATTGATGGCTTTAAATTTGAGGTTATTGCGCCTCCTATTACTGCTACTGGCAATCAGTGGGAAGAGCATTCTCGTCTAAAGGTTAAGCCTGATGGTTGGGCTGTGACTCCTAATTGTAGCAATCCTGAGGCGGCTTTTGCTTATATGGATTATATTTATTCTGATTACGGGCGTATTTTAAGTAATTACGGTGTGGAAGGCTTAAGTTATGATATGGTTGATGGCAAACCTACTTTTAATGATTACGTTTTAAACAATGATGAGAATGTTGCTGTTAATATCTTTTTGGAAACTTACATTGGTACGCAGCTAAAGCATGGTTATTGGATGGATTATGAATACGAATATCAGTGGACTCATGAAATCGGGCGTGCTGGGGTGGATTTATATACCGAAAATGATTACTCTGTAATCCAGATGCCGCCGCTACCTTGGAATGTTGAGCAAAAGCAGGTAATTGACAATAGGCTGCCTAACATTAATATGTATACTAATGAGATGGTGCAAAAGTGGATTATTGGCGACCCTAGCGTTATTGATGCTGAGTGGGATATGTATTTAGCGGAGCTTGAGAAGCTTGGTTTATCTATTGTTCTTGATACTTATCAAGAGGCTTATACTTCATATTTAGAGAAATTAGAAAATTAAAAAGGCTTCGGCCTTTTTTTTATGCGCCTTGAACTAAGTTTTGACTTATGCTATACTGCGCCTATATATTATATGAAAGAAGTGATTAATATGCAATCTAGAACACATACGTGTAATGAATTACGCCTTGAAAACGAGGATGAAAATGTTATTGTCGTAGGCTGGTTTGAAAACTTGCGTAAAGTTTCTAAAAACCTAGGTTTTCTTATCCTTAGAGATTTCTATGGCACCACTCAAATTGTTATTGATTCTGAGCAGATGATGGATAGGCTTTCTGTTATTAATACCGAATCCACTTTGCTGTTTGAAGGCGTTGTTAGAGAGCGTTCTAGCAAAAATCCGAATATTGCTACTGGCGACATTGAGATTGTGCCATCTCGGATGGAAGTGCTTGGTAAGTGTACTCATGCTGCTTTGCCGTTTGAGATTAACCGCTCTACTGATGCTGATGATAATACTAGGCTTAAATACCGTTACTTAGACCTTAGAAATCCTGCGATTAAGGATAAAATTATTACGCGTACTAAAGTTATTGCTGATATAAGAATGCGTATGAGCGAGCTTGGTTTCATTGAAATCACTACGCCTATTTTAACGTGCTCGTCGCCAGAAGGTGCTAGGGATTATCTTGTGCCGGCTAGGCTTCATCCTGGTAAGTTTTATGCCTTGCCTCAAGCTCCACAGCAGTTTAAGCAAATTCTTATGGCTTCTGGGTTCGATAGATATTTCCAAATCGCGCCTTGTTTTAGGGATGAAGATGCTAGGGCTGATAGAGCGCCTGGCGAGTTTTATCAGCTGGATATGGAGATGGCTTTTGCAACTCAAGAAGATGTGTTTGCTGTTATTGAAGACGTGCTTCCTGCTATTTTTGCCAAATTTGGTATTTATAATAATGCTTCTGACGCGCCTTTTGTTCGCATTCCTTACCTTCAAGCGCTTGAGTTATATGGTTCTGATAAGCCTGACCTTAGAAATGATTTAACTGTGCAAGATGCTACTGCGTTGCTTTCTAATTGTGGCTTTGAGCCGTTTGATGGACAAGTCGTTAAGGCTATTGTTGTGGATAAGTTTGAAGCAAGCCGTAAAGTTATTGATAAAATCTGTAATGATGTGTTTGTGCAGGCTGAAAATAAGGCTTTTTGGTTTAGATATGATGAGAAGGGCGATTTTGTAGGCGGTATTAGTAAGTTTTTGGTGGATATTAAAGAGGATGTTATTAAGACTCTTAAACTAAAAGTTGGCGATTTTGTTGGGCTGACTGCTGGTACTAAATCTAAGGCTCAAAAAACTGCTGGTGTGCTTCGTAATTTCTTAGGCGCTAATTGTGATGCTCATATGAAAAAGGATTGTTATGAATTCTGCTGGATTGTTGATTTCCCTATGTATGAACTAGATGAAGATTCTGGTAAGATTGAGTTTTGCCATAATCCGTTTTCTATGCCACAAGGAGGTATGGAGGCGTTAATTAATGACGACCCTCTTAATATTTTAGCGTATCAGTATGATTTAGTTTGTAACGGCATTGAACTTTCGTCGGGCGCTGTTCGTAATCACGACCCAGAGCTTATGGTTAAGGCGTTTAGCATTGTGGGCCTTGGTGAGGATGTTGTTAGAGCTAAGTTCCCTGCTATGTATAATGCTTTCCACTACGGAGCGCCGCCTCATGCTGGTATTGCGCCTGGGGTTGATAGGATGATTATGCTAATTACTGGTGAGGATAGCATTAAGGAGATTATTCCATTCCCTATGAATAAAAACGCTATGGATGTTATGATGAATGCTCCTGCTGAGGTTGAGATTTCTCAGCTTGATGATGTGCATGTTAAAATTCATCCTGTTGCGGTGAATGAGAAGGTTGTGGAGTTGGTGGAAGAGTAAACAGGTGATATGTCGCCTGTTTTTTTATTGCAATTTTATTACATTCTAGCATTCTACAGTGTTATTATCAACGCATTATATTACAATTTTTTTACAAATGGCGCAGTTATATTGACGTATGTCAACGTATAGTATATACTTGTAATGTAAGTAGGGAGTAGCCCTACATAATGTTGATAATATAAAAAGATGGGGGAATTTAATATGAAACTACAAAGAAAAATGGCAGCAGTAGCATTAGCAACAGCAGTAGTAGCATCAGCAGCTCCAGTTATGACAACTTTAGCTGCAACTTCAACGTCGCCATCATCTACTCGCGATATGGTTTATGGCGATAAGTTTTCTTATCCATTTACTAATGTAATGACTACAGCGCCAGCTATTGAACTTAGTATGAAAAATACTGCAAACGTGATTAATGTAGGAAGTGGATTAAGCTTCCTTATTGATGGTAGCGATGTTAGCTTTTCTAATGAGCTATATTCTAATACTGAAATTTATGCGGTAGATAACTTTGGCAATTATATTAAAGATGAGGCAGGGAATTACGTTATAGCTTCGCATGTAAATATTGTGGATGTGGAAGGCTATGGCGATACTCCTACTGTTACGCTTAATATTGATGGCCACAGCAGAGCTTTTATTGTAAGAAACGGGATTTATTTTCAATTTATCCAAGGCTCTGATGGTGTATGGCGTGAGGATTTTAGAATCGCTAGAAATAATAATACTCAGCTAACTGTTACGCTTTTCCAAAATTTTGATAGAGATGCTTTTTTAACTTTACCACTGGCGATGCAAGTTACAGGTACTAATCCTGCTGTAAGCATTACTGGCGGCGGCGGTATTTCTTCGCAAACTGAAATTAAGTTAAGCTCTAATTCTGACGTTTCTAGATATAACACTAGCATTTCTATTGGCGCGCAAGGTTACCTTTCTACTGAAGGGCACGGTACTTTAGGTAGCATTCGTTTCCAAGAAAATAAAGCTGGCGCTTTTGCACAAACTACTTCTACTGCTGTAAATGAGTCGGGGCATCCTGAGATTGGACAAGTTAAAGGCGCAGGCGTTAACTATTTGGTGCAGCTTAAAAACAGCAGATTGGAATGGGATTTAAATGAAGGCGATTATTTATATTTAGGTTCGGCCGTTGATAATTCTAACTTAATTCCTGGCGCTAGAGATTTAACTAACAGTCATTACGTAGGCTTTACTGGTGGACTGGCTAGTGTAACTGACTATTTAGCTGTGCAGGTTATTGCGATTGATGAAGAAGAGATGGTTATTAACATATTAGACACTTCTAATTCTGATAGAAGTTTAAAAGGCTATGTGGAGCTGGCTAATTTGCCTGTAAACCTTAAAAGTAGAACGTCGGATTTATCGTTAGGCGATTTGGAGGTTGAGGTTACTGAGGTCGAGCTTAGCAAAACTAAGTTGCCAACTGGCGTGGTAGGGCATGATATTAGCGATTTTACGTCTTCTAGAAGCGTTTCTATTAGAGATGTAATTGCTAAAGTGGTGGATGACCATGTTGTGTTCCAGGCTTACAATGAGATTGAGTTAATTGCAGGGCAAGACACTATGGCGGCAGAAATTTCGCTTCATGAAATAATTGACGGTGCTATTAATGCGCGCGATGTTTTTTACTTAACGTTGGATAAAGGATATTTTGTTGTGGATGATATTGAATCGGTGGAATTTGAATTCGATGGAGCTATTATCCACAATGATGGCAATATTTTAACTGTTAGCGATGAGGATGATGCTGATGAAGTTGTGTTAGATATTGCGGCGCTTATTTCTGCTGCTCAACAAAGAGGGGTTATTACTAGTAGCACTAATACAGCGCAGTATACTGAGGATGTTCATCGTATGTTAGATAATCTATATTTTGAGCTTGAAATTGGGGCTAATGTGGATGAGACTGGCGATATTTATTTAGGTATTGAAAGCAGAAATTTAGATGATGACTTATTGCTGTTTTTAGGTACTTCAGAAGCTGCTTTTACAGTTGCGTGGGATAAGGTTAATGTGGAGCTTGGCGTTAAATCGCAAACTCATGGTACTATTGTAATTACTGAGACTGATGAGGAAATGTTTAGGGATGGGTCTCAAATTATTATTGATATTGAGGATTCTAACCAAGCGATTAAAATCCAAGACGTGGATTTTGAGGTGGACAGCAGTAGCGGAATTGAGGTTGATGTTGAAGTTAAAGATGGTATGATTATTATTACGATTGAAGAGGAGTCGATGAGCGGTCCTGGGACTATTACGCTTTCTAACATTGAGTATGACGTTTGGGGCGGTACTCCGCGCGGTAGTTACGATATGTATATTGGCGGTTCTGCTGTAGATTTCTCTAATGCTAAGTACGGTACCAACGTTGAGTACTCTGATATGTTTAATAAGTATAAAGAGGTGGATAATTATTTAGTCGTTGGTAATGATATTTACGCTGAGCAGTTGGTGGCGCAAGTTAATTTTGCTACTGGTACAGCTAGTGTTAATGATAGCTTTGTGGAGCTGGTGGCGCAGCCGTTTTTATCAGATAGCGGTAGAACTATGGTTGGTGTTAGAGATTTAGCGACCTTCTTTAACATTCATGAAGATAATATTTTATTTTCTAGCGGTGGGCATGTGACTATTAAAAATGGTGATAACTTAATTTCGTTAACTAACGGTAGCAACATTATTTATAAAAATGGACAGCCAATTTATGCGGATGAGGCAATGCAAATTGTAAATGACCGCTCTTATGCACCAGCTAAGTATATTGCTCTAGCGTTAGGTTTAAATGTAGAATTTAATGATGTAGATAAAACTGCAACTTTTTCAAATTAATCTGTAACGGGTATCGTATTTTATGCGATACTCTTTTTTTATTAAAAAAAATTCATACTAATCACCTTATTTTGTTATAGTTAAATTTTAAGTTTAGTCGTTTAGTTACCAATTAATATTGTAACGGACTACTTTGTTTTGCATATATTTATAACAAAGCTAATATATTTAAAATTTAAAATTTAAAAATTATTTTGGGGGGAGAGTAATGAAAAGAAAAGTTTTATTGAAGGCCAATGTTCTTATCTGTGTTTTACTAATTGTACAAACTTTAGCTACTGCTATCATTAGCTACAATTCAAAAACCGCTATGCAAAAATACGACCTAGAGCGCGTGGCTAGCCTTGTGTCTGAATCGGTTTACTATCAGCTTGAAGCTTATTTTGTAGAACCGCTTCAAGTGGCTATGACTATGGCTAATGACCCGTTGCTTAAGGAATTATTGCTAGAAAAACGAGATGACCCTGATAATGAGCAGTATATTGATAAGGTGCAAAATTATTTAGGTACTTACAAAAGTAAATATGAATACGACTCTATTTTTTTAGTTTCTAACTATACACATAGGCATTATACGTCCAATGACCTTATTTGCGCTGAAGATTGGTACTATGATTTTGTGGATTTAGGAGCTGAGTACGTTTTAAATGTGGATTATGATTTGGAAGCTGTGTATATGAACTGCGCTGTTATGAATGATGACGGCGAACTTATGGGTGCTATAGGCGTTAGTATTAAAATCTCGCATTTGGAAAATATGTTAATGGAATATGCTGATAAATATGATGCGCAAGTTTGGTTATTATATGAAGATAATTTGCATAACATGCAATACATCGGCGTGCAGCAGCCTCTAACTGATGAGCATCAATATTATTTAGCTCAGTTGACTGCAGACAATATCTGTACTTTTTGGGATAACTCGAATTCGGACAACACTTTTGTAAATATTACCCATATACCTATTATTGATTGGCACCTTATGGTTACTAACGATATGAGTGTGCAATTATTTCAAACTTATTTAATAGCTTCGATTATGTCTGGCATTTTCGTTGTATTTATTATTTTAAGTGCGATTAGTTATATTATTTTTAGGTATAATAAACAAACTATTGAGATTTTAACTAATCACTATGTGGAATATAAAGAGCTGCTATATAAATCTACTAAGGAGTTATATGAAAATATTTTAGAAATCGATTTGACTAACAATAGAATTGATAAACCAGAGACTCGGGATTATTTAAAATCGGTAGGAATTGACCCCAATTTATCTTATGACCAAATATTAAGGGTCGTGGCGCAAAATCAAGTTAAGGCAGAGCAAGCACACGAGTTTGTGACTAAGTTGGATAGGGAGCATATGATTGATTTATATCACCAAGGTTTGTGCGATATTGAATATGATATTATGATGAAGGATAGAAAAAGTAACTACGAGTGGAAGCGGATTAAAATTAGAATTTTTTATTGGAGTTCCGATGAGTCTATCCAGATGATTTTGTATAGGCAGCAAATTCATGAAGATAAGATGAGGGAGGCTGAATTTATCGCTATTGCTCAACAAGACTCGCTTACGGGCTTGCTAAATAAGGCTGCAACTACTTCTCATATTTTAAATGTTTTGGCAGACCAATCTCCTGATGTGGTGCATGCTATTGTTATTATTGATATTGATTTGTTTAAAAATATCAATGATAAATATGGGCATCCGGTGGGCGATAAAGTTATTAAGACTTATGCGAATAGGTTGCGCAGCTTCTGCACTAGTAGTGGCAATGATAAAAATATTTGTGGGCGAATTGGCGGCGATGAATTTATGGTGTTTATTTCTGATGTTAAATCTACGGGTGAGTTGCAATTGTTGCTTAGTCAATTGGTTATTGCGCTACGTGAAGAAATTATTACTACCGATGCTATTTTCTCGGTGACTCCAAGCATTGGGGCGGCTTTATATCCTCAGGCTGGCGCTGATTTTGATACGCTTTATGAAAATGCTGATAAGGCTTTATATGAAACAAAAAACCGCGGTAGAAATGGGTTTTCTATTTACAATCATTAACCTCAAAGGAGCTTGCAATTTTGTAAGCTTTTTTGCATATACTTTTATTTAGCTACTAAGCTTGGAGAAATTTTTTTAGGAGGGTAAAATATATGTATTCATTATTATTAGCAGTAATTTACTTAATTTTTATAAGTCTCGGGCTGCCAGATTCGTTAATCGGCTCCGCTTGGCCTGTAATGCATCTGGAGCTTGATGTTTCTATGTCGTATATGGGTGTGTTAACGATTGTAATAGCAGCAGGCACAATCGTTTCTAGCTTAAATTCAGATAGGCTAACTAAAAGATTCGGTGTCGCTGTAGTTGTAGTTGCGAGTATTTTTTTATCCGCCGTTTCGTTAATCGGTTATTCACTTAGCACGCATTTTTGGATGTTATGTCTATGGGCGCTACCATACGGCTTGGCGGCCGGTGCTATTGATGCCGCTATTAATAATTACGTTGCTCTTCATTATAAATCTAGCCATATGAGCTGGCTACATTGCTTCTGGGGCGTTGGTGTGTCTATTAGTCCGTATATTATGAGCTTTGCTTTACTTAATAATATGGGGTGGAATAGCGGTTTTAGATTTGTTAGTTACATACAAGTTGTGCTGGCTTTTATTGTTTTAGCTAACGTGAGTTTGTTTAAGAAGGTGAGCGCGATGCAATGTGCTAGCGTAGATGTGGCTGTGGAAAATATAGAAATTAAGTTTAAAGATATTATTCAGATTAAAGGTGTTAAACTTACGCTGTTTACTTTCTTTTGCTATTGTGCTTTAGAATCAACTGCCGGCATTTGGGCTAGTAGTTATTTGGTGGAAGTTAGAGGTGTTGAGGCTGAAATTGCGGCTAGATATGCTTCTTACTTTTTTATTGGGATTACGTTTGGTAGGTTTATTAGTGGGTTTATTGCTGATAAATTTGGTGATAATTTTATGATTGGCTTAGGCGAAGCTATTATTCTAATCGGCTGTGTTATGCTGTTTATTCAGCCTATTTCATTATTTGGCTTAATCGTAATTGGCGTAGGCTGCGCTCCTATTTACCCTGCTATCATTCATTCTACTCCTGCTAACTTTGGCCAGCAGTTTTCTCAATCTATTATTGGCGTAGAAATGGCTAGCGCTTATACTGGTGTTATTTTCGCTCCTGCTATTTTCGGCTTAATTGCTGATTGGTTTAGTATGAGCCTCTATCCTGTGTTCTTATTATGTGTAGCTGTGCTTATGTTGATTTCTTCTTATGTGTTTAAGCGTCAACGATAATTTTATTATTTCGCTACAATATTATTTCATAAAAAAAGATGACGTAGTTATTTATTGCGCCATCTTTTTTAGCTATAAGAAGCCCTGATTATATATTACATGATGGTTTTTATTACTTCTTATGTGTTTAAAACACAGTATTTCGTTCATTAACGCCCCCTTGGGTAATAATGATATAATATTACGAAAAAGTTAAGTTTAGTGATTAGGGTGTATCTGCTGATTATGATATGTTGCAGAGCACCCTTGATTATTTCGCTATTAGTAGCGAATACATTTTAGCTTGAAATCTCCTGCCAGATAACCTGCAACTAATTCTTCTAATACCATGTTTCTAGTTACGTCGTTTTCTACACAATTAATTTTAAGCTGTTTTACTAAATCCGCTGCAATTGATGCTGTAAATTTTTGGTTCATATTTCCACCTCCCATTACACTATAACACTAATTCTTAAAATAATAAAGGTGGTATTTGATGGAATTTAATGTTATTTTTGATTTTTTTTGTAGCACAATATCCAAAAGAACAACTTTTTGGCCATTTTTTACAATACTACTATATATTTTTGCTAATCAGCCTAATTTTCTAACACCTCTTATGGCCTACGTATTTTTATTTTGAAAACCGGCCATGCTAACGAGAATATAATATATAAGGAGGTGGGGATTTTGCTTAAAAAAATTTTTAAGTTCTTAGTAGGTCGTATGTTTATTATTGGCCTGCTTTTAGTTTTACAATTATTTTTCCTAGGCTACACAATAATTATGCTAAGCGAATACTTTGTATATCTCTACATTATTTTAATGCTTATTAGTTTAATTGTTGTTGTCTATATTGTTAATCGCACTGACAATCCGGCATATAAGTTAGCTTGGATTATTCCCATTTTAACTGTTCCAATCTTTGGGGGGCTTTTTTATCTAGCTTTTGGTGGTAACCGTGTTAAGCGCCAGTTGCAACAAATTTCGTATAAAGTTGGCCACATTTGCAAACAAGACCAATCTGTTATAGAAGAAATCGAGTCCCAAAGTAAAGCTGTTGCTAACCAAGTGAAATACATTAACAACTATGCATATTCTCCTGTATAT
>MDJM01000076.1 GCA_001994995.1 Candidatus Parepulonipiscium sp. PG-Nuni2H_MBin01 | reverse complement strand
TGTTATAGACATCGCTGGGCCGTCTACTGTAGAGCGTATTTTAGTTAGCATGGTTAATGCCATGGATACCATGATGGTCGGCGTGCTAGGTTCTGCCGCCATCGCTTCCATCGGTATTACCCAGCAACCTGTGCTTTTAGTACTTGCTCTTATTATCTCTTTAAACGTTGGCGTTACTGCTGTTGTTGCTAGACGTTGTGGCGAAGAGAATTACGAGGCCGCTAATACTGTTCTTCGTCAATCTATCATCTTAATATTACTGACAACTTTAGTCATTTCTAGCATTAGTTTCTATTTTGCGCCAAATATGCTTTCTCTTATGGGTGGTGGTCCTGAAATTTTAGATGATGGAGTTAGTTATTTTAGAGTCGTTTTAATCGGTATGTGTTTTAATGCGCTAAGCCTTAATATCACTGCGGCTCAGCGCGGTGCTGGTAACACTCGCGTATCTATGAGGGTTAATGTAGTAGCTAACTTGGTTAACTTATGCTTTAATTTTCTGCTTATAGAAGGAAGGTTTGGTTTTCCAGCTCTAGGAGTAACTGGTGCAGCAGTTTCTACTGTTATGGGTTACATAGTTGCATTTTGTATCGCGTTTTCTTCGTTATTAAATCCTAATGGTCGTCTAAAATTATCTAAAGGTGATAGCTGGAAACTTGACTGGCCAACTATTAAAAGTATTCTTGGCATTAGTAGTAGCTCTTTTATTGAGCAGTGTTGCATGCGTCTTGGATTTATAATTTACGTTCGTCTAGTTACAAGTCTAGGCGTTATAGCTTATGCTACTCATCAAATATGTATTACATTTGTAAATATGACATTTAGCGTTGGAGAAGGGATAGGTATTGCTGCATCGTCTCTTGTGGGGCGAAACTTAGGTGCTAAGCGTCCTGATTTATCAATTGTTTACGGAAAAGTATGCCAACGTATCGGTGGCTTTATTTCTTTTTGCTTACTTATTTTTTATATTTTTAATAGATATTCTCTAATGGGCCTTTTCTCAGATGAAGCGGAAGTTATTGCTTTAGGCGGCACTGTTATTATTATCGCAGCTCTTGCCGTACCGCTACAAACTTCGCAAACTATATTAGCAGGGGCACTGCGTGGCTCTGGTGATACAAAGTTTATCGCTAAAACATCATTTTTAAGCGTACTACTTATTCGTCCTGCCACAACCTTCTTTTGTTGCAACATCCTACAAATTGGCCTTATAGGTGCTTGGATTGGATTTTTTGTTGACCAATTTATTAGATTTAGTCTTATATATATGCGATTTGCTAAAGGAGAGTGGACGCGCATTAAAGTTTAGTTAAGTGGAGCCTGCATTTTATAATAATGTAGGCTCTAAATTATGCATTAAATCATTTAGTTATATTTCACTAAAATTTCAACCAAATTAAGACAATATTACTTTTTTGGTAGACAAGCTAATAATATTGACTTTTTTCCTGAATAATGTTATAATAATTTTATCAAATAATTGGTAAAAGTGCTAACTTATTAAAGGGGGATATTCTAATGGAAACTATTATAATTTGTATAATAGCTGGTCTAGGCGCAGGATTAGGTACTGGTTTTGCTGGAATGAGTGCAGCGGTTGTTATTTCACCTATGCTTATTACATTTTTAGGTCTTAATCCATATGAAGCAATCGGTATAGCTTTAGCTTCTGATGTTTTAGCAAGTGCTATTTCTGCTGTAACTTACGCAAAAAATAAAAATATAGATATAGTAAATAGTAAATGGCTAATTATTAGTGTTTTAACATTCACGCTAATTGGTAGTCGTGTTGCTCACTTAGTACCAACTACTACTATGGGTAACCTTACAGTTTACGCTTCATTATTAATGGGTCTTAAGTTTTTATTTACTAAAGAAACTGAGAAACCTAAAAAAGCTCGCGAATTTAAAGGTAAAATGCTTATCATAGTTCCAGTTTTATGTGGTGCGTTTATAGGATTTATCTGTGGGTTTATAGGTGCTGGCGGTGGTATTATGATGCTTATGATTTTAACTATGATTTTAGGATATGAGCTTAAAACTGCTGTTGGAACTAGCGTTTTCATAATGACTTTCACTGCACTATTTGGGGCAAGTTCACATTTCTATTTACAAGGTGCGTTCCCTGACCCTATAATCTTTATTACTTGTGTTATTTCAACTTTAGTATTCGCGCTTCTTGGCGCTCGCTTTGCAAATAAGGCTACTCCTAAAGTTTTAAACAGAAGTACTGGTATAGTTCTTACTACACTTGGGATTTTTATGATAATGTTTAGCTAAAATTAAACCCACGTCTTAATCGGCGTGGGTTTTTTGTTATTAAGCATTAATTATTCTTGCTAATTATTAGATAAAACGTAGGCATTAGTAATAAAACTAAAACTGTAGATGTTAATAAACCACCTATTATTATAACGCCCATACTTTGCAACAATTGCGAACCTTTTCCAATTCCTAACGCTAATGGCACCATCGATAACACTGTAGTTGCTGTTGTCATAAGTATCGGCCTCATCCTCATAGTTCCGCTCTTAACTAACGCATCTTCTAATGGCATCTGCTCTTTCAACTGATTTGTTGTATCCACAAATAATATTCCGTTATTTACTACTATCCCAGCTAACATTAATAATCCAACTAACGCAACTAGCGATAAATCAAGTCCTGATAAATACAATAGACCAAACGAACCTATAAAGCTAAACACTATGCTAGCCATTACCATTAATGAAAATCTTATTGACTCAAACTGCATTGCCATAACTACAAATACTAAAAATATTCCTATTGCAACAGCTTGTATTATAGCACCCATCTCACCACCAAGAGGGTCTTCTATAATTTGCTCCGTCACTGCTACTAATGCACTTTGTGGCATATTGTCTCTTAATATTTGCACTTGTTGTTCTACATATGGTAAATGCTCTTTTAACGTAAATGCTTTTAAGTCTACATAATAATTACCTGTTACCCGTTGGATTGACTGTATTGTATCTTCAAATGTTATATGCGCCACATCGCTTATAGCAATTAGCCCTTTAGGCGTAGATATTGTCATAGACATTAACTTATTAAAATCATCATACAATCCTTCAGGATAATTTATAACAATATCATAATCAGTTCCATGAACTTCTATCGTACCTGCATCTATTCCGTTATTCATACAATAAATTAGTTGCGATATATCTGATACAGATAACCCATAAAAAGCTGTTTGCAATGGGTCAATATTAAGCTTAGCTTGAGTTACAGGCGCTCCCATCGATGATGTAACCTTTATAACCCCAGCTATATTATACATTTCATTAGTTAATCTAGCCGCCTGCTCCAAAACTGAATCGTAATCCACACCGTACACTGATATTGTTGAACTAGGCATATCAGTGTTCACTCCTGATATATCTCTTACACTAATTACACTATCCATATCAGGCATATAACGATACATTAACTCATAATCATTTGCTATATCCCAAGTGTTATATTTTTCATCAACATATATTGCAACCGAGGCTACATTAGATTCAATAGTCACACTGAAATTTTCTATACGATTATCACTGGCTAACTGATTTTCAACTTGCACAACAGCTTCACTAATATACATAATATCTGTGCCTGGCCTAAATTCTATTTCCATATCAATAATACCTTCATCTACTAATGGAATTATTTCAATAGGTATTAGCGTTACAATATATCCTGTTAAAACTAAACTTCCAACAGCTACTAACACTGCTAAAAATTTAGCATGAAGCACTTTACGTACTACCTTTTCATATGCTCGTTCTAACCAAACCATAACTTTATTAAGTGGCGCTGTAGTTTTCTCAATTGGTTGCAATTTATAATATACTAACGGCACAATAGTTACGGCCACTAATAATGAAGATACTAGCGCATAAATAATGCTAAATCCTAGTTCGCTAAATAATTCGCCTGATAACCCTGATAAAAATACTAATGGAACGTAAACTACAACAGTTGTTAGCGTAGAAGCTCCTACTGAAGAGCCTACTGACTTTACGCCTTCTACTGCTGCATCATAAAAACTGTTATCATCTGTTTTAGTTTTAAATATACTTTCTAATATTACAATTGAGTTATCTACCATTAACCCGATTGCTATAACTAATCCGCATGAGATAATTAAGTTTAATTCAAAATCCGATGCACCTATACCAATTACGGTAATAAGCAACGATGTAGGTATTGAACTTGCTACGATTAAACTGGCTTTATAGTCTCCTAAAAACATAAGTAGCACAAACATACATAGTGCAATTGCTATAATTAGAGTAGTCGCAACAGAAGATAACGATTCGTATATACCGTCTGTTGTATTAGATACGATTTGAATATCCATATCACTATATAACTGTCTAAGTTCCACAACAGCTTCCATAATTTGATTTGTAACCTGTGGCACATTAGCATCTTGAGTCGATTGTATACTTAATCCCACATTTTCGTTAGTGTTAAATCTACTAATCGTTTCTACTTCTTTAGCAACAAAATCTACGCTTGCAACGTCTTTTAATAAAACAGTCATGCCAGTTAGTGTTGTAATAGGTATGTTTTGCAAATCATACATAGTTTCTGCTGAAGCGCTAGCAAGTAGCTGTAAAGTTTGATTACCTTGATTTACGCCACCTAACGGTAATGTGTAATTAGCATTACTTACCGCATTAGCAACCATAAATGAGTTTAATCCATAAAGCTCCATCGCCGGCTCATCTAATAAAATTTCCACATGTTGTTCTATACCACCGAAAATCTCAGTATCTCCCACTCCTAATATAGTGCTAATCTTTGGCTCCAATATGTCTGTAACAAAAACTAATTCATCTGCCTGCGATGTTGAGCGTACCGAAATTTCCATTATAGATGAACCTACGGATGAAACTTGCAAAATTAACGGCTGTTGTGCATCAGCTGGAAATTCAAGTCTATCAATTGCAGCTTTTAAGTCAATATAAGTTTGGTTTAAATCAATTCCGTAGTCAAAATCCAATCTAACTTGCGATACACTTTCTAACGATGTAGTAACCGATTGAGTAAATCCGCTTATCGTCTCACCAGCCTCAGATATTAAATCAGTAATTTCTTTTTCTATAACATCAGCCGAAGCCCCTGGGTAAATTGTTACTATATAATACATTGGTGAGTTTAAGCTCGGCATATAACTCATTTTTAGTCCCATTACGGATGTTATGCCAAATATTATCATAAGCACTATTAACAATGCTACAGACACTTGCCGCTTTAATGCTAGTTTAGTAATCCACATATTATACACTTCCCTTTTTAGTGTTATTATTACTGATTACCTATGCTTTAATGCAAAAAAACTAGACTAGGATAATCCCAGTCTAGTTAATGGTAGCGCCATCACGTAGTTGTGATGACCATGTAGTTATTATTTCTTGTCCTATTTCTAGTCCACTAGTTATAACAGCAGTTTCTGCATCAAAAATTCCTGTTGTAACTATGCGTTTATTTGCAATTCCATTTTCCACCACATAAACAAACGTCTCTCCTTTTTCAAAATTTAAAGCGGCATATGGTATTACTATCGTATCATTTACATGTTTTGTATTAGTATAAATGCTAGCAGTTGCTCCGGTAGGAATTTCGCCATGGCTAGCATTAATTAAAGCTTTAATTTCAAATAACGCCTGCTGCTGATTTATATTGGAGCCGATTTCTGAAATTTCACCTAAATATTGTTCGCCCTTATATTGTAGCACTACTTCTTGTCCTAGTAGTAATGAATTTTTAACATCGGTACTAACGTAAAACACTGCTTCCATCTGAGAATAATCAGCAATTGTTATAGCTGCACTTGCATTGCTAACAGGATTATTTTCTTTTATAAATACATCATCTACAATTCCTCCAACAGGCGATGTTACTACTAACTCATTTAAAACGTACTGTGCATTAGCAATACCAATTTTAGCGCTATTTAACTGTGCATCATAAACAGATTCAATAAGCGGTAAATTTTGAGTAGCTGCATTTAGCGCAATATCTAATTGACCAAGTTGAGCGTCATAAGCATCAGCAGTCATATCAACACCTTGCTTAGCTTGATTTACACCAAGTTCCATAGCTATAAGTTGCGTATTATAAGAGTCAGAAGTCATGCCAATGCCTTGTTTAGCTTGAGTTAAGCCTAACTGAGCGGCTCTAAGCTGAGCATCATAAGCATCGGTAGTTATATCAATAGAATCAATAGCTTGAGTAATCCCAAGTTCTACAGCTTTAATTTGAGCGTTGTAAGCATCATTAGTCATATCAATACCTTCTACCGCTTGCGTAACCCCAAACAATGCTTGCTCTATCTGCTTATCATAAGCATCCACAGTCATAGCTAAACCTTGCTCGGTTTGAGCTATAGCTTCCTCTAGTTGTCTAAGTTGCTCATCATAAGCATCTACAGTCATAGTTAAGCCTTGTTCAGCTTGATAAATCCCAAACTCAGCACTTTCGATTTGTGCAGCATAAATATCCATAACTTCAGCAGTAACATCTGATTCTAATGAAGCATAAATATTTTCTAAATAGCTAAGATTTGCTTCTAACCCTTCCATCGTCACATCTGTAAGCTCCTGTGCATTTGCTACATCAGTTTCTGCTGAGCTATAGGAGCTATCTAAATAATCATACATTATCTCGGTGCGAGTCAGTGTAGCCTGAGCTTGTGTGTAATCAGCTTGTGCACTAATATACTCACTATAAGAAACCGTTACAGCTTGCTCAAGTCTAAATAAATCTTCTGGAGTTAAGCCAGGAATATCATTTCTAATCATAGTAGTGTAAATAGAATTTACTTCATTAACTATATTATCCGGAATACCATCAGTATAATAAATTGCTTCATTAATAGTAATACCAGCTAAAGTAGTACTTTGAACTTGAACCGCCGCATAGCGGACTGCTAAATCCTGTGCTAAATCTGATTTATATTTCGCAAGTTCATATTCAGCATAAGCTGCGTCAGCTGTACTACTAGCGGATGTTGCGTCACGCTGCGCAGTGTCATAATCAGATTTAGCATCGCCTACAGTAGACGAAAAGTCATCTAAACCACTTTCGGCTTGCGATACTTGCAAATTAGCAGTAGCCATATTATTTCTTAGCGTTTCCATTTGAATTTCTAATTCCAACAACTGCATATCAACACTAGCACCAATAGCTTGGTCACGGCTAGCGAGCAAAGTGTTATAGCTAAGATTAGCATCATTTACTACGTTTTGAGCTTGAGTGACAGCTTGTTCTTTAGCTAACACTAACTGGTCGTAGCTAATCTGTGTATTTTTAATAGTGTTTTCAGCTTGAATGATAGCTTGTTCACGTGCTAAAACTAATTGGTCATAACTTAAAGTAGAACTATCAATAGTGTTTGCCGTTTGAGTAATGGCTTGCTCATGTGCAATAACTAATTGGTCATGACTTGCCCTGGTGTTATCAATAGTATTATAAGTTTGCGTCAATGCTTGGTTTTTAGCCACCATAAGCTGGTCATAGCTAGCAGCAGTATTATCAACCATATTGTTAGCTTGAACTAAAGCATGGTCTTTAGCAACAACTAATTGGTTATAACTTGCTAATGTGTTATCTACCGCATTAGTCGCTTGAATTAAAGCTTGAGACTTGGCAAGTTCTAGTTGTTCATAAGTAGAAACTGTATTATCAACTTCAGCTGTGGCCATAAGCAAAGCCTGGTCCTTTCCGGCTTGAGCTTGTAAATAAGCTGCATTAGCTTGCTCTAGAGACAACTGCTGATACTCACTATCTAAAGTGAATAACACATCATCCACATGAACACTATCGCCAACTTCAACATTAATCTCATCAACAATGCCAGCCATAGACGAAAATACATATGTAGTTTTTTTAGGCGACATAGTAGCAACAAAGCTTTCGTTAAGAACAATCTCACCTGTTGAAACGATAGAAGTATCAACACCAACACTAGCGCTAGACGTTGGAACAACTGGAGTAGTAGAACAACCGACCAAGCATAAACTTAAAGCAATAAGCAATGCAAATCTTTTCTTTATAATACTCATAAATCTGCTCCTTTACTTTGTATGAAAAGTTTCTTATTAAGTTAATGGCTCTTTCGTGGATTATATTATTAATTAAAAAAGTTTTATATTAACTAAATTATACATTAAAAAAGCTAATAAAACAAGTAATTCCGTTAATATGTAATAAAATTGAAATCTAAATATTACGTATATACATGTTGTAAAGACTAAAATATTAATATATAATTAAAGTTAAGAATAAAAATAATGTATGTGGGATGATTTTTTAAAATTTTGTTAACAAAAAAGTATTAAGTTAACAGAAGTATTTTTACGAAAAGGAGATGTGTAATGAAAAAAATAACATTAGGAAGACAAATCAGAACAGCATTTTGTGGGGTAATGGTGATAATTTTACTATGTAGTACAATGTTTAACATAGCAACTATAATTAAAGATTCCATAGAAGTAGCGACTAGCACATCGATAGACGAAGCAAAAATCGCTGCACATGGCTTAAATGTAGAGCTAACCGCAAAAATTTCATTAATAGAAGCCTTGGCAATACAGTTTAGTGGAGGCTTAGAACGAGGTTCTATAACTGACCAAACGTTACAAGGATACTTAGAAACTCATGCGAAAAGTCGAACCAGTGTTCTGGATATGTACTTTGCTAACTCCGATAGTAAAGTAGTAGGAACACAAGGAATTACACCTGCTGGAGAACTAGGATTTGATATAACTACCCGAGATTGGTATATGGGAGCAGTAAACACAAATGATATATATGTTACAACTCCATACTTAGACGTAACAACAGGGCAGTCAGCTATAACACTAGCTAAAGCAATTTTAGCATCAAACAATAGCGTTATTGGTGTATTAGCTATAGATATAAGCCTAGATACTTTGCAGTCTGAGTTAATAAACCTAGCTTCAGAAAATGATGGCTTTACGTTTATGATAACGACAGATGGAATTGTAGTAGCCCATCCAAACAACGATTATATGCCTCAGATTGACTCCTACTCTAACATAGCAGATGTTAGCGAATCATATTCACGAATATTAACCTTAGCAGATGGTGTAATGACAAAAGTGGAAAATTCAGAGGGAGATACATATTATAGCTCCGTACGCACTATAGAAGGCACACCGTTTAAAATAGTATCAAACTATCCAGCTAGTAATGTAATGAATGCAATAATAACAGAAGTTATTGCAAGTATAGCGCTATTAATTACTGGACTTGCACTGATTTGGGTAGTAATAGCAATTATAGTTAAAAAATGCATTGCTCCGTTAGAATTAGTAGTAATAGCACTAGATGAAATTAAACATGGGAATTTAAAAGTGGATACGACCCATATTGCCACACCAAATTTAGAAACGGAAAAATTAGTACTATCATTACAAGTAGTGTCAAGTACAATAACTTCATATATAAATGAAATAGATAAGATTTTAGACTCATTTGCAGACTGTGATTTTACCCCAGAGCCTAAACAAAATTACATAGGAGATTTTGGGAAAATTAAAGTATCATTAACAAAAATTTCTGACCATCTAAAAGAACTATTATCAAACACTCAAGCTTCTACTACAGAAATAAGTACAGGGGCAAATCAAATTGCCACTTCAGCTCAAGACCTTTCCTCGCTTACAATTAGTCAATGTGAATTAATTACTGATTTTAAGCAAGAAACAGTGCGAGTTGCAGAAGATATAATAAGTATAATTGAAGACATTGATAAAAATCATGAAACAGCAGATATAATGGCAAATAAAGCTTTACACGGAACCGAACAAGGGAAACGTTTGGTGAATGCTATGCAGTTAATTAGTAAATCAAATAAAGAGATGACAGAAGTAATAAAGTCAATTGAAGATATAGCCGACCAAACGGACTTACTTGCACTTAACGCAGCAATAGAAGCGGCTAGAGCAGGAGAAGCAGGAAAAGGGTTTGCTATTGTGGCAAGAGAAATAAGAGAGTTATCTACAAAAACGACATCCATTGTTAATGATATTTATGGAATGATAAACGAAAATATTGCAAGTTTAGAAAAAGGCGAAGAATTAGTAGAAATAGCAGTATTAGCACTAGATGATATAGCACTTGCAAGTGAAGAGACGCGAAATGTTTCAAAACATGTATCAGAAAATGCAATTACACAAAAAGATTCATTGCACAGAATAATAATTAACGTAGAACTACTCGAAAAAGAAATGTCCAAAAACGCTTCTATATCACAAGAAAACGTTGCAATAAGTGAAGAGGTAGAAGCTCAGCTAGATACACTAAATAACCAGCTTTCTCATTTTGTAATATAGCAAAACAAAAAAAAGACTAAAGTCATTATGACTCTAGTCTTTTTTTGCAACTGTAAATGTATTTTTTCCATTTTTCTTAGAGGTATAAACCGCTTGGTCAGCCAATTCAAAAAGCTCCTCATAGCAGTTAACATCCTCACTAGCAATCGCCACACCAATGCTAGCACTTATTCTAACCTCAATATTTTCACCTCTATACGCAGTATCAATCAACTTATTAATACGCCTACACTTTGCAGGTAAATCTAAATCCTCTGGTGTAGTTTTAGCAAATACAATAAACTCATCACCACCAAAACGCCCAACAATATCATTCTCTCTAAATGCTGAACGGATTTTATTAGCCGACTCCTTAATTGCGATATCTCCCATACTATGGCTAATCTGATCATTAACATTTTTAAAGTTATCCAAATCAATAATAAATAAAATCCCTTGCCCATGATTTTTTAAATAATGAGAAATTAGCTTAATAGTAGTAGGCTTATTATATAGCCCGGTAAAAGTATCGCGTTGAGCTTGGCTTAGCAAATTATGTTCTCTCTCTTTCTCGCTATTAATATCAATAATATTCATCACGGCTGCACATCTGTCATCTATAAGCTGATGATGAGTATGTATAATACATTTAACCCAGCTATAATTGTTATTAGCATCACAAACTCTATACTCAACTTCATATGCATCAATTCCATTATCATACACTTTCATTATATAATCTATTGAAATCCGCTCTCTCACCCTAATCTTATCTGCCGAATATACTTTAGAAATAATGTTATCATCTATAAACTGAGAATATGGAATACCTACATTTTCTATTAAAGCTAACTTATCATGCATATAAAAATTAATTATATCCTCATTTAAATCAACTTCTATCACAGTTAACGAACGCCCTATTAACAACTTCTTATACATCTCCATAGTCTCTAACTGCTGTTCTAATATAAATCGTTGCCCATTCACAATATTAAATGTAGTCAGTAGCGCAAGTCCGCTATATATAATAATAACGCAACAGATTAAAAACACCATAGTAATTATAGTAGCTTCAAACATAATACTGCTAATAATTAAACAAAGTAAAGTACAAAAATGGATAATGGCATACAATATTATCAATTCTTGTTTCTGGTGAAATATTTGTGCTACTATCTCAGATTTACCATGAATTCTAAATAATGCAAAAACATTTAAAAATGTAACAATAGACATAGTAATAAAAATTGCCACACCTGGCATACCACAAAGTTTAAGTACTAACATATTTATAGCTATAAAATTAAACGGAAAGAAAGAACCTAATATTGATTTTGTAACCGTCTCCCCATCAAACATAACAACTGTTTCTATAACAAATAACACTAACAACATAATATATAAATGCCAACTTGCAAACGCGGTAGTATTTATAAGTATATATACTAGCAATACATTAACTGCTGAAGCTATATGTTTTGGAATTTCATATTTAATGTTTGAATTTAACGTTAAGCCCATTATTTTAAAGAATATATACGTATTTGTATAAAATAATATAAGAAAAATATATTGCATAGCTACCCCTCCATTTGCTATCCCTAACCTGAACTTAATTATAACATAATTTTATATATTTGTAAATATCGTACTATTATTTATAAATTGTAGTCTATATGAATTTTTTGTGGATTAGCAGTATATAATATACATGTATTTTGTTGGAGATATTATAGGGGAGTGAATTATGTTAAATAAATTTAAGGAAGTTATTAATACTTACAAGACTAAAGACCCAGCAGCTTCTGATTCATTAGTTATCATTTTAGCTTATCCTGGTATTCAGGCTATCTTTTTACACAGAATTGCGCATAAACTTTGGAAGAAAAAATTCTTTTGCGTTGCTAGGATGTTATCTTATGTATCTAGATTTGTAACGGATATAGAAATACATCCGGGTGCTACAATTGGGAAGAGGTTATTTATTGACCATGGCTGTGGTATTGTAATTGGGGAAACTGCAGTAATAGGCGATGATGTAACTATTTTTCATCAAGTTACTTTAGGTGGTACGGGTAAACATACGGGTAAACGCCATCCTACCATTGGTAATAACGTATTACTATCCACTGGGTCTAAAATTATTGGAAATATAACTATTGGAGAGAATTCTAAAATAGGTGCTAACGCTGTTATTTTGGGGGATGTACCTAAAAATGCTACTGCTGTTGGGTGTCCTGGTCGTATTGTAAAACTTGATGGTACTAGGGTGGATTTGCCTATTGTTTCTAAAACTAATGCAAAAAATTGATTTATACCATAATCATGACTATCTATCTAATGGGTGGTCATGATTTACAGTTATACTATAAATCTGTACCCTCTGCCTTTAACAGTGATAATATGTACAGGTGTTGATGGAAGATCTTCAATTTTTTCACGTAGTTTGCTAATGTGTACCATTACAGTGTTATCGTACCCTTCAAATTTATCTCCCCATACTGCTTCCAAAATCTGTTCGCGCGATACAGTCATTTGTCTGTTATTGATTAGATACTCCAGTAAATAATATTCTTTCGATGTTAAATTAACATTTTTTCCTTCTTTATAAACTTCTTTAATATTAAAATCAATTGTACATTTTCCAAAAGATAGTATATTATTTGGAGTTTGCTGAGTATAGTAAGCAGTACGTCTTAGCATAGATGCCACATTTGCTATAACTACTTTTGGACTAAAAGGCTTAGTAATATATGAATCTCCTCCCATATTTAGGGCAATAAGTTTATCAACCTCATCAGATTTAGCAGATAAAAATAAAATAGGCACCATTGATGTTTGACGAATTTCGCGACATACTTCAATGCCACTCTTATCAGGTAGTATTATATCAATAACCATACAGTCAGGGTGTATTTGGTTGAATAACTGTATTGCCTCATTTCCAGTTGTACTTAAATAAACATTTGTAAATTGTTCTTTTTGGAACATAAATTTGAGTAAATTTAGTATTTCCACATCATTATCTACTAATAATATTTTTTTATTAAATAAATTCATAAGTAGTTCTCCTTTAAACTAATTTGGCCCTGTTAATTTATAAAAATCTATTATTATTCTACCCACTATCCCGTAAATTATATAACCTATTAATTTGTAAAATTTAACAACGAACATCTTACCGAATACGCCGTAAAGCCCCTTGCTTTAGCTATGGGGATATAAGGCGAGTTAATTTTTTCCTATTATAGCTTGTATTATGCAGATACATCATATA
>MDJM01000075.1 GCA_001994995.1 Candidatus Parepulonipiscium sp. PG-Nuni2H_MBin01 | reverse complement strand
TAAGCATAACTTATATGCCACTAGAGTTTGTGTTAGTTTTAGGCGCGTTTGTAAATCGCCCTAAACAAATTCGCAAATGTTGCTTTTTCGCTTTAGGTGTAATAACGTTTCTGGAGGTTGTAATTATTATTATTACTTTTACAGGAATAGGAACGATAGAAACTGCGCGCGAGCTATGGCCAGTGTTAACTCTTATGGAAAGTATACAGCTGCCAGGGTCGTTTATTGAAAATCAAGAAGTAGTCATGATGGCGTGGTGGATTATGAGTGTGTTTATGTATATTAGCGGTGGTCTTTACGTATCAAGCATACTGGGTAGCAATATCTGTAAGTTTGAACGCGAAAATATAACAGCGCTACCACTAGTGCCAATTGTATTTTTAATTGCAGTATTACCTAATGGAGTAGTTAATTCATATCAATCTTTTGTCTATTTCCAAGGAACGTTCGGAGTTGTTTTCTTATTTTTTGTTCCACTATTTATGTGGATTATATCTGTGCTTAGGAAGGTGGGTGGCGATAATGAACCTGAAAACGCCCAATAGATTAGCTCGTCTTGCTGCTAAGCTATCAGCACTGTTATTAGCGCCACTTATTTTAACTGGTTGTTGGGATAGTGTGGAGATAAATAATCGTTCTGTAATTTTAGAATTTGCTGTGGATAAGTATTTAGGGGATAATGATACATCAAAACCGCTAGATGACCAAAATAGATATGAGATAACGTATTCTATTCCAGATATGGCTAAGATTTCAGGTACCGAAAGTTTAGCAACTGATATGAAAACTAATATTTTGGTAACCGCACCTACTATTGCAACTAGTTTAGATGATTTGGAAACTAGAACTAGAAACACTATAACGTTTAGTCATGTAAAAGTTATTTTGCTAGGCGAGGAATTACTTAAAGACGCAAAACTTTTTGAGGAAAGTATAGATGCGATTACGCGAGGCAGAGTAATTGCGAGAAACGTTCCTATTTTAGCAGTTAAAGGTAGGACGGAAGACGCTATGAATGTAGAAAATACTCAGCAACCGCTACTTGGGTTGTATATGATGAATTATTTTAATAATAAAGAGCGTCCACAAGCGTATTTTAAATCACAGTTGCTAGGTAATTTTATAAAAGATATGCAAGATACAGGAATTGCTACTATGCCGATTTTCCATTTAGCAGATAATGAAGAAGGTAACACGGAAAAGCCGGATGATAATGCTAGCAGTGCATCTAAAAGCGACATTAGTTCAGACGCGGCGGCTAGCGATGTTACAGCATCGGAGGCAGCTGAAGATGATGGCAAAGCAAGTAGCACTGGTGAGGAAGCTAGCTCTACTGGTTATGATATAAGCGGTGGTGCTATTATTAAAAATTATGAGCTAGTTGAATATGTGGATAAAGATGTGGTGAGAGGACAGCTTATAGTAGATGGCGATATTAAAAATGCGCCAGTGGTAATTGAGTATGATGGCTATCCGCTAACTTATATTATTCAACATGCTTCTAGCCGTAAAAAGTTTCGTACAATTGATGGGCAATTAAGCTTAGTTGTGGAGCTAGATATAGATGGTAGCATTGCAGAGTATGTATCTACCGATGAGAATAATATATTTAATACGCCAAGCATGGATGAAATCAAAATGTTATTAGCGAATGAAATTTTGCGTCAAGCGTTTATTGCAATAGATAAATCGCATGAAATCAACGTTGACTTTTTGCATGTAGGGCAAGCTATGTATCGTAAAGAGCCTGATATGTGGGATAAGTATAAACCGAGTTGGGAAGATGAAGGATTTAGAAACTTCCCTATACACATCAATGCTAATGTTAATATTGAAAACACTGGAATAATCCAGTAAATAAAATTGCATAAAAAGTCAATCCTCTATCTAAACTATAATAGTAAAATTTACGATATTTTATAAAGGACTGGTACTTATGGGTTTTACCCGAGTCCGTTTACTACAAAGAGGAGGATTGACTATGAACAAAAAATATTTAGTTTTAATAATCTTAGCTGTATCGTATTTACATTTAAACATTTTTGCATCACAAATCGCGCAACAAGCGAAAGACAATGTGCTAAGATTTCATGTAGTAGCAAATAGCAATACAATGCAAGACCAGTTAATTAAAGAAAATGTACGAAACGCAGTATTACTTCATATGCAAGACGCACTTAAAACTTCCAGCAGCGTAGCAGAAAGTAAACAATTAATCCACGATAATATGGAGCAGATTACCCAAATAGCACAACAAGTGATTAGCAATTGGGGAAAAGACCATGATGTTAAAGTGGTAATAGACACAACACAGTTTCCTACTAAATCGTATGGCGATATTGTATTTCCAGCCGGAGAATATGAAGCGTGTAGAATATTAATAGGTGAAGCGGTGGGAGAAAATTGGTGGTGTGTAATGTATCCGCCGCTATGTTACGTAGATGAGGTGACAGACTGTGTAGAGGTAGAAGGCGATTTAGAAAACACATTAACCGATGAGCAATATGAAGCAATATCTTTTCAAACCGAACAACCTTATCAATTTAGACTTAAATTAGTAGATTTATTATTTAGGTAAACATCCTTTGGAAAAGCCCTTTTTAAAATGTTCTTGAATGTCAACCGGAAAAGTAATAAAATAGAGTAGTTGGAAGTATTTATATAACATAGATATTTTTGGAAGGAGTATAGACATGAAGGATAATATATTATTACTATTTGGAGGGCAATCTTCAGAACATGAGGTATCACTTAAATCGGTAACTACTATTTACGAACATATCGACCAAAATACATTTGAGGTGTATCCGGTGGGGATTACAAAAGAGGGTAAATGGTTGCTGTATAGAGGAGCCGACTTTGATTTTACTAAAAACGATTGGCAACATAAAGGTGTACCTTGTATCTTAAGCCCCGATGTAACACATGGTGGGCTAATTTTGCTAAGAGATGGGCAGGACTTTGTTAAAGTTAGAATTGATAAGGTATTTCCTGTTTTACACGGTAAGTATGGTGAAGATGGGACTATACAAGGATTGTGCAAGTTAGCACAAATCCCATTTGTAGGATGCGGAGTGCTAGCTTCTGCTGTTTCAATGGATAAGGCATTCACTAAAGCTATAGCGAGACAACATGGTGTGCCACAAGCTGATTTTGTGGTTATTAGAGAAGCAGAGCTTAAGGATATGGATAAAGTGATTACTAAAATCGAAGAAGCTTTTGATTATCCGTATTTTATAAAGCCAGCAAATGCAGGTTCATCAGTAGGCATATCAAAAGCAGCCTCTAAAGCAGAGCTTAAACATGGCTTGCTTGAGGCTATTAAGCATGATAATAAAATTGTAGTGGAAGAAACTATTGTGGGGCGCGAAGTTGAAACAGCAGTGCTAGGTAATGAAGAAGTTCTAGTGTCTGGAGTTGGCGAGATTATTGCAGGGGCAGAATTTTACGACTTTGAAGCAAAGTATAATAGTAGCACATCAGAAACTGTAGTGTCTGCTAATATTGACTTGGCTGTTAAGCACAAAATTAGGCGTTATGCAGAAATCATTTTTAGAGCAGTGGATGGTAAAGGCTTATCACGTGTAGACTTTTTTGTAACTGCAGATAATAGAGTTGTTTTTAATGAAATTAACACGCTGCCAGGTTTTACTAAAATTAGTATGTATCCTATGCTATTTGAAGCAGAAGGTATTAGCACTAGGGAGCTTATTAGCCGACTAATTGACCTTGCTTCTTTAGCGTAGGAGGAGCCAGATGGATAATAGACCGATTGGAATTTTTGATTCGGGTGTTGGTGGTTTAACGGTAGTAAAAGAGGTAATGAAACAATTGCCAAATGAATCAATAGTGTATTTTGGTGATACAGCTCGCGTGCCGTATGGCAATAAATCTAAAGCAACTGTAACTAAGTTTTCCGCACAAATCATAAAATTTTTAAGAACTCAGCATATTAAGGCTATAATTATTGCTTGTAATACTGTAAACTCTAATTGTATAGAACAACTTAGGGAAATGTTTGGCAACTTAATTATAGAAGGAGTGGTGGAAGCTGGAGTTAAGATGGCGGTGGATACTACTAAAAATGGGCGCATTGGTGTAATTGGCACTGAAGCAACGATTGCTAGTAAAAGGTATACGCAGCTGATTAATGAAGTAAATCCATCATTTAAAGTATACGATAAAGCGTGTCCGCTTTTTGTGCCGCTAGTAGAAGATGGGTGGATTGATGAAGAGGTAACTAGATTGGTTATTACTAAATATTTAGAGCCTTTAACAACCAACGATATAGACACATTGATATTAGGATGCACTCACTACCCTATGTTGCAACAAACTATACAAAGTATTGTGGGAGATACAATTGAATTGATTAACCCTGCAAACGAAGCGGCGTATGCAATGGGAGAGCTGTTAAAGCAGCGCAATTTACAAGCACAAGGCACAGCGACTTATGAATTTTACGTAAGCGACCATGCCCAACGTATGAAACAAATGGCCCAGATGTTCCTTGGGCATCCTATTGATGAGGTAACACGCGTAGATATTGAGCTTTATAGCGAAAAATAATTTTTGAAAAGGGTGAGACATTCAAATTTCGCACTAAAAATTCAAGATGATTTAAGACCTAATGATTTAATACAAATAATATACATTAAAAGGAGACTAATCTAATGAAACATGCTCAAATTCAAGTGAAGACAACGCAAAAATATAGTAACCATTCTGACAAGGATATGTTTAAAACGGATGCAACAATAGGAGAAAAAGAAGGGGCAATTTACGTTTTATACAAACAAGCTGATGGCTCTGATGTTAATCTTAAGTTAAAAGATGGGGTAATAACGGTTAAGTTTACAGGCGCGACTAAGGCTAATTGGTTGTTTGAGAACGGCAAAAAGACATCGAGCACTTCACACACACCACAAGGGCAAATGATTTTTGAAGCAGATACTAGCAATCTTGAGTTTGAGTGTATGGAAGACCATTTTTCATTAAAAATCTGCTATGCACTCTATACTCATAATAAGAAACTGAGCGAGAATACGTTTGAAATATTGCAAGTTGACTAAGTTGTAGCAATAGAAGGAGGGTTTATGAGCAAAATTAAAAAAGCTATTATACCAGCTGCTGGGCTAGGAACTAGATTTTTACCAGCAACTAAAGCACAGCCTAAAGAGATGTTACCTATAGTGGATAAACCGACTATACAATATATAGTAGAAGAAGCGGTTGCGTCTGGGATAGAAGATATAGTTATAGTTACAGGACGAACTAAGAAATCGATTGAAGACCATTTTGATAAATCGGCGGAACTTGAGCGAGAGTTAGAGCTTCATGGTAAAGAGGATTTATTGAAGTTAACAAGGGATGTATCAGATATAGCTAACTTGTATTATATAAGACAAAAAGAACCTAGAGGTTTAGGACATGCTATATATACAGCGAAAACTTTTATTGGAAATGAGCCGTTTGCTATATTGCTAGGAGATGATGTTATTGCGTCAGAAAAGCCGGTGTTGCGCCAGATGATAGAATGTTATGATACGTATAATAAAAGCGTATTGGGAGTGCAAACTGTGCCAATGGAAGATGTGCCTAAGTACGGTATGGTGGTTGGAAGTAAAGTTGAAAATAGGGTATATAAAATGGATGACATTATAGAAAAGCCGCCGCTTGAATGTGTAACATCAAATATAGCAGCGCTTGGTAGATACATTCTTACACCACAGATATTTGACTTTTTAGCTACGCAAGAAGCCGGAGCTGGAGGAGAAATTCAGTTAACAGATGCGATTAGGAAGTTAGCTAAAGTTGAGCAAGTGTATGCGTATGACTTTGATGGTAGAAGATATGATGTAGGAAGTAAAATTGGCTTTTTGGAAGCTACAGTGGAGTTTGCATTAGATAGAGAAGATTTACAAGAAGAGTTTGCCGAGTATCTAAAAAAGGTAGTAGCTAAGTTATAGATGCACGAATTGGAATAGTATCTAGATTATAGGTACTATTTTTTTTGTGCCAAATTTTATGGTAATTTTATGAAGCTTAACCATGTTTTAAACGAGATGTCACTGTTTTGTAATATAACTAATACTCATTAAGTCGCGCTAGGCTAGTAAATTAGAGTTATTGTTATTGTTAATCATATAAATAGCGTAGATGGAGCGCGTAATAGTGTAACGAACTTGTAACATAAGTTTTTGGCGTATTTAGCCGAAGAATATTGTAGAAGCAAATAATATTAGAGGAGGCAATCAACTATGTCAAAGTTTAAGTTAGTATTAGCGCTTGCAGTTGCAGCAGCGGCAATACCATCGTATACACATGCAACTACATACTATACAGACGAAGAATATGAAATAGCAAAGCAAGGTATAATTTATGAGGATAAAGGAGTTGTTATAGAAAACAAACCAGAGCTTGGATATTTACTATACCGTAATATGAATAACGAAACTATAAGAGCGAATTATTACACAAGTCAGATTGTGGTGGAAAAAGAGGATTTATATGAGCAGGAAGATAGGATTGGTTATATAGATGAGCTGTTTCCGTATTTTGAATATGACCCAAGAGATACAACGATTGATAACATAAAACCAGGTGATAATATATATATAAGAACTGATGCGAATGGCAATGTTACATATGTGAGCGCATATAATTATTACATGCTACGCTATGGCAAGGTAATTTCATGGAATATGCTAAATAGCGAAGTTGGCGAATTGATAATGGAAGATGATAGCGGAAACATTCATGTTTATGAAATAGCATTAGATACGCCAGTAACAAAGTCTAACAGACCATATTCAATAGGAGCGATAAGAGCAGGTGAATATGTAAGATTGTTAGTATCACAAAAGACGTTTGGAGCTGGGATTGTAGAAGAAGAGGTTGCGGAGATTGTTGTAGATGGAGATACACGAACTATAGATGGAGTGTATAAAGGGCAGTTGTTGCAGTTAGGAACGTATGATAATACTGTAAGATTAGCGCATGCACAGCAGTTGATGTTGGCAGGATGGAGTAGTTATACAGATGTGTTAACGTTTAGCGCAGACCAAAGAACGTTTGCAGGATATTTGGAAGGGCAGCGCAAGTCGTGGGATTATATGAGTAGGTATTTAACTGGAAGCACATTGGATGCATATGTGGCTGTTGAGAATTATATGGGTCAACAAAATGTAATTATGATGAATGTGCAAGATTCATACCAAAGAACGCTAGACCCAAGCCGAGTGATTTCGGTAACTCCTACTGAGATTAAATTGTTATCAGGACAAAGCCTTGCTGTTGGAGAATCGTCAATAGTTATAAGAGAGGATAGATTGGTTGGAGCAACGAATATATTAGTAGGAGATATGTTGCAAGCGGTTACAAATGCGGATGGTGATTTAGTGGTTGGTAATGTGCTATTAGACATTTCAGAAGGAAACTTGCAAGTGTTTAGAGGGCGTATTTCGAGTTTAGATTTAAGAGAGGAGTTTGAGGTTGAAACGTTCTCGTTATTGATGGATAACGAATGGTATTACCATCCACAGCCAAGAACGTATACAATTGATTATACTACTAGGTTCTATGATGAGGAAGAAGGATTTATTAAAGATGGTATAGAGAGCTTCTTAGGATATGGATTAGATTCATCTATTAATGAGGTTTATACAGTAGTAACAGAAGGAGAGAAAGCGGTATTAATAAGTAATATGCCATATACAAGACAATGCTTAACAGGTGTAGTTTATAAAGGTGAGGAAGAAGATTTAGTTTACTTAAAAGATGTGTATGAGTATAATGTGGAAGAGAACAGATGGTATCAATATAGTACGGTAAATGAAGGTTTGACTGTGACACCTATGGAAAATAGTATAGTGATACGTAATGGTGAATTGATAGATATGGAGGATTTACAAGAAGGGGATAGAATTTCAGTTATGATGAGAGAGGAGTTAGATTTCTACATTGAACTTAACGGAGCGAATATAGAATTGGTTAATGTGGATGGATATATTTTAATAGTGGAATAAATCAGCTTGAGGGGATAAATTCCCCTCTGCTAAAGCTTAACAAGGGGGACTAAATATGAAAATTAAAAAATTTGGCGCGGCTTTATTAGCGTTTATGCTAATGACAACTAACGTGGCGGCGTTAGAAGGAGAGATGGGTTACTTTGGTGGGATTACACCAGGAACTAAGCTACCGACAAGTATAGAGTTGGCGCAAGAAGATTATCAGGTACCGGCTAATTACACGCTACCTTATAAAGAGGTAGTATATTTATCAGGAGATGCTGTTGAGGTAGAAGGAACTATAACTGTGCAATCAGGAATGGTGGGTATTGACTTTAGAGCAGAGCCTACAGGAAGTTATACTGAGTCTTATGTAATAAATGCAACAAGTCCAGATGGCAGAGGTTCTGTAACAAGAAATATGACGTTAACTACACAATATGTATATAACGAAGGATTGGACCAACTTATAAAATCATCAAGAGTAACGAACTGGAATGAGACTGTAGCAGCAGATGGTTCTGCGTACACATTAGACCAAGCTAGCTCTCACTTTACTAAAAGCATAATAGAAGAGCACACTCCAGGAGTTACATACTATAGCGGAGACGTTTACTATAAAGCAGTGTATAACCAAGGCGATTCTCCAACGACAATGGAAGTAAACAGCAGGATTTACGGATATGACCAAGCGTTTGCTAAAACTGAAACGCAAGTTAGAACGATTTCTATTGATGATGGTGAAGACCAATATTTTATTAAAGAAACGCCATCTATAACTATGAATAAGGAGATTTTTTATTCAAGTAACGAGCCATATGCAATTAGCTTTGCAGGGAACTATAAAGAGTTAATCCAAGGTTATGGAGCAGTGAAGTATGATATTTTAGTAGGTAATGATGAATTAAGAAGTAATCAAATGACAGGAGTAGTTGGAGTGGATGATACGTTTTTGTTGGACCAAATGGCTTTGCCATCGTTATCGCAATTACAAGGGCATCCAGCGCGTACTGATATAGAGAAGTTATATAGCATGGGGATTTACGATGTTAACCCAATTGCGTTTTCGCCAAACCAAGCTATAACAAGAGGCGAGTATATTACGATGTTAGTTAAAACGTTAGGGATAGAGTTGCCAGACGTTACTAGCAGAAGAGCAGTATTGATGGATTTTGAAGATGTAGCAAAGACGGACCCGAATTATCAATATATATATGCTGCGTATAATGCAGGGCTTATTAATAGCACAACTGTAAATCCGGATGATTATATAACGAGAGAAGAGCTTATTGTATTTAACGTGCGCGCATTAGGGTTGCAACGTTTGGGGCTTGGTATTCCTACTATTCAAACGTCATTTATGGATGATAGCAAAATCTCTAACTATGCTAAAAGCAGCCTTTATGTAGCAGGGCAAATTGGTATTATTCCTAACTCTAATGGGTATATTTTCCCTGATATGAATGTTTCGTATGCGGATTGTGCAGTATTCTTAAATTTGTTTATTGACTATTTAAGATATGGATTACAAAAAGACTATAACCAAATGATGATGCTGTAATAGCTAAGCTTGAATATCAATGTCGATTGGTATTCAAGCATATATTATTATTTAACAACAAGAATACATACTACCTTATTAATGCTTGCTAATGAGCAAGATTTATATATATTTGAAACGCTTATAATTTATTTATAGGCGTTTTTTTGCGTATAACTAATTATCGAATTCAATATACTAACTTTATAGGAGTTCATCCTTCTTTTAAATGCAAATAAGAAAGGAGTGGGGACATGGCTAAAAAATATAAGTGTCCATATTGCCAACAAGAGCAAGTGGAAGAAATAGTAGCATGTGGGGCTGCAAACTATTTCTGTGAAAATTGCAAGAAGCTAATTTCCAGCAAACAAATAAATAAAAACCAATAGGTAAGGAAACTTATAATATGCAAAAAATAGACTTAACAAAAGGAAACGTGGTACCAGTATTAATATCATTAGCGCTACCTGTAATGGGTGGCTCTGTATTACAATTTGGATATAGCTTAATAGACATGCTGTGGGTGGGCAGACTTGGGACAAATGCTGTTGCTAGCGTTGGGTCATCAAGCTTTTTTATGGGACTAGGATATGCAATCAATGCACTAGTCGTAGTGGGAACAGGGATAAAAGTGTCACATAAAGTGGGAGAAGGAAATGAAACTGCAGCTAGGGGTTATATAAATGCAGGGCTTATACTAAACTTGATTATATCATTAATATATTGTTCTATACTTTTCGGCTTTAGCCATAGATTTATAGGGTTTTTAGGCCTAAATAACGAAATAGTAGAACAACAATCAAACTTATATTTAAAATGGAGTGCAGTGTCGTTATTTTTTATATTTTTAAATACACTATTTGCACGTATATTCGGCAGTTATGGTAATAATAAAGAAGTTTTAAAACTTAGTGGTATAGGTACAATTGTAAATATAATACTAGACCCCGTATTAATTTATGGGGCGAGATTAGGCGTTTCTGGTGCGGCTATAGCTACATTAATAGCGAGCATCGTAACTTCCATACTATACTTAGTAAGAGGTAGAGCTATAATAAATTATGATAAAACAGTTAAAGCTAGCTTTGAAAATTTTAAAGAAATATGCAGGTTAGGGTTTCCTATGGCATTTCAGCGAATTTTATTTACACTGGTGAATATCATGCTAGCTAAAATAATAGCAAGTTTTGGGGCAGAGGCTATTGCAGCACAAAAAATCGGACTACAAGTGGAGTCGGTAATGCTAATGGTAATTGGGGGCTTAAATGGAGCTATGGCTAGTTTTACAGGGCAAAACTTTGGGGCGAAAAAATATGATAGAATGCTAAAGGGATATAACATTGCAATAGCTATGGGAATTAGCTATGCAATTGTAACCGGCGTGCTATTTTGGATTTTTCCACAACAAATTGGCGCATTATTCGTTAGCGATGAGCTAACTATAGCTATTACAGTGGGATATTTAAAAGTTATAGCAGTAACGCTAGCATTTGCCGCGGTTGAAATGATAAGTAACGGATTTTTTGCAGGGCTTGGTCAGCCAAAAGTTTCAGCAATCATTAGCATTACATTTACAATTTTAAGACTACCAATAGCACTGCTGTTAACAAGCTACTATGGAATATACGGAGTTTGGTTAAGCATTGCTATAACGAGTGCATTAAAAGGAATTTCAGCGAGATCTTATTATGAAATAAAAATAAAGCGTAGCATAAGTACCTAAAATTAGGGAAAACTAAGGCTATTATTTTTGCAGGAGAGGATAATGAACATGATTAATAAAGTAAAAGAAAAATTTAGGCCGGAGCAACTTATGAAAGGTAACTTTGGGATTGAAAGAGAAGGCTTAAGATGTGACCGTAACGGGCGATTAGTAACAACGCCGCATCCTGAAGTATTTGGCAATAAATTAAAAAACCCATATATTACAACAGATTTTTCAGAAAGTCAATTAGAGTTTATAACTCCAGTATTTAATAACATAGACGACACATATACATTTTTAGAAAATCTTTACGATGTAACGATGTCCGAATTAGGAAGTGAGCTAATATGGCCACAGTCAATGCCATGTAATGTGCCAAGCGACAACAAAATACCTATAGCACAGTTTTGCAATAACGAGCAAGGGAAAGAAGCTTCTAATTACCGCAAACATCTGCTAAGCAAATATGGAGGTAAAAAACAGCTATTATCAGGCATTCATTATAATTTTTCATTTGATGAAAAACTGTTAGAGTTTTTATATAAACAGTCAAAATCGCCACATACGTATCAAGGATTTAAAAGCCAAACTTACTTACGAGTAGCCAGAAATTATTTACGCTACAGATGGCTTATAATCTACTTGTTAGGCAGCACAAGCGTAGTGCATACAAGTTATGATATGACTGGTGTGCCAACGTTAGATAAGTTTGGTAAAGATGGATTTAGCTGTGATGGAGCGTTATCGTTTAGAAATAGTAAAGCAGGCTATGTAAATAGAGTGGAACTATATCCAAACTACAGCAATATAGATAACTACATTAATAGCCTAATTAAATTTGTGCGTGATGGGCTAATCGAAAGTCCAAAAGAGCTGTATACGCAAGTTAGAATTAAAGCGTATGATAATAACAACTTCTTAGCGTCGCTTAAACAAGACGGCGTGAATTATCTAGAATATCGAAGTATAGATATAAATCCATTTGACCGCGCCGGGCTTGCTAAAAATGATATATACTTTATGCATCTATTTAATCTATTCCTGCTATTTAAGGAAGAAACTATTAATATGAAATGGCAACAAGAAGCTTTAGCGAACCAGTATCATGTAGCTATGAATGGGCTTTATGACATTAGCTTAATGAGAGATGGCCAGCAAGTTAAAAAATCAGACTGGGCGATGGAGTTATTAAATGAAGTAATGGAGTTTAACAACTTCTTGCAACTAGGACAAAATGATATAGTCCAAGGCATGATGGACAAAGTAAAAGATGCGAGTTTGACATATGCACATAAAATGCTAATGCAAGTTGAACAGCTTGGTTATATTGAGGCTAACATAAGATTAGCGCGCAAATACAAAAAGCAAGTTTATGATACTAGGTATCTATTAAGCGGCTATGAGGATTTAGAGCTATCGACGCAGCAAATAATAAAAGAGAGCATTAAGCGCGGAGTTGCATTTGAAGTGGTTGATAGAAAAGAGAACTTTATTAAACTTAAGCGTGACGGAAATGTGCAATATGTAAAACAGGCGACTAAAACGGGTAAAGACAGCTATATTACTACGTTAATTATGGAGAATAAAACTGTAACGAAAAAGGTGTTAAAAGAAAATGGCATTAAAGTGCCAAAAGGCAACGATTTTGATACTATAGATAATGCTAAAGAAGTAATTAGCAGACTAGTTGATAAGCCTGTAGTTATAAAGCCTAAAACGACTAACTATGGTCTTGGAATAAGCATTTTTCCAGCTGGAGCTACACAAGATGATTTATTTGCTGCTGTGGATGTAGCGTTTAGCCATGATAAGTCGATATTGGTGGAAGAGTTTATTGCAGGCCGAGAATATAGGTTTTTAGTAATTGGCGATGAAGTTGTGGCTATATTACGCCGAATTCCAGCTAACGTTATTGGTGATGGTATGTTAAGCATAACTAAGTTGGTTGAAGAGAAAAACAACGACCCATTACGCGGCCAAGGACATAAAACTCCACTCGAAAAAATTAAATTAGGCAAAATCGAAGAGCTTTGTTTAAAGCAAAGTGGTTATGATTTTGATTATGTGCCTGAAGTGGGCGAATTAGTTTATTTGCGTGAGAATTCTAATATCAGCACTGGCGGCGATAGTGTGGATTTTACTGATAAGGCTGCGGACTACTTTAAGTATATTGCAGTTAAGGCCGCGAAAAGTGTGGGCGCTAGCATTTGCGGAGTGGATTTAATGGTGCGAGATATTACTTCTGATAGGTCGGCTTATGCTATTATTGAACTTAATTTTAATCCTGCTATTCATATGCATTGTTATCCTTATAAGGGGATTGAACGCAATATTGCCGCTAAGGTGTTGGATTTATTAGGTTATCCTGTTATTGGATGTTAAATTTTTATTGGGTGCGTTGGAAATGCTAACGCATCTTTTTTTTACGTAAAGAGAGTGAGCTATAATAAAGGTGGCACCTAAATCAGGTGCCACCTTTATCAATTTAATATTAATTTAATGCGATGCTATTAAACACATCGTGGAAAGCAAAAGTCTTGATATGCGTAGAAGCTAAATCCTCTTTATTCATATCAATGCTATAAACAGCAGGATTTAGATAAGTTTCATAATAATAAATCCCTTTATCTAAATTCATGCAACTAATGTACTGCGTGTAATCAATATCACCAGCAGTAGTAACCACAGCACCTTTTGGCATAGATACCCCAGCAAGGATTTGGAAGAAATCAGCTACATCGATATTAGTTAGGTTTTTCATAACGCCCGCTTTTAAAAACACAGCGCGAACAAATCTCGATTGCGACGTATAATCGCCGGGTAAACCTTTCATTCCGGTACCTTGAGTAATAGCTTCAAGGTTTAAAATGCTAGCATCTAGCGACTGCACTTGGTTAAAGCTTAAGTTAATGTAATCTAATAAATTAGTTGTATGCCAGTTAAACTGCGGTGAATTAGTAAGCACTCCATATGGGTTATCAAAAATTTTAAGCCCGTCAGCAGTTTGCTCTACTACAATTGTATCGCCCGATTTATCCGTTATAATCCAATGTAACGGAGAGTTTGGCATATTCGGAGTTACTTGAACATCAAGTATTACGGTATTTTCTAATATAGGTCGCACATCGGCAACTGATGTAAAGTTTCCTAATAACCACATTGGGAAATTAAAAACCTCAATATTATTTTTGCCATCTTGTTTAGCCGTTGGATACGAACCGTATTTAGGGAAGTTAAGCCCCGCGCAAGCTAATCCTTTTTCGTTCATGCAATCTGCTAGTAGCGGAAAGTCGTTATACATAGTACCAGTTCCTAAAATAGCATAGTTTGGTTGCGCCACTAAATGTGCGTTATTATATCTAAAATTGCGTGGGATAAATAAAATTTGTTGCCCAAAGTTATACTCAAGGTCTAATGTTCGGCCAAATAAATGGTCGTTTTGCGTTGTTTTTAATGTAAGTGCTGTACACATATCAATGCTCCTTCACAACTTATTCTTACTTATTATACGCGTCGCATAATAGTTTAATACAGTTCTATTCAAAATTATAAGAAATACCGCTTTTAATAGTCTGTAGCACTTTAATATCTTTAATTTCCATCGGGTCAATCTCAAGAGGGTTTTTATCTAAAATAACTAAATCAGCAATTTTACCTTCTTTAATGCTGCCTTTACTATTTTCTTCAAAATAGGCATATGCACCGTTAATCGTCACTGCTTTTAATGCATCATAAACACTGCAACGTTGATGAGGACCCGATATATAACCTTTTCTAGTAATGCGGTTAACAGCTACCCACACTGAAAATAGTGGACTCGGTTTAGTAACCGGCGTATCTTGGTGAAAGTTTACAACTAAATTTTTATTAAACGCCGATTGCACTGGACTAACATTTTCGCCTCTTGTTTTGCCAAGGTTTTGTATATGAATATCTCCCCAATAATAAACATGACCTACGAAAATTGAAGGAATAACATTAAGTGAAGCCATAATATCAAGCTGATTTTCACGTGCAGTTTGACAATGAATCATAACTGGTCGTAAATCATTTGTAACGCTACTTTTGCTTAACGCTTTACTATAGCTATTTAAAAATTGGTCGCCTGCTGCATCTCCATTGCAATGAACTAATACTTGTTGATTTTGTTCAATCGCTTGAAACATCAAATCTTCAACCTCTTCATCACTATACCAACCATATGATTTGTAATCGCCACTATTTTCATAAGGCTGAGTAAGCCAAGCAGATTTTCCTTGTGGCGAACCGTCGAGGATAACTTTATATCCTCCTAATTTTAAATTATTTGTATACTTATTTGCAAACTCGCGGTTGCTATTAAAAATATCAATCGTATCTTTATTTAAAACTGGATACGCCACTATCTGAACCTCCCATCACTAAAGTGACGGGGTTCTTGGTCGATAACTCTTTTGAGTTAAGCATAACCAAGCTATCCCCGTAGTTCCTACGGTTCTTA
>MDJM01000074.1 GCA_001994995.1 Candidatus Parepulonipiscium sp. PG-Nuni2H_MBin01 | reverse complement strand
GTGCCGTCTTCAAAGCCGCTAAATATATTAGCATCGGTAACCCAGTTTACTGACGCAGTATACCACTCATCCGCTGGTACGTCTGTAAACGCTGTTTTAGGCGCTACAGTTGGGTCGTTTGACATTCTATGCAATATAGTTGCTAGCTGCGCGCGTGTTGCAACTGTATTAGGTTCAAATGTATCTGCTGTAACGCCCATAATTAGACCTAATGAGTATACATTAGCTACATCTTCATAAAACCAATCTTCAGTTGAAACGTCATTAAATACTTCCGCTACATCAGTAGTAGTACTTATAGTTGATATAGTTTGTACTTGATATGTATCTTCATTTGCATACACTGCTGGTGATATTATACCTAGTGCGAGTGTGAACGGAATTAATTTAATCGCGCTATTTCGTAATTTTTTGTTCATATTAGATTTCCCCCTATTTCATTATAGTAATATTTGGTAATATATTTTATATTTATCTTATGTTTATAGTAACATTATTTAGTCCAAAATACAATATAAAACAGTCTTTTTCTACTATTTTACTAATAATTTGTTACTAGTTTTAGCAAATAATTCTATGCTAAATTATTGTAAATATTGGCATTAGGCATGTTTGCTTGTGTTTTAATTTAATACATATAAAAATTTAATTTTAATGTAGTAATTTTGTAAAAATTTAAGTATAATATTAGTTATTATAGAGAGGAGAATGCCTATGTTTACAAATTTAACAATTAAAAAGAAGTTAACTACAGCGTTTAGTATTATTATCTTAATTTCTTTATTAAGCAATGCTTTTGCCATTTTTCAATTGAATAAGTCGAGGTCTAACACTAACTATTTTTACGATGTTAATTATTTTGTCACTCATGAAGCTTTGGATTTATCAAAGTATATTTTAAATGTGGATTCTAATGTATTGTTCCAATATATTGACCCGGAAATTTATGATTACTACGATGCTATAGTTCTTCATATGGACATTATGGATGAAAAAATTACTAATATTGCTGCATTAGTCGGCGATGACCATCCTAATATAGTTCAGCTTAGGCAGTATATGCAAGTTCTTCGCGAGGCAACTTTGGAAATCCATTTGTACGATTTAGTTAATGATGAAGAAAATTTAGAACGCATTATGTTTGATAGGACTCATGATTACCATGTTGCTTATTATGAGATTAAAACTTTAGCTACAGAATTAGCCGACTTAGCTATTGACGAAGCTGCTAATATTAATCAACATATAAATGACTCTGCTATGATGGCTTTGATGATAGCTATTTTACTTTTAGTTATTAACGTATTGTCTACCATTGTAGTTAACAGACAAATGTTTAAATCTTTTATAAAGCCTATTGAAGAGCTTGAAAATGCTGCTATACAAATGGGTAAAGGAGATTTTTCAGTCAACATTAATTATGCTGCTACAGATGAGTTTGGTAGTTTATCCAATGAGCTGCGCACGGTTACAGATAAGACTAACATCGTTATACAAGAGACAGCTTACGTTTTAGGCGAGTTTGCTAAAGGTAATTATGATATTGAAACTAATGCAGAGTACGTTGGGGTTTTTAAGGATATTAAAACATCAATTGATAAAATTGCTAAAGATATAACTAATTCTTCAAATTCTTTTTCGGATGAAGTTATGGCTCTTGTAGAAGGATTAAGTTATCACCCAGCCGCTATGAAAGAGTTATCGCCTACATTTGCTATTGTGTCAGAGCGAATTTATGAAGTAACAGAGAATGCGCGCCAAGCTAATGTTTTAGCTTATGAGGTTGGTATGCGACTCGAGTTAAATAATCGCAAGATGAAAGAGGTTGTGGAGCAGATGAATAGGGTGAGTAAGTCTAATAATGAGATTGTTACTTTACTGCGTTCTATTGAAGATATTTCGTTCCAAAGTAACTTAGTAGCTCTTAATGCAGCTTTAGAAGTGGATTATGATAGCGAAGCATCTAAGCAGTTTATTGCTGTAGCTGACCAAATCCGCCATGTAGCTAAAAATAGTGTGGCAGCTGCTGAGGATAGCGCAAATCTAATGTCATCTTTAATTCAATCTATTAATGCTGGAAATGATTTAGTGATAGAAACAGCAGATTCATTAGATGAAGTTTATGGTTTGGCTACTGACACTATAGATTTAATTAACAACATTTCTGGTAAGTCTTTAGTTCAGTCTAGAGCTATTAAAGAAGTTGGAGATGGATTTGAAAAAATGCATAAAGTTATAGAAGAGAATACTATTACAATTAGTAATGATGACAACCTAATTTAAGGAGGAATGATTTATGAAAAATTCAAAACTGCTTATATTAGGGCTTATATTTTTAATTATATTTATGTCTGGCGTATCAATTTCAGTTATGAATAAAAATAATGCCATTTCTATAAGTGATATGCAATCGGATTATGTAATGGAAAAACTAGAAGAAGAGTTTCTGGTGTTGCAAGATACAGTATCTATGTTAGCACACGATAAAAATGTAATAGACACTTTAAGACAAAGCCATTTGGAGGCTCGTAGCTATCAGCAAGATTTAACTCCTAACATTAAGATAGTAAGTAATATTTATGAAATGCCGTGGTTTGAACCTTTTATGATGAGTTCGCAAACGGCTGTTATAACAAACGTTTATGAAGATGCGGGAAGAGAAGTTATTAGCGTAATTGAGTTTGTAATAAATGATAAAGAATTGCTGGGTGCGGTAGTAAGTGATATTTTTTTAGATGATTTATTTGCGAACTTAAAAGATGATTACCATATAGGGGATATAAATATAACTATTGAATCTAATGGTGTTATATCTAGTAGTAGCGAGCGGCTAACTGAATACACTTCAATGAATACTAAAGAGTACATTTTGTTAGGCACTAAAATAAAATTTACTTTGGAAGTAGATTTAAGCTCTATATCTATCTCGGGACTTAAGCAATCCACAATTACTACTACGCTACTGTTTACTGTCGGCGTTTTAATTGCAGTTGCTATGCTATTAGCCGCTATATTAATGCCTATAAGCTCTTCTGCTGTAAGGTTAAATAATATTGCGCATGAAATAGACGATGAGTATGATACGACTGATACACGGATTATCCAAATAAATGAGACCACAAAATTTATAGAAAATAACTTGCCAGATAAATTGAAATATCTAATGTATTATGATGAGTTAACAGGGCTTGTTAATAGAAAGATGTTTAGAATAATCTATAGGACGTTTACTAGTAATGATAAACCGTTTGTTGTAATGTTATTGGATATTAAAAATTTTAAAAACATAAACGACACATGCGGAACTGCTGTTGGCGATAGGGTTTTAATAGATATATCGCTAAGGTTAAATATGACAATGGCGTTAACTAGCAAAGAGGGTGTAGTAATTAGGTGTTCGGGCGATGAGTTTATGATAGTGCTCCATCATGAAGACCTAGATATAGAGAAGTGGTATGAAAGTAAAATTTTATCGCTGTTTGTTAAGCCGTTGCAGTATCCAGATACTAAGCCGATTGCGGTTGAGTTTAACTGTGCAGCAATAGTTACACCAAAGCATGCTAATTCGGAAGCTGACTTAATGAATAAGTTATATATTATGATAACCAAGGCTAAGGAATTAAATACAACATCGCTTGTAATGTTTAATTCTGAGGTTTATTCAAAGTACGTGGAAAGAGAGCGTATAAAAAATTGTTTAAAAACTTCAATCGCTGCTAACGAGTTTGTAGTTAATTATCAGCCTATAATAGATGAAGACAAAAATATCAAAAAGGCTGAGGCGCTTATTCGTTGGTTTAGTAAAGATTTAGGATTTGTGCGTCCTGACCAGTTTATTAGCATTGCTGAGCAAACCGGGCTAATAATAGAGTTAGGAAATTGGATAATAGAGCGAGTGGCGAAAGATTTAAGAAGCTTGTTTGATTCGGGGCGTTTTACTCAGGTTTCAATTAATATATCTGCCATTCAGCTAATGGAGGAGAACTTTGTAAGAACGTCAAAAGCTATATTAGATAAGTACGATATAGATTATAAATATATATGCTTTGAAATTACAGAGTCGATATTGCTACAGGAGATAAATACGGTAAAAAACAATATTAAAGAACTTAGAGAGCTTGGTATAGCGTTTGCTCTAGATGATTTTGGCACAGGCTATTCATCGTTTAGTTATTTAAAAGAGTATAGCTTAGACATTATTAAAATCGATAGGATGTTTGTGGATAACGCAACTGAAAAGGAATTTGCAATAATCACGGGCATAAAGCATATCTCCAATGCACTGGGAATGCAAATGGTAATAGAAGGCGTTGAAACTCAAGAGCAATTTGATGCTTTAAACCATTTCGGGTTAATACAGGGATATTATTTTAGTAGACCTGTCGTATGGGATGAATTTGAAAAAATGTTGACATAAAAAAAGAAGGGATTACCTTCTTTTTTTTTTAGCAATTTTCTATTAGCACCACTGCCACATCGTTAACATTAGTGCCTGTAGGTCCAGTTATAATTAGTCCATCCACCGCTTGCAACGCATTATAAGCATCATTTTTTTGTAAAACTACTGCCACATCAATTCCAAGTTCAATAAATTTGCTGTTACTAGTTCCATCCACAAAACCACCTGCCGCATCTGTTGGCCCATCAGTTCCATCAGAACCTACGCTAAATACACAAGCGTTAAGTCCATCTATAACTGGAGCTGCCGCAAGCGCTAGCTCTTGATTACGTCCGCCTTTGCCTTCGCCAGTTAATTTAACTACAGTTTCACCGCCAGCGATAAATGCTAATTTTTTGCCTGCTCTACTATGAGTTCTAGCCATATTACCTAGCAACATACCAGCTTCGCGCGCTTGTATGCTTAAGCAATCCGTTACAATCATAGTTTCAAATCCTAACTTTTCACACTCGGACTTAGCAAATTCGCACAGTTGTTCTACGCTTCCTGTTATTACAGTGGATATATTATCAAGCTCTTTTGGAGTCTCTTCATTTAATAAAGCCATAATTTCATCAGAAAAATTTAAGTGATATTTATCCACAATATCTAGAGCGTCTTGCGACGTTGAGCAATCTGGATAAGCAGGTCCGCTTGCTATCATATCTAGCGGATTTCCTATAATATCGCTTAACACAATGCTTTGTATTTTAGCTGGGTAACAATGCTTGGCGAATTTACCGCCTTTAACTTGAGATAAACGCTTTCTAATAGTGTTCATTTCTACAATATCAGCTCCACAAGCTAGTAGCTGTTTAGTTACGTCTTGTAGCGTTTCTACTGATAGAGTCGAATTTTCAAATAGCGCACTTCCTCCTCCAGACACTAAAAATAATACTAAATCATTTTCAGTTAAGTTTTGTGTTAGTTCTAACACTCTGCTACTAGCGTCAAATCCAGCTTTGTCTGGCACTGGGTGAGAAGCTTCGTAGCATTCAAAGTTATTTAATGGTTGCATTATATGTTCGTATTTTGTAATGACTATACCTTTTGTTATTTTATCACCTAAAATTTCGCTAGCCGCCTTAGCCATTTGCCATCCAGCTTTACCTATAGACACTACTATTACTCCACCGTCACGACATTTAAAGTCGTTTAAATATCTAGCTACTGCTTCATCTGGTAGTACTGCTGCAATGCTATTTTTAATAATTTTTTCTGCCATCTGTCTCATAATATCATCTCCTATAGGCTACTAACTATAACTTCCCCATTACCTTCAATTGTATATTCACCAGAATTTGCTGGAATAAATACAGTCTCACCTTTGTTTAACATAAGTGTTTGGTCTTGTGATTTAACAATCATAGTTCCAGAAATCCCAAGTAGCGCTTCAAAAGTTTCGTTGCCTACAGTTCTAACTACAGCGCTATTTACCTTAATTGCCGACACATCAAAGTATTTGCATTTAGCTAGCACTGCAATACTTCCGCCATTTATATCGTGCCACTCATAAGCAACTTTACTGCCACTCGCTTTGTCTAAATTAGTAACTTCTATCGATTTATCCACATGTAATTCTCTAGGTTTGCCATCTACGCCAACTCGTCCGTAATCATATACTCTATAAGTTACGTTTGAACGCTGCTGAATTTCTGCAATTACAATACCTGCGCCAATAGCATGTAGCGTTCCTGCTTCTATAAAAAATACATCACCAGCACTTACATCAACATAGTTCATAACTTCAGTTAATGTGTTATTTTCAATATGCTGTTTAAA
>MDJM01000073.1 GCA_001994995.1 Candidatus Parepulonipiscium sp. PG-Nuni2H_MBin01 | reverse complement strand
GTACTTAAAACTAGCGCTATGCCGGCATTACTAGTTGAAGCTGGGTTTTTAACTAACTCATCTGATGCTACTAAACTGGCTACTAGTAGCTTTACTCAAACTTATGCTCGCGCTGTTGTAGAAACTATTATTGACTTTTTTAACTAAACAAAAGCTGTTACATAAGCTCCGGTCTGTAACAGCTTTTTTATATTTTATAATTGTAATATATACAAGCTGCTGAAACTCGCTATTAAGCCTAATATATTCTAAACGCAAATAAAAAAGCATACTCTAAGTATATATACATCGCAAAGGTGGTTTATAATATGAAGTTAAAACGTAGTAGTGGCATCATCATGCACATTTCATCTCTACCATCGCCACATGGTATAGGCACGTTCGGTCAAGCAGCTTACGATTTTGCGCGCTTCCTAAAAAAGTCTGGACAAACTTATTGGCAACTCCTCCCTCTAGGGCCCACTTCTTATGGCGACTCTCCTTACCAGTCTTTTAGTGCTATGGCAGGTAATCCTTATTTTATTGATTTAGACCGTTTAGTTTATGACGGTTTACTTAGCGAGATTGACCTTGCTAACGTAAACTTTGGAACTAATGCTGAATACGTAGATTATTCTGCACTGTTTAATAATCGCTTTAAAATCTTAGAGATAGCCTATCGAAATTTTAATCAACAACTTACTGAGTTTATTGAATTTATTGAACGTGAAAAAATGTGGCTTGATGATTATGCGCTTTATATGTCTGTTAAAGAAGAGATGAATCTACGTGCTTGGCAAGAATGGGATGAAGATATTAAATTACGCAAACCTGAGGCTTTGACTTTGTATAACAATAAACTAGCTTACAAAATCGGTTTTTGGAAATTCGTCCAATATCAATTTTTCAAACAATGGTTTGAGCTGAAACACTATGTAAACAGTATTGGTATACAATTTATGGGCGATATTCCTATCTATGTTGCAGCGGATAGCGTAGAAACTTGGGCACATCCAAATTTATTTAAATTAGATGAATACAAAAACCCTACTGTTGTTGCAGGCTGCCCTCCAGATACATTTTCTCATGACGGCCAATTGTGGGGTAATCCTATTTATAACTGGGACTACCATGACCAAACTAGTTATCAGTGGTGGATTGATAGAATCAATTTTAATCTGAAAATGTTTGATATTGTGAGGATTGACCACTTTAGAGGGTTTGAAGCTTATTATGAAGTTCCTGCTTATGATAATACTGCTAGACATGGTTATTGGGTTAAAGGTCCGGGAATGAAATTGTTTGATAAAGTATATCAACAATTAGGCGACATTAATGTTGTTGCTGAGGATTTAGGTTTTACTACTAATTCACTTGCCGAATTTTTAAAAGACTCTGGATTTCCTGGTATGAAAGTTTTAGAATTTGCCTTCTCTAATTATGACGAAAGCCCTTTTCTTCCTTATTTATATGATAAACATAGTATAACCTATACTGGCACGCATGATAATGATACGTTACGTGGCTGGATTGATACTACAGGTAATAAGGCTGAAATTGAACATTGCATTAGATATGTTAATAACTGCGATTTTTATAACCTACATTGGGATATTATCCGTTGCGCTTGGTCTAGTGTCTCTGATGTTGCTATAACTCAAATGCAAGATATTTTAGGCTTAGGCAATCGTACGCGTATGAACTACCCATCTAGCCTAGGTGGCAACTGGCAATGGCGAATGTTACCTGGTGCTTATAATGATGAAATAGCTAATAGACTAATGGATTTAACTCGCTTATACGGCCGCTATAAAGATTACCAACGATTTTATACTACTCCAGTTTTTAGTGCCATTAAACGGCCAGTCAAATTTAGAGTTATTCCAAAACCTAACGCTTAGAAAAAAAGCTGCCGCCGTGATATTGGGCGCAGCTTATAGTTTGCTAAATATATTCTTTTAAAAAACTATCGATTTTAGAATAATATAAATCTGGAACTAAGAAGCGACTAGCAACATGCCCAGCACCCGCCACTCTAAGAATTTCCTTAGGACCACCGTAAGCCTCATATAAATCAGTTTGCATATAAGGCAAAACGAAATTATCCTCATCACCATGAATAAACATAATAGGCACGCTACAATGTTTTAACGAATGAATAGGCCTAGGAGCATATAAATTAACACCTGTACGCCATTTAGCAACAACATGAGAAATAGGCACAATAGGGAAAGACGGCAAGTTAAACCTATACTTTAGCTGCTCCCTAACCATTTGAATAGCAGTTGAATAGCCACTATCTTCAATAACAGCAACTACATTATAAGGCAAATTCTCTTCTCCAGCAGCAATCATAACAGTTGCCGCACCCATTGAAAAGCCATGTAATACAATTTTAGCATCTGTATAATTATCCGCAATATAATTTGCCCACCTAACAATGTCCGGCCCATCTTCCTGCCCCAAAGTAATATGCTCTCCAGTAGAAAATCCATGAGCGCGCAAGTCTGGTGTTAGCACGCTATATCCTTGCTCATAATACCACTGAGCCACATCTTGAATATCTGAATGACTAACAGTGTAACCATGAACAACAATTGCCCATAAACTTGAATTATTATTAACAAACTCCTTAGCATACAACACTTCGTTATCTGGAGAAGTTATATTGATTTCTTTATAACTAATATTATTATGAAAAGCAACTACATTATCATAAGCAATATTTCTATTTTTCTTCTCTATACTAGACTGCTCATGAGATGGCGATTTTGGGTCGTCGTGGTCTAGCGGTTTACGTTCTAACATATATTTTACAAAATAATCTCCTACATAATAAGCAGTTGTTACACCAATTGCAAGACTAGATGTAATTAATGCCAATTTTGTTTTTTTAACCATAATATACCCCCTAATTTTTATATTTATATTATATTATAACAAGCCTAGGATTATAACAATAGGGGGCAAACTAATGCCCCCTTAGTTAGTTTTAGGATTACTAACAATAATGTTAAAGCCAATAACGACTAGCATCATATTATAAATCATTTGCGCACATACGATAGTTTTACTCAGAGTATCTAGAGGATAAATATCGCCAAACCCGTTAGTAGACACAATAGAAAGGCTAAAATGTAAAAACGTAACAAACGAGTTATTTTCTAAGCTAGTATAAAAGCTACTTGGGCTAACATGGTATATTGTGTAGTACATTACTGCAAATAACAACGTTTCTGCAACTAAGTAAATTACTATCTTATACTTATCTAAGCGCCGCTCTAAAAATGTGGCTACCGGAGATTCACAATTATTAGTAGACCATTCAAAAAATAATCCAAGTCCTATTATAGTTATAATCTGGTATATCATTTGAAGTATTAATACCAGTTGAGCAACTACATGCGTTGGGGTTATGTCTCCAAAACCTGTAGTAGTAAATAACGTGGTGCTAAAGTAGAAGAAGTTTGCAAGCAACTTAATAGTATCTGACATTTGAAGTGATGCTATAAGGTTCACTCCACCAAAATAACTTGGCTCTAATATATATAAGTAGCAAAACGTTATTGTCCCAAATGTTATTATTGCAACTAATATCACAAACAAGCGATATATTTTCTGCTGATAAGTTATGTCTTTTGCTATGTCTTCATCTTTTATAAAAACTGCACTCACTGCCACAAAGCCATATAATACAAACGACAGTAATACTATATCCATTATTAAATAGAAGAAATGGCTTATTAGTTCTAAATCGCCTGTTAAAAATTCATATAAGCGAGCGGAGTTAAGTAAATTATCTTCTTGCTTTCCAATTAAATCTATTGTATTACAAAAGTTGGGTACATAGACAAAGGTAACGTAGGTGTATACAAAGAATGGTATGTCCTTTAATACTAAAGAGTAAAAATTTTTTGAGTCTTTGTTATTTAATATAAAATATTTTGCTTTATCTAATTTATGATAGCGCTTTAAATCGCTTAACTTCATATGCTGTTTGCGGTCTAGCGTAAAAAAAATAAATCCTATAATTAACGACCACGCCCATAACACAAGGTAATTTGCTTCTGTATATGTTAGAAAGGGCTGCATTAGCAGTTTATCAGCATAGTGTGTAAAAAAAAATATTAACACTACATAAATGTAGCGGCCTGTAACTTGTACAGGATTATCCACTGTGTGCCAATGCTTAAACAATCCATAAAATATTAGTGTAACTAACAATGGAGTAGATAAGATTAAGCTTAGCTCAGGTAATATATCCTTTATATCCATTATTTCATATATACTCTTTGGTAAAATTAAATATAGATTAAAAAAACACCACATGGTAAATATATACAAAAATGTTTTTGGGTTGAAAACTAATTTGTACATATGTTTCGCCCCCTTTTACTACTTTAATACTTTTTTACTTTAACATATTCGTTTAATGCATAATTTGTTCAATCTAATCTAAATTTTTCCTAAAAATTGTAAATAAAAATTGGTTCTTTCTTTATAGTAACCACGAAAGAACCAATTAAATTTTAATTTTTAAAACTGTGAATAGGTGCGGGAATTCGTCCACCCCTTGATATTATGCCTTCACAAGAATATTTATTAACTGCCATAATAGGAGCGCGACCTAGCAAACCGCCAAACTCAACGCTTTCTCCTACACCTTTGCCATGAACAGGTATAATCCTTACAGCAGTAGTTTTTCCGTTAATCATTCCAATTACCATCTCATCTGCAATTATGCCAGATATAGTGCTAGCAGTAGTATCACCTGGGATTGCTACCATGTCTAATCCTACTGAACATACACAGCTCATAGCTTCAAGTTTTTCTAACGTTAAAGCTCCTATCTCAGCAGCTTTAATCATTGCATGGTCTTCACTTACTGGAATAAAGGCTCCACTTAAGCCACCTACCCGTGACGCAGCCATTACTCCACCCTTTTTTACACAGTCATTTAATACTGCTACAGCAAGAGTTGTACCTGGCGCTCCAGTCACTTCGATGCCCATTTCTTCTATAATTTCTGCGATACTATCACCAATTGCAGGGGTGGGGGCTAATGATAAGTCTATAATACCAAACGGAACACCTAGTGTATTTGCAACTTCAGCTGCCACTAACTGCCCTGCACGAGTCATTTTAAATGAAGTTCGTTTAATACATTCGCACATAGCTTCAAAACTTTGCCCCTTAACTTGCTCCAAAGCTTTTTTAACAACCCCAGGACCGCTAACTCCAACATGCAAAGCAACGTCATTTTGTCCTACTCCATGAAAAGCTCCTGCCATAAATGGATTGTCATCAGCAGCGTTGCAGAACACTACAAATTTAGCGCTACCAATGCTGTCCCTATCTGCTGTTAATTTAGATGTTTCTTTTATAGTGTTACCTAACACTTTCACTACATCCATATTTATACCAGTTCTAGTACTACCTACATTTACAGATGCACACACGCGTTCAGTTTCACTAAGTGCTTCGGGAATGCTATTAATTAAAGCTCTAGCGGATTCATTATAGCCCTTATCTACAAGTGCAGAAAAGCCTCCTATAAAATTAACGCCAATTTGCTCACTTACCTTGTCTAACATTTTAGCTATAGGCACATACGATGAAGCCTTTGTTGCACCAGCTACTAGCGCTATAGGAGTTATCGCAATTCTTTTATTTACAATAGGAATCCCATATTTGCTAGCAGTGTCATCAGCCACTTTCACTAAGTTTTCGGCGCTAAGGGCTATTTTATCATATATTTTAGTACATAGCTTATCCATATCATCACTAATAGTATCTAATAAATCTATACCCATTGTAACTGTTCTTATATCGAGATTTTCTTCCCGTATCATCTTATTGGTTTCTAGTATTTCTAAATGTGAAATCATAAGTTATTCCTTTCTATTTGTCTTTTGGGAATCTAACTTATGCACTAAACTCTGTGCATACAATCAAATATATCTTCATGTTGCAATTTAATTTCCATATTAAGCTCTTTAGCGCACTGCTCTAGCTTTTCACTTAATTCATTAAATTCCACTTTACTAGTGCTTAAGTCTACTATCATAAGCATATTTAAATACTCCTGAAGTATAGTTTGGGATATATCCAATATGTTGACATTGTTATCACTTAGTAAAATACAAATTTTTCCAATAATTCCTACTTTATCTTTACCTATTACTGTAATAATTCCTCTCATAAGCGTGTTACCAAAACTTATAGTAATGGCATTCTCCTTTCTGATTTTTTAGTGGCATAATTTGCCTTAATGTGATTATACAATAGAGGCTTAGTTTTTTCAATATATTATCCGTTCTATTAGAAGAACATAGCAAAAAAAGTAATAAAAAGGTTTTTGAGATTAAGCTTTCCATATATGTAATAATAAAGGTTTTTACGACTCAATTTTCCATATTTATAATAAGAAGATTTCCCCTATTTTAGAAAATCTTCCAAATAAGTGCGCACAATGTCAGTATTATACATATATTGGATTATATAACACTAAAAATTTAGCTAAAACTGTTTGTCTATCTATGTCAAATATGGTTTGTAATTCATATATTAGGAGTATGCAAACAAGAATGTTATGCGCAGGAATTATGAGGAGGGTTTTGAATGAATTATTATTATCCATGTAATCAGAATAACCAAAATAATCAAAGATATTCACAAAATCAACAAAATTATTCAGTAGAACCATGTCAACAAAGTCAGCAAGAATACAAACCAGAAAAATGCCACCAAGAGTATAAGCCAGAAAAATGTCACCAACAATATCAAGATTGTGACTGCTATAAAGTACCATGTAATTCACCTAGACCAGATTGTTGTGAGCCAGCATATAATGAATGCTGTTTAATGGGACCACAAGGCCCAATAGGTCCACAAGGTCCAATGGGACCACAAGGATGCAAAGGTCCAAAAGGTTGCCCAGGTCCACAAGGTCCAATGGGATGCCCAGGTCCACAAGGTTGCCCAGGACCACAAGGCCCAATGGGATGCCCAGGTCCACAAGGTTGCCCAGGTCCAATGGGACCAGAAGGCCCAATGGGTCCAGCAGGTCCAATGGGTCCATCAGGTGCAGTAGGAGCAACAGGTCCAGCAGGCGCAACAGGTCCAGAAGGTCCAGCAGGTCCAATGGGTCCAGAAGGCCCAATGGGACCATCAGGTGCAGTAGGAGCAACAGGCCCAGCAGGCGCAGCAG
>MDJM01000072.1 GCA_001994995.1 Candidatus Parepulonipiscium sp. PG-Nuni2H_MBin01 | reverse complement strand
TGGCATATAAGTTATGCTTACAAAAAAACTACCTTTAAGCGTTTCTTCTGGCTCCCACCTAAACATAGGTAATAACTGCTGATAATCCGCTTTAAACATAATTAACAATGCTACTAACACTACAGGAACGAAAACGAAATAAGCTAATATTTCAGCCATTCTGCCCTGAGCTTCCATGCCGGATTTAACTAAATAATAAACCGAAAACAGCATTAGTAATATAATAACAGGCAAAGGAGTATTTGGTAACAACACCTGTCCAATCATTTCCGCAAATAACCTAAGTTCAAATCCTGTACTTATTAAGATTTTGATTAAAAATACTATTGATAACAATGTTCCAATAGGTTTAGACAATATAGTTTGCGAATACTCCACAAAGCTTTTACCTCTAAACCGATTAGTCAGCCCCGTAATTGCAAATATATACAGCGACCCAAGGAAAAATCCGAATATGGGTAGCCAGTAACCATCTTGCCCCACCACTTTAGCGGCCACTCTCGGCAAGATTAAGATTGACATATTAAACATCTGCAACGTTAACAGTATTTTAAATTGGTGCATAGAAATTCTACCGTTATGCGTATACATTATCGTTACTTCCTTTCGTTACAAATTTTTCGTTTACAAATCTTTCGTTTATAAATCTTGCGTTACAAATTAGCGTTACAAATCTAATTAGCACGTGCTAATTTTTCTATTTTCTAATTCCCTTTTGATTTGGCCTGCTATCTGGCCCTGGTGGTGTTTGTGTTATGCTAGATGAATTTTTAAGGCGGATTCTAGTTTTTTGGTCTGCCATAGCTTGGCGCGGCCTTCTAGCTTGCATAAACAGCGGATAGCGAATGACTGTATCTCTAAGTCCGTTACTAGCTCTATCTTCACTAGCAACATATGGCGCAAGATAAGGTGTACCAAAACTTTCTAACGAAGCTAAATGCGCTAACATTAACATAATTCCTAAGAAAAATCCATATAAACCAAATGTAGCACAAAGCATAATAAATCCATACTTCACTAATCTAAATGCGGTCGTTAAACTATAATCTGGTATTGCAAACGTAGCAATTGCCGTTAACGCCACTATAATAACAACCATCGGGCTAATAAGCTTAGCATCCACTGCTGAATTCCCTATTACAATACCACCAACTACTCCGATTGCATGTCCTATAGGACCTGGCAACCGGAGACCGGCTTCCTTCAGCAGTTCAAATGCTATTTCCATCAAAATTATTTCTAATACAGAAAATATAACTAACCCTTCTCGCGATGACGCAATCGATACCGCAAGAGTAGTTGGCAACATAGCTGGGTGAAAATTTAAAACTGCAAGATATAACCCTGGCAGCGCAAATGCTAAAAACGATACAAAATATCGCAAAATCCTAGTAAAACTCATTATTTCCCATCTTTGATAATAGTCTTCCGATGCTTGGAAAAAACTATTTAACGTAGTTGGTAATATAAGTACAAACGGAGATGTATCAACTACTACCGCAACCTTACCCTCCATAAGACTTGCCGCTACCTTATCGGGTCTCTCAGTCGCTTGAGTCTGAGGAAATGGACTTTTCCAACTATCCTCAATCAGCTGCTCCACATAGCCACTATCAAAAACGCCGTCAATTTCATATTTATCTAACTTAGATTTTATATCATCAACTACCCTAGGCTTAACAATATCCTCTATATACATAATCGCAATATCAGTACGGCTACGATTTCCCATACTAACCATCTCAACTTTAAGTTTAGTATCGCGAATACGTCTTCTAATTAAAACTGTGTTAAATCTAATAGTCTCAACAAATCCCTCTTTAGGACCGCGAATTACCTTTTCAGTCTCTGGCGAACTAATCCCTCTGCCCGGCCAACCGCGACATGAAATCATAAGCCCTACATTAGTGTTCTCCACAAAAATCGCAGCATCACCAGATAGGATGCCTCTTACCATATCATCCATATTTCTAACTTCTTTAATGTCAAACGTAGCTGAGAAGTGGCTCATAATTAATTTAGTTGGCGAAACACCATTTACATCTGTCTCATCATCACCTAAATTTTTATAATCTACAATTCGCGATAAAAAGAAACTCTCGATTATAGTCCTATTAACCAATCCATCTACATACACACCATAAATCTTAATAGGGCACTTCTCTCCTATATCAACTTCACGTTTAATTAAATCCGCGCAGTTAGAAAATAGCTTTTCGATATTTTTAATGTTCGTATCTAGATTTTCAGATATACTTAACGTAATCCTATTATCCACATTATGAAACTCGTCTTCATTTCCAGGATACATATCAACCCTCCTTACTTTTTAAATGGTATCGAAATACTCCGGCCGCAGGAACAAAGCTCCCATACCTTACAATCTTACCAAAACACATTTACTACGATGCCACCTATCGCAACAATAATGTACACAATACCGATGACTTTAGAAAATATCGCCTCCTTATTTAAATGGTCAACATCCCTAAGATACACACTCTCAAGACAAGCCATATATATCCCGATGCCCATCATAGCAATGATAATGTAAATTGAAAAAAAGTCTTTTACTTCAATCAAGTTCTTCAACTCCAATCTATATATATCTATAACAATTATTTGGATTTACAGGACTTTTTATGCATGAAAATCAATAAAAAATGACACTAATTTACTTTTTTACTACCTAGTAATTTTTTCCACTGTTTAATTATGGCAAATTGTTTATGCTATTTAAATTCGCCAAAAAAAAATAGACGGCATAAGACTTTTTCGTCTTATACCGCCTACGTTTTATTTTATAATCAAGCTTAAGCTTGGTGTGGCGCGTCTACTGGACAAACAGATGCACATGCCCCACAACTTACACATTCAGCTGCATTAATTTCATATTTGCTTGAACCTTCTGAAATACATCCAACTGGACACTCAGCTGCACAAGCTCCACACATAATACAATCATCATTAATTTGATAAGCCATAATCATATCCTCCTTAAAAACTAAATGGTTCTAGTATAACTACCACAAGCGATAAGTTCATACTAAAATCCCAACTAGATCCCCAAATCGGGTTGTTATTTGATAATCATATGATAACATCATACGAGCTAGTTAGTCAATTACAACGCCGATTTTCATTAAATCTATCTAAATATAACTAATTATTTCAACTAAAATTTTACTTATTATAGTGAATATTTTTTAGGACTACCATTATATAGAATATAGCCATATCGTATTATGTGTAAAGTTTATAAAAACTATTATGTGCACCCGTAATAGTGCTTAATTCTCATTTACTTATGTCAAGGCCGAATAAATTTCCAATTTGCATTTTGACCATCGTATTCAAAGCTAATAATTGCATCAAACTTAGTCTTACTTGGCGTTATAAACCCTTTTACTAAAACCGAGCCATTTTTTAACAACGCTTTCACTGCTGTTTTAGTCAATTTCTTATTAAACTTTTTAAACGTTTCATCATGCTTCCATAAAACAAATTTACAACCAGCCTTATAACCTAAACAACCGTATCCTAATTTACCTTCAACGACATCGCCATTACATAGCGGACAATGACCTAACACTTCTTTTCCAACATCAGCTGCCGTTTTAGCCGTTTTAGCAGTATCAGCTGCATTTAACTGCTGATGAATAAACGCAGCCGAAATAGTTTGGATTTTAATTTCAGCTACTGCGCTATATACAAACTCCTCAATATGCTTCATAAACTCAGATTTAGAAACAAGCCCTTTTTCCATATCGGCTAAAGTTTTCTCCAATCTTCCTGTATACTCCAAATCCATAAGCTCCGACACTGGCAACGATTCAATTATAAATTTCCCTTTAGCGCTACATTTTAAATTTTTCCTATCTTTAATAATGTAATTTACATCGCCTAGCTTTTTAATCGTATCAGCGCGAGTTGCTGGTGTTCCAATACTAAAGCCCTCTAAAATATCCTCATCTTCCTTATACTGCTTACCACAAGTCTCCATAGCTCTAAGCAAAGTTTTTTCATTATAATACTTTGGCGGCTTAGTCTCATGCTTTTTAACTTCCGCTTTATCAACTTTGCTAATCTCATACAAATCAAGCGGTGGCAAAATAACATCTTTAGTCGCGACCATCTCGACTTTTTTAAAACCTATCGTTTTCTGAATTCGCCCTCTAGTTAAAAAATAGCCAGCCACATCTTCAACTTCAGTAGTAATAACAGTTTCCTCATAAACTGCAATAGGCATAAACTGCATAATAAACCTATTGACTATAGCATTATACACAATCTCCTCATCAGCGGTAATATCTTTAACACGCTGATAAGTTGGGATAATCGCACTATGACTTTCTACCTTAGCACTATTGAAAACGCGTTTATTATCATGAAACACAATTTCCGACTCATATTCGCGCCCTTTTTTAACCACATTAAGCACACTGCTGACTTTATCCTTTAAACTTTCGTCCAATACAGTGCTTGCAGTTCTAGGATACGTTATATTTTTCTTTTCATATAACGACTGAGCTAATTTTAATACCTTATCAGCAGTCAAATGCTTATGCTTACTACTAATGTCACCTTGCAAACCAGTTAAATTATAAAGCGGAGGTGGATATTCGTTTTTTAAATTAGTGGTTTTATCAATAATAACAGCCTTTTTACCTTTTATCTCATTAGCCAAATTATCTAAAAAAGCTTTATCGCAAAACTTTTCGTTTTTGGACGAACCAGTTTTATCTTGATTGTCTTTATTATCAGCTTTATTATTCGTTTCATCATCAAACTTAGGCGCATACGGATTGTTTGGCAAATTATAAACGCCTAAATAACTCTTATCTGCCACCGCAAACAAACCTTGCAATTTAAAATAAGTTGCCGACTTAAAATTAGCAATCTCTTGTTCTCTATCATAAATTAACTTAAGCGTAGGCAACAACACACGGCCGATATTAAACATTTCCTTTCCATGCCTATAACGAAGCGTAGCAACCGACGTTAAATTAATCCCGATTAACCAATCCGCATGTTGTCTGCACAGCCCCGAATCTCGCAGCGGACGCAACTCATTGTTAGAAACTAAACTTTTTAAGCCATTCAACACCTCAGCTTCGGTCCACTCATTTAGCAATAGCCTAGAAATAGGTTTACGCACTTTTAAATACTGAAAAATAATATCCCCAATAATCTGCCCTTCTCTATCGTAGTCAAAAGCAGAAATAACTTCATCAACCTCATCTAACTCCACTAAATTTTTAATACAATTAAGTTGGCGTGGCAAAGCATACTTTAAACTACCGCGACCTTGATTAACTTTATATTTATACTCATTAGGAACAAACGGGAAGTTTTGCATATTCCAACGAGCCATAATTTCATTATAATCTTTACTGTCCCACAATGTAAGCAAATGGCCATAAGACCAAGTTACAAAATACTTATTATTTTTAAAGTAGCCGTCTTCTCTAATTTTAATGCCTAATGCATCGGCAATATTTTTTGCAACAGACGGTTTCTCAGCAACAATAACCTTCAAATAATCACTCCTTTACAGCTTTAACCTAAATTAACAGCCTATTAAAGTGTTAGCAAAAAAAATATATATTAATCGTAAATATCATGTATAAAATAAAAACAAATAGGTAATGCTATAGGTATTACGGTTTAACGCCATCCGCTAAGGCGTTTCCCCTCTCTAAAAAATCTGAAAAAAAGTTTTTCAAATTTTTTTTAGAAAATATGTATAATAAAGACAATATTTGGTAATCCTAATATTGCTACCCTCTATTATTTGGGTAAAGTCGAAACTAGTCAAAAGTCGAAACGAAAAAAGCTCTAAGTCCTGTGGAGACGGTTTAGAGCTTTTTTCAATTTTTAAATTTATTTTATCCCTTTATACAAGCGCCTTTGCGCAATCACTATACGAATATTTTTTTTACATAAAAAAAAGCCCCAGACATTAGTCGAGGGCTTTTCTTTATTACTACATAAATCTATTGCATAAATCTTTGGATAATTACCGCTGCTTGCGCTCTAGTAACAGAGTCAGTCGCTCCAAGCTCTACTTCACTCGTTCCACCAACCAATCCTGTAGCAACAGCCCAGCTCATCGCTTGTGCTGCCCACTCAGATGGCGCATCATCATAATGTGATAATGACGTTGTTGCTGATACATCCTTGCCGATTAGATTTGCGTAATTATATAAGAACACAACCATTTGCTCTTTAGTTAAAGCATCTCCGGTTCCAAACTTACCATCTCCAATTCCGCTAGTTAATCCAATCTCAGCTAAGAAATTTACTGCTGGCGCATACCAAGCGTTTTGCGAAACGTCGCTAAACTCAGCTTCCGTAGCTTGTGGCTGACCTGAAAGATTAAATATTAATGCGGCCATAACTTCTCTTGTTACTAAGCTTTGTGGTTCAAATCCAACTTGAGTACCACTCATTATGTTTCTTTCGTATACAAATTTTACACCATCAGCGTACCATGCATCCGCAGATACATCTGCAAATCCTACGTATTCTCTGTTGACAATTTTGCTGTTTGTAAAGTTTGCTGCAATTTGTTCTATAAACGTTAATGCTGATACTTGTTCTAATTCTAATTCTACTTGTGCTAATTCTAATTCTAATTCTACTTGTTCTGTAACTTCGTCAACTACCGTTTTACTCGTATTAGCTGTTTGGCTAATTGTTGGGTATGTGATAGCATAGTTATCATAAGACGGTGTTACTTCGATTTCAGGAGTTTCGATTTCAGGAGTTTCTGTCTCTGGAACTTCTACTTCTGGAATTTCTGTTTCAGGAACCTCAACTTCTGGAATTTCGATTTCAGGAACTTCGATTTCAGGAGTTTCGATTTCAGGAACTTCTACTTCTGGAGTTTCTACTTCTGGAGTTTCTGTCTCTGGAATTTCGATTTCTGGAATTTCGATTTCTGGTGTTTCTACATCTGGAATTCCTATTACTGGTGGCTCATATGACAAATTAAAGCTTTGGATTGTAACGTTTCCTGCGTAGTCCACTGCTGTAACATCCACATTCCCATCTGCAGTTAATGAAAACTGCGTATTATACGATTTAGTTCCATCTGTATCAAAGTTAATTACTTCGCCCGTTGGTAAAGCAATAGTTTTAATACCCGATGTAGCATCGCTTACATTTAAATTTACCGTATTTCCTTCAACAGTTCCTGTAATTTGTGGTTTATCTTTATCGATTTTAGTTACATCAATAGTTTGAGTGTAAGTTCCACCCGCCACATTGATTGTATAATCCACTGATTCATTTCCTGTTAAAATAATTTGGCTATAAACCGGCGTTGTATCCACCATTTGATACGCTGATGCAGTTGTGCTTCTTAATCTAGAATTCATTAAGCTAGTGCCATAAGTGCTAACTCCACCAACTGTTACCTCCTCAACTCCATCAACCGGATTATACGCACCTACTGTAATAACCGCATCCTCATTAGTCCAGCTATCGCTATCTGGCGACTCTATCATTATTTGCGTTGGTTCTGCCGACGTTCCTATCGCTACTGCTGTAAGTGATAATACACTTGTAGTGCTATTACCAGCTTCATCTTCAGCAATAAATATATTAGAACCTGCAGTAAGATCAAAATCAAATGTGAAAATTCCATTAGTACTGTCGTATGATGGATCTGTTGTACTCAGATTATTCATATCATAAGAGGTCTCTGCTGAGCCATCGCCAGGTTTAGCAGTAACTGTCTTTAAGTTATCGTCTATTGCTATAACACTAACTTTACTTGCGTCTGTTGAATTATAACTAAACTGAATTGTTGGTGCTGTAGTATCAATTCCAGTTACTTCTACAGTTTCAGACACTCCACTTATGCCATTTTCTGCTATAGCACTTACTGTATACTTGCCATTGGCAAATACATTCAGACTAAATGCATTGCTACTATCTGTAAATAATTTAGTTCCATTAATTTCAATATATCCAATTTTCTTAGTAGTGTTTAAATCTACCTCTTCATAAGCTTCTCCTGAAATGGTAGCCTGAACTCCATTATTAGAAGTAACAGCAGCAGCAGTTAAAGAGATATTCGAATGTGATACATCAATAGAATAAGTTGTAGACTTACCTTCATAGCTTATCTCCACAGTTGAAGAACCTGTGCTGCTAGTATCAAATGCAACTATCATACTTGGAAGAATCACTATGTCTTCAGTACTATTATCAGTATAAGTAACTCTGATTTGTCCGCCCGTTTGGAATGACTGACCTAATACATAAGATGTTACTAATCCGCTATTATCTACTGTTGCAATAGACGCAACTACCTTTGGAACGTCCTCTACAGTGATTACAATAGAATCAGAATGGGTTCCAATAGTAGCTCTAACTGTACCTTGACCTGCCACTAGAGCTGATACTTTACCATTCGCGTCCACTGATATAACATCATTATTATTCGTAGTTCCACTTGTAGCATCATCTACAGACCATACAACGCTATTCCTTGTTGATGTTAAAATAGTAGCAGACAATTGTTTGTCTTGACCTACTTGAAGCGTTAAATTTGAGTCATCAATTTTAATACCAGTTGCTACGTCTTGTACTGTAAACTGTACAGTATCTATAAAATCAGTGCCTTCTAAACTCACTTCAATTATTGCAATACCCGCAGTTATCCCTTTTATCGTACCATCATAACCGATTGCAATATTATCTGTTAGCGAAGTTAACACAAGACCTTGTGTAACAGTCGTAATTGTATCTGGACTAGTAGAAGAATCTGTTAAAGTTGCTGTAATTGTAGTTGTAGCACCAACATCAAGTGTATCAACACCCACTTCTGCGCTAAATGTAGTATTAGTATAATCTGGCGCTGCTTCGTTTACAGTGATTGTAACAGTATCACTCTTAGTTCCTGTTGTAGCAGTTACTTCCACTGTTCCCGCTTGTTTTAACGTTAGCACATCCCCAGTTATTTCAGCTACATCATTAGCCGCTGTAGTAGACCATGTTACTAATGCATCAGTTGGGTTAGTTGTAGCAGTAAGATTTAACGTAGCCGTTGACGCAGAATCTAAAGTAATATCCGTAGCTGAAGTAATGCTAATTGTTGGAACAACATCAATAACAATTGTTGCGCTACCTAATTCTCGAGATGTATCCGCTACCGATGTTACTACAACTTTTACAGTAGATTGACCTACAGCTCTTGGAGTTACTAAACCATTTTCATCTACCGTTACAGAACTTCCAGATTCCAATGACCATGTAATAACGTTAGCATTTCTAGTTACTAAAGTAGTTGATAGTTGTAAAGTATCACCATAATTTAACTCCACGCCAGTACCTTGGTCTATAGTAATTCCATTTACAGCATCTGATACATATACAATGAACGTCTTAGTTGCATTGCCAACAGTAGTTGTAACGTTAGCACTTGAAGATGAAGCACCTAATAACTGATTGTTTATCACATTTACAACCGCTGTATTTAAGCTTTCAAATACTACATCATAGCCACTGAAACCTAATGCCTCCAAATCATTACCATACTCATCGAAAAGTGTATAATCAACATCAACTTGTTCTCCTACTTGTAAATATACAGTATCTATATCGATACTAGCCACAACTGGGTTTGATACAACTGCTGTAATAGTCTCTGTGTTAGATTGGCCATTTGCAGTTGCAGTTACAGTTAACTCGACTGTCCCTACACCTGAGAAAGTTACCATGTTATTATTAACTGTTGCTATACTACCTGCTGGAGCTGACCATGTAAATGTTGCTCCTGATACGCTTGATGTTGCATAGGTAGTTAAATCGTATTCATTACTACTTCCTGGAGTGAACGTTCCACCATCAGGTATTAAACCTTCCAAATTAAGGACATTCTCTAATTTGCTAAAAGGTAATGTCACATCTGGTAGCACTGTTACTAATACTGTAGCTGAAGTAGTAGTACCATCAGCAGTTTGTACCGTAGCTGTAATATTAGCTGTACCTGGAGCAACCGCTGTAACTTTACCATTTTCATCCACTGTAGCTATAGCTGTATTATCTGATGACCAGCTATAAGTTGGTACAGTTCTAAAAGTAGTAGCTGTAGTAAATGTAAAATCTTCGCCAACAACAATCGATTGATCACCTTCATTAATACTAATTCCTGACACGCCATCAACTACTGTTACATTGATTGTTTTCGTTACATCAGTATTATTCACAGTACCAATAACTTCAGTTGTACCTGCTCCGACTACTGTAATTGTATCTCCACTTACAGTTACTACGTTAGTATCTGCTGATTGCCATGTTACAGGATAAGAAACTGTCTGGCCGTTAGCTGATACTGTATAAGTTATAGTACTTGTAGCCGCCGTTGCTGCAGTTGCCATAGTAACATTTTCAGCTGAAGTTAACACTATTTCAGTATCCGCTGGTGCATTTACTGTTACTGGGAATGTATAAGTTGTAGTTGTGCTACGTGCTGATGATGGTGATGTAACTGTTAATGTTACATTAGCCGTTCCTGGTGCATTAAATGTTAACTCACCGTTATCGCTACCAGACTCGTTAGCTGCAGTTACAATAGTAGTATCATCACTTACCCAGCTTGCAGTATATCCAGCTGGTAAGCTAATTGCAATTATCTCAGAATTACTACTATCCATAGTAAATTCTAAAGCGTCGCCGTCTTCTATCTCTACACCGTTAACTGTCAATCTAGTATCATTAACTGTAATAGCGATTTCAGCAGTTCCAGCAGATAAACCTGTATATGCATTGAATAATTCTAATTTCACTGTATCTGTTCCTGGATTATCTACACTGATTTCGCCATCTGTACTTATACCATTTGTATCTGGATTTACTAAGCTTATAGCACCTGCACCACCTGGTAAGATAGTCCACTGCTCTGTATATACATCAGTTGCATTAGAAGTAAGTGTAATGTTAGCCGCATCCGGGGCAACGCTCATAGTAGCGCCTTGCACGATAGCTACGTTTACTAGCTTCTCTGATTCTGCAAGAACAGTTACATTAAATCTTAAAACTTCCGTTCCATTATACTTACCAACGATAGTTGCATCACCTGCTTGTTGCGCCACTACTTCACTATTATTATAAATTGTAGCAGTATTAGGATGTAATGACTCCCAATTAATATCATAATACTGGCTTATAGAGTTGTTACCTGAATCTACAAGTGTATATGCAATAGTAGTTGTAGAACCTGCTTCTACCGTCATATCATCAGCATTAGAATTAGTGCTATCAATAGTAGGCGCTGTTACATTAAACGTAATAGAATCGGTTGCAGTTTTTGAGTTAGCTGTAACAGTAGCACTAAACGTTACATCGCCTTCGCGTAAAAACGTTACATTGCCATTGTTATCAATCGTAGCTACATTAGTATCAGAAGAAGCCCATGTTACTTGTGAACTTGAACCTGCATTCACTGATGTTCCTAAAGTATTTATTGTATCGCCACTGTAGGTGCCTAAAGTATAAGATGTGCTACCAGAATTAGTAATCGCAATAGTAGGATTTACTGCAAATGTAGCAGTAGTATCATAAGTAGTAGTACCACCGTCAGCTTTGGCAGTCATTACAACTTTAACCGTAACATCTCCAGGTTTATCTAATGTTAGGTCACCTGCTGAATCAATAGACGCTACATCAGTACCATCTGTTATTGACCAAGCATAGCTATAGTCTATTATAGAGCGTAATACTGGACTAGCACTAAGAGTATGAGATTCACCCATATCTAAATCGATAGCATTATTAATCACTACGCCTTCAATATCAGCTACTTTCACGACAATTGAATGTGTTGTAACCGCTCCAGTGTAATCATTAGTTATACTAACCACAACTGTAGTCTCTCCACCTGAAACCCCAATTAAAGTATCCCCATTAACTCCAACAACGCTAGTGTCATAAGATTGAGCTGTTACTGAATAATGTTGCTTAGCATCTTCTACAATTACGTTTCCATTTTTAAGAGTGTATGGAATAGCTAATTGTTGATTTTTAGTTAAGCTTACGTCTTCAACTTCGATTGTATCAACAGCAATTGGATTTACAGTTAATTCTACTGATTTAGTTGTAGTTACACTACCTTGTGTTACACTAACTGTAATTGTTGTAACACCAGCTCCAATTAATGTTGCTTTTCCATCACCATCTACTGTAGCAACATTTGTATTAGATGAAGACCACTCAATTGTATCACCTGAATCTGCGCCGTCTACTGAAAATGTAACTGTATTGTCTGGCGCTGGATCTTTTAGACCATTGTCAGAATCATCATGCTTAGTTTCCATAGTAGTAGTATACGTATCTGTCACTGTTCCATCAGCACTTATAGTAAGCGAAGGAACCACTTCTACATTAACCGAAGTATTAACGGTTGTAGTACCATCCGCTAACGTAGCAGTTAACGCAACACTAATTGTTTGCGAACCAACCGTATCTGTATCTACTGAAAAAGTATTCTGTAATGCAGTCCCACTACCAGACCAAGCATAACTATAGTGAGTTTCATCATTACCAGTACTATCAGTAGCAGTAAGACTAAGCGGATTATCTTTAACCACTTGAATTGTTTCACCATTTGCATATTGAGTATTACCGCTAGATAAAACTACGCCAGACAATTCATTCACCACATATAAAGGAATGTTGTGTGACTTACCAGCTACATCCACAGATAAGAAAGTGGTGCCTGCTGTATTGTTAGCAATAATTTTATCGCCTGAAATAGTAGCTAAAGAAGTATCTAATATGCTCCAAACTGGAGTATATTGATCTTTTGCATTAGTTAATTCTGTTGTTCCATCGCTACCTAATAACTTATAGTCTGGCAATGATGTTGAATTAGTACCAGTATTTACACTTATAGATGCTGGGGTAATCTTCACGCTAGCAACTTCAATTGGATTTACTGTTAATGTAAACTCATCTGAAAAAGTCTCGCCAGCTGCCCCATCTACACTTGCTTTAATTGTAGTTGTTCCTGGAGCAACTAAAGTAACCGTTCCGTCGTTTATAGTAGCTACACTAATGTCGCTACTGCTCCATGTTACGCTACCACCACCTTGAACTGAAGTAGTAAATGTATGCGTAGTTCCTCCTTCTGTCATTGTTAGCTCTGAAACTTTATCAGTAATCGCAATAGTAGGTTGAACGTTAATAGTAATTGTATCTGTATGAGTAGTTGTTGTTGCATCATCCTCTGTATCTACCGCTAACGATACTTTAACAGTAGCCGTTCCAACACTATTTGGCGTAATTGTAGCAGTCGAGCCATCAGCCGAAATTGAAACAGGAGACGTACCTGAAGTTGAATCAGACCAAGTATAAGTTAAAGCACTTCTGCCTTTTGTAGATGCAGTTAACGTTAAAGTATCACCCATAAACAAGTCTACTTCATCGCCTTGGTCAATCATAACATCGCTAACAGCTGCAATTACTTCAAACATCTGGGTATCACTAACGCCATCAATCGAAGCTGTAATGTTAGTAAAGCCTGGTGTTTTAGCTACAAACATAGCTTTATTATCAAGAATTTGTACTTCCCCAACAGCTGGGTTAGCTGAAGACCAAGTTATATCAGAAGGGTCAGCACCTTTGTAAGCATCTGATGGAGATACTGTGTAAGCCACTTCTGTGCTAGTTAAATCGCTAAATGTACCTGAATTGGTAATGCTTATTGATGTTACTGGTACTGGATTAACAGTAAACTCAATGCTATCTGTTACATCTCCTATTCTTGCAGTGATAGTTACAGTACCTGCTGCTTTTAATGTTGCACTTCCACTTGCGCTATCAGAAAAGCTAACGATAGACGTATCACTAGAAGACCATGTTGGTGATGTTGTACCATTATAGTTTGCGTCAAATGTAAATGTATTATCTGTTGCTACTGCAGTATCAGTTGATACTAAAGTTTGTTGTGTTTCAGTTGTAGTTATTGATAAAGTTGGATTAACCTTAATGCTAAATGTAGGATATAACGGTGTAGTGCCAGAATCAGTTTTAATTTCAACTTTAGCATAAACAGTAGCAGGTCCTGCATTGTGAGCAGTTACTTGACCATCAGTTGCTATAGAGATCATATCTGAACTAGTGCCAGAATTAGCAGGGTTACCATCAAGAGAAGCAATACTCCATGTAACTGTAGTATAATCGTTTGTAGGACCAACAGTTAAAGTTTGAGTATCACCAATGTCCATAGTAGAGTCGCCCGCTATTGCTACGGAGCTTATTTCATCTATTACATATACCAAAATGCTATCAGTCTTGCCACCGATTTCACCCGAAATAGTAACGTTACCTTGTGATACACCTGTTACTTTACCGTCGCTATCTACAGTAGCAATATTTGGGTTGCTTGATGACCAATTAGTAGTGTAGAAACTTGTAGCCGATGAAGGAGTTACTGTATTTAATAACGTAACCGCTTTAGTTGCTCCCGTTTCAATAGTTATACCATCAGTAGGATTAGGAGCATTACTAACAGTCGTGTGAGTAATATCAAAACCAGTCACTGCTATTGGAGCTACTGTAATTGTTAATGTTTCCACTACATCAGTGCCGTCTACTTTAGCTTGAACTACCGCTGTACCAGAGCCTGAAAAGCTTACTGTTTGCTGTAATTTGTTAGTAGAGTTATTAGCGCTAAGAGAAATTGTATCATCTCCAGATATAGACCATGTTACGCCAGTATTAGCTGGTGCATTGATAGTCGCTTTTACCGTTACTGAGTTAGATGAATCTGAATATACCGTTGTATACGATTTATTAGCAAAGTCGCTACCATCATCATTAGTTAAAGATAACGTTGGAACTACAGTAATAGCTACAATTGGACTAGTAACTGTTGTCGCAGAAGCTGTTAATGAACCTTCTTTTACTGCAGTTGTAAGAGTGATGTTAGTTGTACCAAAGCCTACTGGACTAACTACACCGCCGGTTGAAACTGTAGCAACTGACGCGTTGCTTGAGTTCCATTGTGCTGTTGTGCTAGATGTTGTTAATTGTAAAGTAGAGCCATAGTTAAGCGTTTGGCTAGCTTCATTAATTGATAATGTGTCAATTACATGTAGTTCTATGCTATCAGTCTGATTACCTGCTGTAACAGTGATTGTAGTGGTGCCTGGGTTTTTAGCTGTTATAACACCGCTAGCACTAACTGTAGCCACATCTTCCCTTGTGGAACTCCATGTTACTTCGCTAGATGCTGTTGATGGTGATATTGTGTAGTCAGAAGTTGATACAGTTATAGTTTTACCTGCCACCATAGTTACTTCGTCTGGTACTGCTGCAACAAAGTCAATTTCAGTTACTGTAGCTGGATTTACAGTTAGCTCAAATGATTTTGTAAATACTTCTTGGTCAATAGTTACACTGAATGTAATTGTTACTGTACCTGCGTTTTCAGCTGTTAATGTTGTAGTGCCTCCTCCAATAGTTGCATTAGTTACTGAAACTATATTACTATCTGAAGAAGCAATACTCCAAGTATAACCCGAGTTATCTAGAGCACTATCCGCCTTAGCAGTAATAGTCATTGTAGTATCAGTCTCTAATGTTAACTGTTGACTTGTTCCATCAATATTATTAGTTCCATCTGTAAGTGTAAGAACTGGAGTAAATTTTACTGCTACTGTATCGTAGTAATAAATTGGTCTACCTGGAACTGTTTCCACTTTAACGATAACGTTAATGTTTTGTGTACCTGCTTTTAATGCATTAACTACACCGTCTTGTGTAACTGTAGCAACATCGGTATTTGTTGCAGGAGTACCACCGAAATAACCTGCTAAAGCAGTTTGCTCACCTGCGCTAAGGTCTAAATCGCCAGCAATCCATTGGTATGTTAAGCCAGATGTTGTACCCGATGTTGGAGACGCTGTTAAATTAACCGCTGTACCCACTGCTGCAGTTTGGCTTCCTTCGTTAATAACAACGCCAGTTACTTTCTCGCTAACTAATACATCGATTGTAGCCGAATGGCTAGTGCCATCTACGCTTGCTGTTAGCGTTGTTAGTCCTGTTGACTGCGCTTTTAATGTGTCTGTGTTAAATACGCTAGCAACTGTAGGATTGCTCGAAGTCCATGTTACGTCATACATATCGTAAATAGCCGCTGTTTTAGTAGTTTCACCATTAATAATATAATCTACTGTTAACTCATCACCTTGTTCTAATGAAATAGAAGTTAACGTAGTAGTATCATTAGCATCTTTAACATCAGTTGCAAATGATGTAATTGGGATTGGAAGTACTGTTATTGTAACTGTATCCGTAACAGTTATACCTTCTGCAGTTACTGTAAATGTAATATCAGCAGTTCCTGGGTTGTTAAATACTAATGTATCAGTTGCTAAACCACCTGTTACTGATACAACATTTGAATCAGATGAACTAAACGCTATAGTAGTAGCTGTTGAAGTACCTATATTAGATATGCCCTCAATTGGCAAAGTGTCACTAGAACCATCAAGAGTGTGTACATATGTATCACCCATATCTTTAATTACAGCAGTTGGCATAACACTAACTTCAATTGTATCTGAATAATATTGTTTACCAGTAAGCGTTTCTACCTTAAGAACTACAGTTACTTTAGATGTACCAACTTTAAGAGGTGTTAATTCACCATTACTATCTACACTAACCACAGGGCTACCATCTGTATTAATACTAATAACGCCGGTGATAGGATCTGTAGTCGGTTCACCTACACCCCATGTATAAGTGTAAAGACCCGTGCTTCTAAACGTTGGTAGCGCAGTTAAACTTACATTACTATCATCCATAGTAATAGTAGTATTACCTTCATTAATAACAACGCCCGATACAGCGTCAGTTACTGTTACATTTACACTATTTTGGTAAACAGTTCCATTTTGTGATGTTACTGTAGCATTTAATGTAGTCCAACCTGTTGAGTTAGCACTAATATTTTGTGTAGCAGAAATGCTTGCAATAGTTGGGTCATTTATTGTCCATGTTACATCATACATATCGTTCGCCGCTGCTGGTATAAGTGTATAATCCACACTGCTAATTGGTGTAGATGAACCTTTTACTACGTCAATTGGGTCTTCTGTAATATCTATACCTGTAAGCTCGATTGGTAGTACTGTAATATCAATAGTTTTTACAACAGTTGTAAAGTCACCTGCTGTTGTTGGAGCTACAGTTATTGTAACTGTTTCAGTTCCTGGTTTTACGAATGTTAATGTTCCACCGCTATTTGTTACAGCACCAGTATTATTAGTTACTGCATAAGTTATAGTGCTATTGCTAGTAGCGCCTTCAGCTGTAGTTACTATTGATTTAGATAACGTATCTACATTCTCTCCATCAGCTGTTGCACTAAGCTGGATTTCATATGAATCTGTTACATCAGCCCCATCGATTTGGAATGAAACTTTTGGTTCAACGCTAATTTCAATTGTGTCATATACATACTCAACACCTTCTACAGTATCAATTTCTAAAATTACAGATACCTTAGATTTTCCAGCTGCATTAGTTGTAACGTTACCATTATTATCTATAGAAATAGCGCTATTATTTTCAGTTAAAAGTGGAGTTTCTACTAAGGCTGCAGCAGCATCATCATCCGCTACTTCACCTAAAGTCCAAACGTAAGTATACGAATTACCTACATATGTTTCAGTTGTATTTAATTTAATCGTATCTCCCATTACTAGCGTTTGGTCATCTTGCTCAATATAAACCGAATCACCAGTTTGGTCCACGTTAACTTTTAGCTTTGCACTAACGCCTGAACCTGGGATTGTCGCTGTAATATAAGCCGTACCCGTTCCTTGTGCATACATTTTGCCATCACTAATCATAACAATATTTGGTAGCGATGAACTAAATTCAATATCTGCAGCCGAGCTATAATATGAGTTTGGATCTGGGTCTACAGTATAGTTAATATCCGATGATGTATCAACTTGCATTGTTGTTTCAGTAATATCATTATTTAGACTATCTTGAAATGTAATGCTACTTACGTTAATTGGATCTACAGTTAACTCAAATGACACTGTTACAGCTGCTTCATTAACACCATCCGGTACAACTGTCGCTGTAATTGTAGTAGTTCCTGCTGCATTTATTTTTAATGTAACTTTACCGTTTGTTTCGTTAGTCGTATTTGCAGTAGCGTCGATAGATGCTACACTTTCATCTGATGATGACCATGTAACAACGCTATTTACGCCGCCGCTAGTTACATCTGCCGTAAACTCAACTGTTGTAGCAGTAGTTAAATTTAAAGGAGCACTAGCAGTCCCACCAGTTACATCGGTACTGTTTTCATCTTGAATCTTAACAGTTGGTAATACGTATACAGTCGTTGTATCAGTATAATTATCTTGGTCAGCTCCATAAATAACTGTTGATGTTACTACAGATTTACCAGCTTTAACCGGGCTAAGTGTAACAGTATCTGTAGTAGTATTAGCTAAACTAACTGCGCCGCCAGTCTGAGACCATGCGTAAGTTGTAGCAGTAAGCGCTCTTGTTACTAACTGCGCTGTTAATGTAGTATCAGCACCACCGATTGTTAAAGTAAGTTCATTACCTTCTTTGATTTCTACATCATTATAAGCTTCATATACATTAACTGTTGCATCAACATACTCACCTAATGGAGCGTAGTAAAGCTTAAACGATTTTACACCTGATGAACTAGTAGTAAAGCCAAGTGCCATATCGCTAGTGATTTGTACTACCTCAGGTGGATAAGGGTCATTATAGGTTATAGTTAAAGTACCAGTTGGCACAAAATCGTCTCCTACAATATAATCAGTTTTAAACGTATTAGAACCTGTTCCATCTGTAATAGCAATGCTTTGTACGATTTTTTCATTAACAGTAAACGTTTGTTGCGCAGTAATATCCGGATTAGCATCAGCGATACCTACTACTAAATCAAACTGCCCTCTATAATCGCTTGAAACAGTTGAGTCTGGAGTGTGAGTTTGTAAATACGTGCTTAATGTTGATGCTGATGAAAATTCTACAACTTCAGCCACGCCATTATCTTGACCAGCTACAACTGACCATACTAGTGTTGGTTCTTCTTCGGGGTAGCTACTAGCTTCTGTTGAACCATCAGGATATTGATAAGTAAGCTCATAATCAATAGTATCGTTACTACCGCCTGTGTTATCTAAATAATATTTTGAATTTTCTTCTAACTCAAATTTACCATTCCCATTAACGCCCGTAATCGTAATTGCCGTTACTGGATTTACCGGTGCAGTAATTGAAATTTTTACAGATGCAGTAGCATACTCTGATTTAGTATCAACATTGCCATCCATTCCAGTTGATTGGTGTACATGAACATTTAGGTAAATGTCGCCAAGTGTCACGTTTGTCGCGTCGCCATCTAATTGAAGTGTACAAGTACCATCGTTATTATTAGTAATTGTAACTCCGTTTAATGAAGTTACATAAGCACCGCTTTCTTTATCAGTTGCAGATGAATTTGTAGCCATAGACGAAGTAGATAATGACCAATCATAGCTATATCCGCCAACTGACCTAGTTGTAGCTGCTATAGCCGCACTAAATGTATGTTGCGCTGTATTGTTTGCAGCATAAGTTTTGTCACCTTCGTTAATTGAAACAGTTGAAGGAACTACTACGTTTACATCTAACCATTGTTCACCGATAGTCTTGCCATTGAATTTAGCTACAGCATATACTCTATTGCTATTACTTGCGGTGGTGCTAACGCTCATTATCGTTTCATCATCATTTACAATAATATTGTTACTGTGCGAAGTAAAAGTTACATCTGCTTTAGCACCTTCTGGTGAGATTGTATATTCTATTGGGTATTTAAGTCCGTCGTTAGTAATTGTCATTGTATCTGCATTAAGTGCAAATCCTGTAGCTACTATAGGAGCTACATTAAGTGTAATGCTAGCACTAACCTCTGGAACACCATTAACTCCATGAGCGGTTGTTACGGTAATTACTGTTGTACCGTTTGCTTTTAAAGTAAGTACTCCGCTGGTGCTATCTATTGTAGCAACATCTGTATCTGAACTTTCCCATTCAACATTAACTGATGGATCTACAGCGCAAGCTAATGTATAAACGTTTTCAGGATTAGCTATCATTGCAGGCGGAATATTTGAGTCATTTGGGTCTTCTATTTCCAGTGTTTCTAAAGTAAGGTTTAATTCGCTATTAACATCTGTAACTGTAGCACTTTCTGAGTGAGTAATTGTAGTAATTTCAATTGTAGGTAGAACCGTAACTGTAATTGTATCCGAATCATAATCTACTTGTGTAGTAGTAGGGTCGCTGGTAACACTATCAATAATAGGGTCGCCGTTATTATCTGTTACAACCATACCAGTATTAACATTTAATGATACAGTAACATCAGTTTTACCAATCTCATTAGCTCTAATTGTTGTATTAGCACTATTAGTATCAGTAAAACTAAGTATATTCGAATCTGCAGTCCAGCTATAATCATATAATGCTCTCGATAAAAGTGAAGTCGTCAAATCAAACGACTCTCCCAAATCAATTGTAACTTCGTCGCCTTCATTTATTTCAATTGCCTTGATATTATCTATAATATTAACATCAATCATGCGCACAACCTCAGTACCATCCGCAGTTGAGTGTGCTGGAAGAGTTCCTTTAAGTTTTGTAGTACCCGCATTTAACGGTACAATCTTACCTTCTGAAACAGTGAATATACTTGGCTCTAATGATTCCCACACGATATCTTGGTAAGTTGCATCAGCTGGAGTTATTTCATATGCAATTGCAGTCGTATCGGATTTTTGAATGTTAATCGTTTCGCTTTTATTAATTTCAAAATCAGTAACCCATGTTGGAGTAACTTCGATTGTTACTGACTCTTCAACTACATGACCGTCTACTGTTACCGAAACAGTTATATCAGCAGTTCCAAATCCGCCGTCTACAAATGTTACAAGTCCATTGTTATCAACTGTTAAAATATCTGTATCTGAAGATTCCCACGCTATTGAAGAATCAGCAGCTACAGTTGGAGTTCCGCTAACTTTTAGTTGAATAGGTCCTTCATAATATTCATACTTTGAATTAGCTGGGAATTGAGCATCATTAGCATCATTAATAGTAAGCTTTGGTAATACAACTAAAGTTACTTCGTCTTTAATTTCTGGAGTAATTCCCTCTACTGTAGCTGTAATAGTAACTTCACCGTATTTAGTACCAATAGTAGCATTAACAGGGGTATCTGCTGTTGCAGTACCTGGGGAAAAGCTTAAAATTTCAGTATCGCTAGATGACCATACTATATCTGTGCTACCTGCTTTATCTGCTGGTACAACATCTACACTAAATGTAGTATCATCACTTATAGTTACGTAGTCTTCATTAATATTAATTACTTCAGCTGTGCTAGCACTAATATCTAATCCAAAATAATCGTCATCAAAACCAGCAGCTATATAAGCCGCTCTATCAAAGTTATCTGGATACACAACTGTAATTTGGCTCATATCTAAAGCAGTAGTCATTACGTTTGGTCCATATTGAGACGTTAGCGCAATTGGGTCTAAAGTTCCAATTACAGGTTTAGCCGGAAGAATAACACTAATATCGCTTGCATTCATATCAGCGTGGTTATTATGTGAAACTCTAACGCGTAAAGTTGTGTTATTAGCATCTGTTAAATTCGATAAATCAATAGTCGCAGTGTTATTAGTCTCATCTGCTTTTACGCTTAATACTGTAGTACCTTCGTTAAGCACTGGTGTTGTAGGGAATGCGTTAAACATTGAACTGAAGTCGTCTTTAAGATAAGTATTTTGTGGCATGTCAAGTGTTACATTAGTAATTGTACTGTTATAGAATGCTCTGGCATTAACTTCTGTTAGCTCAGGCATATTGATAGTAGCGTCATCAGCTCCTCCACTCATGCTATTGAATAGATAAGTAGATTTTCCAGCCACCGCATTGTCTCCGGTCGCTTCGTTAATAGTAGTAAGTTCTGGGAAGTCAAGATCTGCATTAATCGTAGCTCTGTAGAAAAATTGTTGAGTAGTAATAGTCTCTAAATGTGGAAATGTAATAGGTTCATTGATAATAGCACTTTCAAATCCCATTGCTCCGCAACCAGTGTAGTTAGAATGTGCTGTTTCACCAAATCCATCTAATGTAAGCTCTGCGTTTATTGTTGCGCCTTTAAATATACCTTCCACATTTGCAAGGCTAGTTTTAGGTCTGATTTCTGTACAGCCAGTAAAAATAATTTCGGCATTTATTACAGCGCCTGAAAAGAAGTCTACATCTGTAGCAATTTTAAATGACTTACCAGAACCGGTAAATGTAATCTCCTCATTAATAGTAGCACCATTAAAAAATCCTGCTGGTATCGCTGTATAACCATCTGCTGTATTACAATTGATAGTAATTGGTGCGTCTACAGTAGCATTTTTATTAAAATTATAAGGGATATTAATATAACTCATAGTAGTACCTGTATTGAACGTTACTGCAATATTATCAGTAGAACTTGGCATAAGACTAGTCGTTTCTACAATTGGATATTGCACATCATCATATGTAACGGAACTAATAACCGCTGTTCCGTTTTCATCAGTAGCAGAACCTGGGTTAAGCACCAAAGTATCCGCTCCTTGCGCTGCCTGTTGGATTGAGTAATCCCAGTCCATAGTAGCTGTTTGTTGAGTTTTGTTTATAGCAAAATACATAGGTACATCTTCATACCATGACTGTGTCGATTTTACATAAACCACTTCATCATTTTCATCAAAACTTTGAGGAAGCACACTTCTTACCATTGGAATAAATTCTTCAACAGCTAGAGCGTTAGGGTCAGCTTCAGTTTTAAGTTGTTCTATATACTCACTATTAGAGGAGATAGAATCTGATAATTTTAATTCAGTTACCTTAGAAATTTCGCCTGTAATTTCTGTAACTCCATCTGTTGTTTCATCTGCGATTCTTTCCAATTCTTCATTTCCTGCGCTGTAAACAGCTGTTGTTCCTCTAACATCTTCAGCTCCGTTAGTAACTTCTGTCTCTCTTGTACCGGTAACATCTGCTGTAGCAAATATCTCACTTTCTCTATTCGGCTCATCTACTAAACTCTCCTCTATAAATTCTCCATTCACAACTCTAACTGCATAAGCTTCACCTATCTCTCCGACGATAGCTCCAATCCCTGCAGCATCTCCTGCGCTTGTTCCAATCTCATCATTCGCTCCTCCAGTTGGTCCTGCTTCTTCTCCTGTTGTAATAAGTGCTCCTGAATCCTTTGTTTCTCGTGATTGGTTGGTTGTTTCGCTTCCATAATTACTTCCTCCTGTTCCGCTTGCGCTAGTCTCATCTTGAGCTGAGACTCTAGCTCCAGAAGTTTCTCCATCATAAATTCGTCCGGATGCATCATCTTCCTCTGCTCCAACTGCATCTGATGAGTCTTCCTCTCCAAAATTTCCACTAACTCCACCATCTGTTCCAACTTCATAAGCATCAAATCCTTGTGGAGCTGTTTCTCTCTCACTTCCAGTTCCATCATTTTCTCGCTCAAACTCTCCATCAATTACACCATCCATTAAATTTAATTCAGCGCTTACGCTTTCTGCCTCAAACGAAATTCTTTCATTAATAGTTGCTAATAATTCCGCTTCTGTCATATGTGAGAATAAAGACTCCTCGGTAAATTCCTCATCTGCCGATAAAGGTAAAAATCCTGGCTGTTGATCTTTAGTCATTATAAGTTTTGCAGTTTCATTAAGAGTATCAAAAACGTTAGACTCTAACATAGGTTCAACTTTAACATCCATTTCACTAGTAATATAAGCAGCACTTATAGGATTAGTAATCTGAGTGAATGCAAGAAAAACTGCCAACTTTTTATATAATGTCATATATTCGCCTCTCTTTCCGCTGGTTCAAATAATTCTCTGATACATATACTATACACCTAGGGTATAAAATAGTCAATGTACACAGCATTTCAGTATGTTTACAATTTAGACATGATTATATCTATAATTACTATTTCGTTACAAACCAAACACAACATTACACCTTTTAAAAAATTTTAATAATAAAACATAACTCAGATTTGGTTTATATCACATTGTTGACAATAACTAATAATATGTATATGCCTTAAGTTGAAAATATGCCAACAAAATCATACCGAGATTAATATAGTATATTACTAATAGTGATTTTTATTTCATAGTTTTTATTTAAGAGATTAAAATTTATCATGTCATGACAAGTTATTTTATCACAAATTGAGTTACATCAATTTATGACAATGTTTTTATATTAAATTAGCTACAAGCTTGTTTATATAAAAAATTAAGCCTACTTATACGATACACTAAAGGTGGACTAACTAAAGTATGCAAAACTCCTAAAACAAGCTTTATAATTCCAAATACAAGCCATACAAAAAATAAAACTTACTTAAAAAAATGCGCAAAAAAAATAGCTACGGCATCCCATAGCTAAAGTGCATTTAGTTATTAAAAAATTCTTTCATCTGCTCCACTGTATATGCTGGCATCTTACTTTTCATAATCGAACTACAATTATGACAAATTGGCACTAAATCCTTCTCAGGGTCCACATTTAAATTGTCCCAATCATGTTTCTTGGCTTTAGTGTTACAAACTTGCATCATATTCTCAAATTGTTCGCCATAAGCATACCCATAATCCATACCACAAATCTCACAGCTAGCACCATAATACTCAAGACATTGCTTCTTTAGCTGTTCCCACTCTTCTAAAGCCTTAGCATCAACCTCTGGCTGCGCAGGCTTAGGCACTACAACAGGCGCATACGAACCATTTAGCATTCTCTCAATAGCTTGAAGCTCCGCTAAACTAGGCTCATCCTCCGGCACCTCTTCTTCATCCTCTTCAAATAAATCATCTAAAAATGCATCTAACCTTTCATCATCGCTTAAATCATCTTGCGATTGCCAGCTAGCCTTTTTCGCCGGTGCAATTTCCGCTGCCATCTCTGCTTTTGCTGGTGCAGTAATCTCCACCTGCTCAATAGCTCCTATCTCATGTCTATCATGTACTAACTCTCTTACTCCAACAGTCCTACCCGAAATTTTTTCAATATCCATGGTAATAGAAGGCACGTCAATTTCATTATTGCTTACCACTGCACCAATAGCCTCATATAGATTAGTTGCTATAGACCATTCAAACGACTGATTATTAACAAACCACCCTGTAAATAATACATTCCACCACAAAAGCTCACCCGTCTCAGCGCGAGGCACATCTATTTTTAATTGAGCTTTAACCCGTTTACTAAGCGACATAATAACTTCTTTAAAAGGGTATGTAGCCGTATAGCCATCTTCAGACATCAAATCATCCCTAGTAACGCATTGGCCCCCTGCCAAATACATTCTTAAAAACAAATCTTGATTTTTAGGAGTAAAAACTTTAGTATTTATAAATAACTCTTTCCAATCCGCAATAGATACATCAACTTCATTCATTATCTTAACTCTAACTTCTTCTTTAACGTTATCCATTACCCTAACCTCATCCATAACTCTAACCTCATCTAACACTTTAGCTTTAACATTAGTTTTCTCTGGCTTAACTACCATCACTTCATTTGGCGCATAATTATATTCCTTAAGCCTCTTTTTGCAAAATTCACTCACCTCAGAAGGAACAATCGGTGCATACTTCTCCTGTATTAGTAAAGCCTCTAACGACAAATCTAGCCGTTGCAGTTCCCACAACACCCCAAAATCTACTGTATAAGCATCTGTTATTACGTATTTAAGAGCGGCTTCATAACCTCCGTATTTGTTAATCTGTGTTAATAACCCAGGTGACTTATACTTAGCTTCTTTAGACATTCTCTTATATAATCTTAACATATCTTGATTAAATGCTTGCTTTAGACTCTGTTTATTATCCATCATTACTCCCTCCTTAATAAAACTGTGTAACTTAAATTTATTAAAAATTGCTATACATAAAAACGTATAGCAACTTTTGTTAGGCGCACTGCTATTACTCAGTTTCAGTCTCAACCTCAACTTCATCTTCGCCTGCTACTTCATCAAATTGTTTGATTTCTAGGTACTCAACGTCTTCATCCTCAGTGAGTTCGCCATAAATGTCATCGTCATCGTCAAGCTCATCATCGAAATACTCATAGTACTCCTCGATATCCTCATCTTCCTTAGACCTTAACCAAAGCACGACTGCTACAAGAGCTACAAAAACAGTCCCACTAAGTAAAAGCCAAATCGCTTTGTTGCATTTTTCTCTCTCATGATGTTGCATTCCTAATCGCTCCTTTACTTCTAGAACTATCTTATCCATTTCTTTCTTGCTCATTCCATTCATTTCAAACTCACTCCTTACGCATTATTAACTCTGCTGATAATCACAACATAGCTTATAGATATTTTAACGACTTATTAAAAAAAATATACACAAAATAACCTATAAATTTAAAGTAATTAAGTCGGAGCAAAATCTATTAATATCATATCACCATTCTATAACATATTCAAGCACTAGCATATACTAAATTCATTCCCAACAAATCCACATTTTATACAATCTAATTTTTAGTACGGTAACAAAAAAATATCTCACCTATCGCTAATTAAAAGCATTAACAACAAATGAGACATTTATACACTCAATTACTAAATATTTATCTTATAAGCTTTAGGGGTATCCCTATTATATTAAAGACCTAAGCCTTGTTGTATTTTCTAATTTCTTTTAAAACATTGCCAGTGCCATCGCCACGTCCTCCGTTGGCCATAGCATTGCAATAGTAATCGCGATTTTGGTAAACTCTAGTTATAGTTTCTATCAAAAGGTCTTTGCCTAAGTTGTCTTCAGACATAATTTCGGAAAAGCCTTGCTTTTGCATAGATTGTGCATTAAGCACTTGGTCTCCTCTACTTCCCTTCTCAAGAGGGATTAAAATATTAGGTAGCCCAAGCGCAACAATTTCAGCTAAAGTATTAGCTCCTGCCCTAGAAACTACAATATCAGCCATGGCAAATAGGTGTTTTAGGTCTTGCGAAACGAATTCAAATTGTTTGTAGCCGTTAACGTTTTCCAAACTAGAGTCGATTTTACCGTTACCACATATATGGACTACGTTAAATTGTTTTACTAAGTCTAAAACTGCTGCTCTAACCGCATCATTAACTGTAGCAGAGCCAGAAGATCCGCCCATAATGAGCAGTACAGGTTTTTGTGTACTAAACTTACACAGTTTCATTCCCTGAGATTTAGAGCCGGTAAAAATTTCTTGCCTTAAAGGAGTTCCAGTCAATACGCCTTTTTCACCTACGTATTTAAGTGTTTCAGGAAAGTTAACGCAAATTTTATTGGCACCTTTAGAGGCAATCTTATTAGCAAGGCCTGGGGTAATGTCTGACTCATGAATAATTACTGGTATGTGCAAAAATCTTGCCGCTAGCACCACCGGTACAGTAACATAACCACCTTTGGAAAACACTACATTGGGCTTTAGTTTATTGAGCAAACTGTAAGCTTCAAATAAACCTGCAACTACTTTAAATGGGTCTTTTAGATTATCAATAGAAATATATCTACGTAATTTACCAGATGAGATTCCATAATAAGGAATAGTCCCATCTTTTTGTAATTCATCTTTTTCCATCCCCGTTTTGCTGCCTATATAACTAATTTCCCAACCTTCCTCAGTTAGCTTTGGAATAAGTGCGAGATTAGGAGTAACATGCCCCATAGTTCCGCCACCTGTTAGCACAATTGTTTTCACCACACAATCCTCCTTATAGACCATCTTAATCGGCCATTCTAATAATAAAATTATATTCAAAAAAAAACCTATTAATACCAATACTAATTATATAAATTATAGCACGATAAATAATTAAAGTAAATCGCCCAAAAAATGCAATATAAATTAAAAAATTCCGTCAATATTAGAAAAACTACTTATTTTTTCCTAATCTACACTAGTTACTTCCTTATATATGGGGTAGGGGAGACATAAATAAATTGTATTTAAAATAGCCCAGAATTCCCCAACATCTCCAAAACAATCCTTACCAAATTTAAGTAATTTTACTATTTTGGCGTATGTATAAAAAAAAAGTTGATATATACGGTTTAAATGTTACAAAAAACGGTAATACTTTATTTGTATAGCTCTAAAAATTTTTAACCTCTAATTGCTTTTAGCCTTAAAGTATGCTAAAGTATGTCCTAAGAGGTGGGAGTATTTGCCCATTTTGAATAAAAATCTAACAACAGAAGGGAGCCTGTACATATGTGTGGCATTTGCGGCTTTGTAGACAGAAAACTAGACAACAGACAAGAGATCCTAACTAACATGATGGATAAAATAATTCATCGTGGCCCAGATAGTTGTGGGCAATATATTGATGATGATGCAGGATTAGGTTTTAGAAGGCTTAGTATAATTGATATTGAGGAAGGCGCTCAGCCAATGTATAACAAAGATAGGCGTTATACGTTGACTTTTAACGGTGAAATTTATAATTACCAATCTATACGAAATAAGTTAATAGAAAAAGGCTATATTTTTGCTACGCATTCGGATTCGGAAGTTTTAATTCATGGTTATGAGGAATATGGAACTGATTTGTTATCTCATCTTAGAGGGATGTTTGCGTTTGTAATTTGGGATAATGAGGAGAAAGTGCTATTTGGCGCTCGTGACTTTTTTGGTATTAAGCCTTTTTATTATTATAAGGATAATGATATTTTCGTTTATGGCTCTGAGATTAAGTCTATTTTAGAGCATCCTGAAGTTCCTCATATATTAAACGAGAATGCGCTAGAGCAGTATTTAACGTTTCAATACTCTGCTATGGCAGAAACGTTTTTTCAAGGAGTATATAAGTTAGCGCCGGGGCATTTCTTTATTTTAAAAGATGATTGCTTGGAAGTAAAGCGTTATTGGGAGCCGATTTTTAATGAGGCTAGCGGTACTTTAGAGGAGTATGTGGATTTAATTGATGAGACTATTGGAGAGTCAATTCAAGCGCATAAAATAAGTGATGTGGAAGTAGGATGCTTTTTATCAAGCGGTGTAGACTCTAGTTATGTGGCTAGTTGCTTTAAAGGCGATAAGACGTTTACTGTGGGCTTTGATAATACTAATTATAATGAGATAAGCTATGCACAGGAGTTATCTAAGGAGATTGGTATAGATAATTATCATAAGGTAATTACACCAGAAGAGTATTGGAAGGTGCTTCCTACGATACAGTATATTATGGATGAGCCTCTAGCAGACCCATCTGCTGTAGCATTGTATTTTGTAAGCCAGTTAGCCAGCAGCCATGTAAAGGTAGTGTTATCTGGAGAAGGGGCGGATGAGTTATTTGGCGGATATAATATTTATAAAGAGCCTGTAGATAATGCGTTTTATCATAAGATACCTAGAGCGCTAAGAGTGTTGCTAGCGACAGTTGCACAAGCGATACCGTTTCCATTTAAGGGTAAAAACTTTTTAATAAGGGGTTCTAAGACTATAGAGGAGAGATTTGTAGGGAATGCGTATATATTTACACCGCAGGAGCGTAAGGATATACTAAACATACCTACAGATGCGCCAAACCCTACAGAAGTGACTAATCAGTTTTATCAGAAAGTATCGAATAAGTCTGATGTAACTAAGATGCAGTATTTAGATATGCATATGTGGTTGCCAGGGGATATTCTGCTAAAGGCGGATAAGATGAGTATGGCGCATTCTTTAGAGCTAAGGGTGCCGTTTTTGGATAAAGAGGTTTGCAATATAGCAACTAAGTTACCTGTGGAATATAAGGTAAATAAGGAGAATACAAAATATGCAATGAGACTCGCGGCGCAAAGAAATATGCCAAAGTCTACTGCTAATAAGAAAAAGCTAGGCTTTCCGGTTCCTATAAGAGTTTGGCTAAAAGAGGATAAGTATTATAACACAGTAAAAGCATCATTTACAACTCCAGCAGCTAAGAGGTATTTTAAAACCGAAGGACTATTTGCACTATTAGATGAGCATCGTACAGGCAAGGTAGATAATAGCCGAAAAATATGGACGGTATATATGTTCTTGCTATGGTACGGAGAATATTTTAAAGACTGAAACCTAAAAGGCTTCAGTCTTTTTTTCACACATTGTCAACACATCTATCATATAGTATAATAAAATAGTATCTATACACTTGTGGGGGGAATAACATGACTTTTAAAGAGGAGAAATATATAACAGAGATAGTGAGATTAATACGAGCTCATAAATACGAAGAAGCTATGGAGTTAGCAACATATGCTGCACATAGGTTCCCAGAAAATAGTAGTTTTGAAAAACAGATACATGTGATAGAACTTATAAATAAGTATAAACCTATATTATCTGTGCAAGAGCATAACTTAGAACAGGAGAGGATAAACTATGAATGAAGAATATTATACTCACGAAATAACGAAATTGATTGATGAAAAAAGGTATGCAGAAGCTCTTCCATTGTTAACTAAAGCATTAGAAACTCATTCAAATAGCTTAAAGTTATCGTTAAAAAAGGGTTGGTGCCTATATAATATGTACGTAGATAATCCGCCAAAAACAGAACAACAACATACAGATTTTTTGGAAACGGTGACTTATATTAAGGATAATTACAAACCAGGGGATATTGAGTCGCCAAGGAAACAGGCTTTGTTTAAAATGATAGAGTATTTAGAGTCAAATTCTGAGGTATGCAATAAGATAGAAGAGTGTTATAAGGAGTTGGAGCAAGAGGATTTAAGTTCAACGCCAATTAAGACTAAATCTCCAAATGGCAGAATTATCACATTGCCAAGTGATAAAGAGGTTTGGTATACAGGATATACAAAATTACTTTACAATCAAGGTGAGTATAAAAAAGCCTTAACATTATGTGAACAAGCGTTACATAGTGTAACGTTTATAAATCAGAATAAGGATTGGATGGTTAAAAGACAGGCGGATTGTTTGGTTAAGTTAAATCGAGTGGATGAAGGAATAGTGATTTTGTTGCAGCTTAGTGATACGTTGCCACATTGGTCTGTGTTTGCTAAGTTAGCGAATGCTTATTTGCTACAAGAAGATAGAGAGAAAGCGAATAAGTATTTTGCAATAGCGGCGCGAGGAGTAAGCTATGTAAAAGTGACATTGTATAAACAATATGCAGAGTTTTTAAAACACAGCAACCCAGAAATGGCGTTTTATCATTTGAAGTTAAAAGAGATGTTATATACACACCAAGGCTGGAATGTCCCAAGTGAGTTATTAAATGAAATAAAAGCGAATGGCTCTAAAAATGAGAGAATTAATGACCAAACATTAAAATTAAAGCTAGATAATTTTTGGCGTACACAAATTTACGCAGACCAAGATTTACTGCATGGAACTATAACATTGTTATTATCGCATGGGGATTCGGGGTTTATAAAAGGAGATAATGGGCAAGATTATTACTTCCAATATAAAGATATACATTGTGCAAAGCATAGTTTGCAAGTAGGAATGCCAGTTTCATTTTATACGAAACAGGGTCAACTAGGGCTTGATTCAGTTGAAATAACATTAGAATAATTTTTGAACTAAACCTAAAAACAACTAACTTAATACCTATAAAAAGGTGTTAGCGTTAGTTCTTTTTTTTGCTAAAATGCTAGCCCCTATTTAAAAAGTATAGTATAATCGAATACAAAAGGAGAGGTGAACGATGAGTGAAATAAATATCGAAATAAATAGTGAAATAAATAGTGAAATAAATAGTGAAGAAGAGTATTTACGCAATATAAACAGATTAATTGAAGATAAACTATATAACCAATCACTAAAATTGGTAATTAAAGCTATAGAACAGTACCCACAAAGCCGACTGCTGCGTAATAAAAAAGGCTGGTGTTTATATTATGTGAAGATTAAAAACAAGCCAACAAATCCAGAGAGCCGATGTGCATTTATTGAAGCGGTAAATAATATAAGAACCATGTATAGCTCGCAGGATAAATTTGTGCCTAGGAAATTGGCGTTATTTAAGATGATTGAATATAGTGATGAATGTGGTATATCTACAGAAGATATTATACAATGCTATAACGAATTAGGGTGCGAAGAATTAAGTGACGTACCTTTTAGCGCAGTTATTGACGGTAGAAAGATTTCATTATCTAGCGATAAGGAAAAATGGTATATGGGGTTTTCAAAGTTAATGTTTGAACAAGGGAATTATGAATATGCTTTACAATTATGCGAGGATGCGTTACATACCATTTGTTTTGTTAACCAAAATAAGCAGTGGTTAATTAAGCGTCAAGCAGATTGTTTAATTAATTTAGGACGAGAGGCAGAGAGTATTGATATTTTGCATGAGCTAAGCATTACATTACCACACTGGTCAACGTATTCTAAGCTAGCAGTGGCATATGCAAAGGCTAATAATGTAGAAAAAGCAAATAAATACTTTTCGCTGGCCTGTCATGATATTAATTATGTTAAGGTGAATTTATATAGAGAATATGCGGATTTTTTAAAGGATACGAACCCCAAATTAGCATATTATCATTTAAAGCTAACTGAGATGATTTTTCGCCAGCAAGGATGGTTTATTAAGCCGGATTTAAAGAAGGCTATTGAAGAGTTAGGGGATGAAAGGTGTAATAATTATAAGGTTACTATTACATTAAAGGAGTTTTGGAAGTCTAAAATGTATATGGGGCAAGAACGGATTGAAGGGCGAATTACAAATATATTGTCGCATGGTAAGGCTGGTTTTATTAGGGATGATGATAAGCAAGATTATTATTTTTTGATGTCTAATGTGCAAGATAGTATTCATAATATTTTTGTTGGTATGCGAGTTTCTTTTTATGCCCAGCAAGGAATGAAAGGCATGGATGCTGTAGAGGTGGCTTTGCAATCTTAAATTTGAAGAGCTAACATTTTTGTTAGTTCTTTTTGCGTTTGATAAAATAAATTAACAGCATATTAGTAAGGATAATAGAATAATAACAGTAGCTTTTGGAATAACTATAGAAGAATGGAATTTTAGGAGGGGAAAATAGAATTTTAGGACGGTAACATATATATCAAGGAACGTTAACATAGGTAATAAATGTAGCAAATTATGTAGTAAACATAGAAAGGATGAGATTATGACAGTTGAACAAATATTAGATCAAGCTAAGGCTTATGAATTGGCTTCGGATTGGAACCAAGCTTTTGAATGGTATCACAAGGCTGCAGATCTTAATGACCCAATAGGGGAATATAATTTGGGATGGTGTTATTCTAACGGTAAAGGCGTACAGCAAGATTGGGCTATGGCATTAGCGCTGTTTGTAAAGTCAGCAGCTAAAGGTAATGCATCGGCGCAATATAACTTAGGGTGGTGCTATGAGAATGGGAAAGGTACTGCTCAGGATTGGAATAATGCTTTAAAGTGGTATAAGAAAGCGGCGGAGCAAGGGAATTCGTCAGCGCAGTATAATTTAGGATGGTGTTATGAGCAAGGTAATGGAACTGACCAAGATTTAGATCAAGCTTTTGAGTGGTTTAGAAAGGCAGCGATAGCAGGGCATCCTACAGCGCAATGTTACTTAGGTTTGTATTATGACATTCGTCAGCAGTTGACAGAGGCTTTGATATGGTATAACAAGGCGGCTAATTCGGGGCAGCCTACAGCGCAGTTTAACTTAGGCTGCTGTTATGCTAATGGCGAAGGTGTGGAGCAAAATTGGGATGAGGCTGTTAAGTGGTTTAAGCTTGCTGCTGAACAAGGCGATGCTGATTCACAATGTTATTTAGGGATGTGTTATTTAAATGGCGATGGTATTAGCCATAGTTTAGATAAAGCTATTGAGTGGTATACTAAGGCGGCTGAGCAAGGGCATTGTACAGCGCAGTTTAATTTAGCTTGTTGTTATGATAAAAATTCTAATGTTGAAAGTGCAATCACTTGGTATAAGAGCGCAGCAGAGCAAGGTAATTCAGCGGCGCAGTTTAATTTAGGGTTATGTTATTTTAACGGTGAAGGCGTTGATAAAGATTTAAGTGAGGCGTTAAAATGGTATCAAAGGGCAGCTGAGCAAGGGCATTCTATAGCTCAATGTAACTTAGGCTTAGGATATACTAATGGTGATGGAGTTAGTAAAGATTGGAACGCGGCTGTTACTTGGTTTAAGAAGGCTGCTGAGGCTGGTAATGCTGTTGCGCAGTGTAATTTAGGCTTATGTTATGATAATGGTATGGGCGTTGATAAAAATTTATATGAGGCATTAAATTGGTATACTAAATCAGCTGAGCAAGGTCATGTGACAGCGCAGTATAACTTAGGTTGCTGTTATGCTAATGGTGAAGGTGTGGAGCAAGATTTAAATCAGGCTATAGCTTGGTTTAAAAAGGCTGCTGAGCAAGGTAATGAAATAGCACAGAAAAATTTAGAGCAGTATTTGGCACAAATTTAATAACTCTTACAACCAACGACAACTATTCGTTGGTTCTTTTTTATGTAGAATTAGTAAATTTATGTCGATATACATGGAATATAAAGGAGGTTTATTATGAAACAAATGGAAATAATTAAGTTATTTAGTGAATATCCAGATGAAACTGTAGTTACGATGAAAATATTAAGAAATATTTTGCCTGTAGACGAAAACATTTGTGATAAACAAACTCAGCAGTTAAAAGGTAAGCAAAAGCAAAAAAATTAGGGGAGAGGCTCCCCTAATTCTTAAATACGTCGCTCCATGCCTTCTTTTAGTAGCTTAGCATTGGCTTCGATTGCTTCTAGTGTTGTTTCAAAAGTTGTAGGCTGATTAATTCTTACGTTGTCATCGTAAAAACGAGGGATTACATGTAGGTGAAAATGAAATACCGCTTGTACAGCAGCACGCCCATTGTTTTGCACTATATTTACTCCATCTGCACCTAAAATTTCTTTTTGGCACAATGCAACTCGCTGAGCTAATGGGTAAAGTCTCCTTGCAACGTATTGAGGCATATCAAAAATATCTACATGGTGCTCCTTTGGAATGATTAACGCATGGCCTTTGCCTGCTGGAAACCTGTCCATTATTACTTTAAATATATCATCTTCATACACTGTAAAAGCCGGTGATTGATTTTCCATTATATCACAAAAAATACAAGACATAAAACTTACCTCCAATTTGTTATCTACTAAATATATTATTTCCAGAAGAAGGATACGCTAAACCTTTAACGAAAAAACTAACTTTATATGTTCATGTTCTTGTAACCTTATGTTGTGCCGATTTTAATAAGTTTTATTGTCTCTAAAAATTTGGTCTAGCTTAGGTAAAACTGCAAAATTTCCTTTAACCTTAATTTTTCCAACCATAAACGCTTTTTGATAGCTAATAACTTTATTAATTATATCATCAAAAATGCTATCTATTAGAGTTACTTCAAGCGTATACATATCCACAACCCCATCAAAATAATCACAGCTACCATTCTTTATAACTATATAGCCTTGCTCTTTTGTATCATTTACGATGTACTGAACAGTAACATCTAAACCAGTGCTATACTGAGACATAAAATAATGAGGCAAACTAGCTATGCGGCGTACAGGCCTATGATGAAATACAGCAGTACGTGCTTTAGTGGCAGTTTGTCCATACGTATTATGGTATGTGTTCATATGGCCCTCATCTTCAGACATTTTCCCATGCAATAGGTTAGAGATTTCAGCAATTTCACGTTCCTCTTCCGATGGCTGATATGGGTTAGACACATGAAACCCTGTAGGATTAAAGCTATCATGATGTTCTAGATTGCCAAAACTAGGGTTATTAAACTCTGGTCTATTAAACTCCTGATTATTAAAGCTAGGGTTGCTATAGCTCGCTGGAGTACTGCTACGCATGGCCATATTTTGGCTTGGCAGCTTAGTATGAGAAAACCGTAGTCCATTATTATTTGCCTGTGCTATATCAGTGTTTGTAACTAACGTATTTGGAACAACATTATGTTGAGTACCATTATGTTGAGTACCATTATGGAGTCCCATATTCTGTGCGCCCATATTAGGGGTTCCCACAGTTTCTACTAACCCTGGTTGCGCCGATGTTGAACCGTTTGACATTACCATAAACATTTGTCTTTCACTTGAAACTATATTTGGCATTCCTTGTTTTATAATTCGGTAAAAATTTTCTAACTGCTTTTCTAAAATCTTCTGACGCTGCGCTGGTGCTATATAAGAGTTAAAAGCAAGTAACCCTGCATCTATACCACCTAAAAAACGCCACCCTTTACTTATTTGATACGCCGCCTCAACTTCTCCCCATAAATTACTATATGTAATTGTTAGAAGAGGTTTTTCTAAAATTACATCATTAGAATAACTTAGGTAGTCAAAAAAAGTTTGCATTGCGCCATGTATCCCATTTAAGTGAACGTTACAAAGGGCTATAATACCCGAGCTATCTTTTATATTAAGCTCGATATCTTCCATAACAACTGAATTCTCGCCTCTAAAATAAGGTAGAGTTTCAAGTTGTACAGACTTTACCACAACTTCAAGTTCGTTAAAAACTGTTACAATTGTATTTTTCATAACCGTTAATTCAGATTGTATTGTATTTGCTAATAAGAGTAATATTTTCATCTCAATTTTTCCTTCCTACTGATTAACTAATAGTTTGCTCGCGCCTAAAATTAGTTCTCTATTATATAAAATAGTAATCCCATTTTTTTACCAAAATATTCACAAAAACTAGAAAAGGTTTACGAACCTAAAAAAGCTCTTCTCAAATTGCAGAAGAGCTTTTTTTTAGCACAAGTAACTTAATGCTTTTGGTGGGTAATATGTGATAATATCGTCAATTTCCCAGTGTAGTAAAAATAATTTCTTTTTTAAAGTGATATGTAAAACATCACCTAACTTAAAATGATGAAGTAATTTAGGTCTAAAAGAAACTTTGTAAAATTTATTAAGTGCCATCTTTTTTAGCACAATATAACCATCTTTATTAATCTCTTGCACCACAAAATGGCCTGCCTCATACGTACATAAGCCTTCCTTTTTATCGCGTTTGCGTTTATATGCCTTATAACTGTTTAAATTAATCACCATTGGATTGTAGCTAATTACAGGATAACCCGATAAATTTGCTATCATCTGCTTAGTTTTATATAAACGCGCATATTCAATTTTATAAAGCTCTAGCAATTCTAAACTATAAGCCACATCTTGCTGCTCACTAATATACTCCATTAAATCATCTATAGCTTGCACCACATATAAGCTTTGCGCTTCATCTAAGTGGTTCTTATATTTAGGTATCCAAAAGGCAAGAAAAAAATCAATCATCTCTGGTGTAATATCCTGTCCCCCATGAACCTTTAAAAATCGTAGAAATAATTCTAGTGCTTCACGCTTAGTTTTATCTGCTCTATGATTTTTATTAATAAACTCTTGTGTTAACTTAATCGTACTCATGCGTTACCTCCCAAAAACTGTTATTTCTTTAGTCAGAGTATGTACATTTATGGTAAGAATTATACATAATTTACCATAAATTTTTTAAACTTTACTCGTAATACATCTGTCTTAGCTCTTTTAGCAAATAACCATGACGAATTTGCTTAGCTTTATAAGTATATGTGTAGTATTCGAGTAGCTCTGGCTCTGTAGTGTTAGAAAAGTTATTGAGTGCAATGGCCATTTCATCTTGCAATAATTCAAGCTGTTCAGATAGACTCTGGCGGAGCTTTAATTTTTGCAGTTCTTGTTTACTAAGTTTGTTACGTTTAATCATAATTATCACTCCTCCTAAAAAGTATAGCCTAAATCCAAGTATTTAATACAAAAATCTGGAAAATTTTTACGCAAAAGAATAGCTTATAATCAAGAGTAATCTTCATTATAAGCTATTTAAGGTTTTTATGATTGTAAGATTTGTAGAACTTGTTGCGGACGTTGGTTTGCTTGAGATAACATTGATGTTGCCGCTTGAGATATAATGTTTGTACGTGTAAACTCAGTCATTTCCTCTGCCATATCTGTATCTTGAATACGAGATAATGAGCCAGTTAAATTGTCCTCTGTTACATCTAAGCTTTTTACTGTATATTCAAGTCTATTTTGATATGCACCTAAATACGCGCGCTGCTCAGATATTTTATTAATCGCCTTATCAATTGCTCCTAATGCAAAGTCTGCATCTTCTTTATTAGAAATGTTTAGCCCATACGCACCATTAATATCCGCAGTTTCACTAAAGCCATTTCCTTCTAAGTTACTTGTTAATCCTAAAACGTCCGTCCCAGTACTCTCAAGATATAAAGAAGTTAATTGATTAGCATTAGCACCAATTTGGAACAACACTTGGATAGGCGCTACTGCTCCGTCATTAGCTGCTAAGTAGTTACCGTCGGTACCATTTGATTTAGCTGTAAGTGTAAGGTCTGTAGATAGTGTAAAGTTAGTGTACTCAATCTCCGCTAAAGTATTTGTAATTTGTGCAGCAGTATTGTTAATATCTAACCCTATAGCTGTACCAGTATATTCACCTTCTGTACTATCATAAAACTCAAACGCTTGCCCATCAATAGTAAAACCTTCCCCTGCCACACGTGGGTTTGGTAAAGTTAAATTGTATACTGCTGGCTGATCATCAGTACCAGTTTGAGTTTGTACTATACCAATTCCGCTCTGGCCAATATCTCTAGAACCATTTAAAATTTTAGTATCATTAAACTCAGTATCTTCACTAATACGGTCAATTTCTTTTAAAAGCTCATTAAGCTCCAACTGCATCTTATCCCTATCAGTATCAGTGTAAGTATCATTCATAGATTGAATGCTAAGCTCTCTAAGACGAGATAACATATCATGCACTTCATTCATAGCACCTTCTGCTGTTTGAATCATAGAAATCCCATCCATACTATTTTTATTAGCCTGATTTAAGCCATCCACTTGTGCAGTAAGCTTTTGGCAAATCGCCATCCCTGCTGGGTCATCTTTAGATGAGTTAATTTTTAAACCTGATGATAACCTCTCCATAGCTGTACTTTGTTGGTTTGTAGCTCTTTTTAAAGCTACATTCGTTTGTAATGCTGGTATATTGTAATTAATTTTCATAATATTAGCCCCCTATGCCATAAATCCACGATTACTATTTTCCATAATGATTTCATTTAACTGACTTCCGCTATAAGTCATTCCTGCGTAAATATTTTGTGCATTTTCTACTGCACTTGGTTTTTTATCTTGGGGTATATGCTCAAATCCATCCTTAATTCTTGCCATTATACGGTGTGCCTCGGCAAGACCCTCTTTCGAGACTAACAGCTTTTGTACATATACATATAAGTCAAATAAATCTTGAGCTAGCGGTACTGCCATATCAAGGTTATTTACTAACACTTTTAGTACTTCTCTACAATGATTTATATGTTTCTTCTTAATTTCAATATCATCTTCATCTATAGCTTCTTGCACGCTTTCTAAAAATAAATCAAACGTAATACATAACAGTTCAACGTCAGATGCCTGAGTAACTTGTGCCACTGTTATCATTCTTCATCACCACCATCTACGTCTTCAAAATACGTTACAAATTGTTTTACTATTTCCAATAAAGAATCTTGCTGATTTTCCATACTCTTTCACCTCTATATTTAATGCCCTTATACTATTTCTTCAAATAAACTATCACTAGAAATTGTTTCTAATTTTTCATTTTCTTCTTGCGACGGATTAGCCACTGGATTATAAATATCACGCGGCATATAAATACTCTCACGAACTTTATACCCAATTTCCTCAATCATCTTATTAAGCACATCACTTCCAACAGCCAATTTATTAGTAGCCTCTTCGCTTTGACCACTAATTTCATATGAAACAGAGGTTGGTGTAATTTTTAAATTCGCAACAATAGTTCCCATATGCTTAGTATCATAACTAATTACAGCGTGTAAATCCTCATTAATTTCACCTGTAGCTTTATTTTTAGAATCATCTTTAACATACATATGAACCGTGCGCGGTTCACCTCCAATAATAAATGGAATTTGATATATACCGTCTTGGTCTTGGATAGACTTATTAAACCTAGTCATCTCCTCTAAACTTTTATGCTCTTGATAATTTTGCGTGTCGCCAGCTAACATAGCACTATCCATATTTTCCATAGCTTCACGTTGCATTTCCTCAAGTTCTCTAGCGATTTCATCAAAGCTTTCTGGGTAATATTCATTTTGGTCGATTTGCTGCTGCAACAGTTCTCCAAATTGATTTGGATTATCAACCGCCATCTGCATTAAATATAAATTAGAAATCGTAACTGGTATATTGCGCTCTTTTAACGCATCAACAACATCTTGACCAGCCTTTTTTGCCACTTCCATTTTGTCTAATAGATTACTCGGCATCTTATCTAACGTTTCAAACTGCGCCAGCTCCTTTTGAGTTTCCGATTTCATAAACGGAAAAATCATACTTTCTAGCGAATTAGCAATTGTACTTTCTTTTCCAGAAGATAATAAAGAATTGTGGACCACATTAGCAGCGTCTGAAGCTAACTTAGGACTTAGTATCCGCTTTTTATATCCCCCAACTTCAAACTCAAACTCATCCGCAAGTTCTGATGTAATATTAGCATTACCCATATAGCGAACCGCTTCTTGCAGTCTTTCCACAGTTAGAGGCAGCTGATTAGCATGTAAATATCCAATTACACGTTCCTTATTACTTTCAACGCCATGCAAAATTCTATAAAGTCCAATAAGCTCACGCTTCTCATCAGCATCAATCTGCCCTTTTTGCTCAAGCGCCACAATGCTCTGCGCAACAGTCTTTTTAATCTCTGGCACCCTCTTTTCTTCAATAAACTCCATCGCACTATCAATATTACTATGCATAGGATTAATGCCATCTTTTAACATTATAGAAGCCATAGTAGGAGTCATCTCCGATAAGAAAGTATTCATCTTAAGTGCAATTTGTGTAGCGCTTTCTAAATTTTCTGGCGTAATTTCCTGATTGTTCATCACCAACCCAGTAGCTGCCTGCACACTTAAGTTATCGGTCGGTAAATTATTTTCCTGTAGGAACGTCTTAATTTCCGCGCCCATCTTATGCGCACCTTCACCAAATCTAGCCTCAGGCAACAACTCATTCTCCTGATATTTAGATAGAGCCTGCCCAAACTGCTGTAAAGTAGCGCTCTGCTCAGATTCTACTTGAATTGCAAGAGATTGTTCTTTATATAACTTCATCAAGTTAGTTGTATCAATTACATTTTCTACCGCCTCAATATTAGCAGGCGTTAGCGCAACGTCATTTGCCTCAAGAGCTGTAGTAATAACTTGCTCTTGGTGAGAAACTAATTCCTTAGCAATTTGAGACAACTCAGTACTTTCAAGAGGCATTTTTTGGCTAATATTTCTAGCAGCCTCTACATTTAATTTAGCACGTATAATATTTATTTGTTCTCTAATTTCCGTGATTTTATCCGTACTAACTTGTGGAACTTCTACTGCAATTTCAGCCATATTAGTATTATTCTTACTTAAAGTTCCCTTAGCATTATTTGGAGTATTAATTTTACCATTCGGTTTATACGTTCCTAACGCCTTTTCAGTATTAGTACGCATTGCATCACGCAAATTGTTAATAGTGACATCTTTATCTTCACTAAGAACCTTTTCAATATCGCTATCATCAACTTTAGTTAAATCATCAACTATCTCCTGCATATCTTTTTCGATATACATAACCTTCTCTTCTTTTATAATAGGTTGATACTCAGGTAAACCATCTCCAGTAACATCTTTAGAAGGCAAATCCATAGCTTCCACAAAATTGTGTAAATTTTGCATTTTAGTAATATTAGCAGCAGAAACATCCTCTCCAATATTCATTAACTTTTCTGCCGCCCAAGTATTTTGACTAGTACTTGGCAAACTATTCATAGACAAAACATGCCCAACATCTTCCTTGGAAAAATTATGATTATTTTGGCCATTATTTACTTGGGTAAAACTTCCAACATATAAATTATTAATAGTAAGCGCAGATGTAGTCTTCATAGCATAATGATACATACCATCTGAATGCTCTTTTAAACGACTAATTTTATTAGCCATAGACGCATTATCTTTAGGCTCTTCGTCAATATTTTGATCAAACTCTTGCTGGTCCTTAAAGTACTCATACTCATAAGCTTGTAAATCCTCTACATTTACGCCCTCATTAATAAGTCCTGGTAACACATCATCATCAATAGAAAAAGCTTGTTCATTGTTTATATTTTTAAATTCATCTGCTTGATACTGCAACGTCTGTGGCACTGCTTGGTTATTCCCTAACTCAAAAAGAGCATTTACATTATTGTTAATATTAGGATTAGCTGGTGTATACGTCGTTTGAATTGCCCCGTACTGTTGGATTCCATAACTATTTGTAATTATCATATCATCACCTCAGTATATATATCGACATTCATTTTATAAATCTTTAATTTTTGTTTAAGCTAAAAAAACAATGTCAAAAATCATTGCAAAAATGCGTCAAGTATCTTATAATTAATCTATCAGTAAATGATTTTTTAGGAGAGTGATTTTTAATTGATTGCCAATTCAGCGATACAAATAGAACTAACTTCGCAACAGTGGATACAACTGATATTCTTAGCCATATTACTTATTGCATCAGGCTTCTTTTCAATGTCTGAAACAGCCCTTATGGCCATTAACAAAATTGATGCTAGGCACATGGTTTCGCAAAACATCAAAGGTTCTAAATTAGTAGCAAAACTGATTTCAGACCCAACTAAGTTACTTGGTTCAATATTGGTAGGAAATAACTTGGTAAATATTGGAGCTTCATCACTAGCCACACTACTAGCAACTGATATATTTGGCAGTGCTGGAGCAGGTATAGCTACAGGTGTAATGACAATACTTGTACTTATATTTGGCGAACTTACTCCAAAATCGACTGCCACAAAGCACCCACAGGAAGTTGCATTGTTTGTATCAAAGCCCATTGCCTTAATTGTTATTATATTTGCCCCAGTTGTAAAAGTTTTGCTTGCTATTTCTAACCTATTAATTAAACTGCTTGGCGGTAGCACTGATATGAATACTGCCTTTATTACTGAAGCAGAATTAAAAACAATTGTAACTGTAAGTCATGAAGAAGGAGTTATTGAAGCCGAGGAAAAGGAAATGATTTACAATGTGTTCGGTTTCGGTGACCTATATGCAAAAGATATTATGATTCCTAGGACAGATATGGTAGCTGTTGATATTGAAGCTACATATGAAGAGGTGTTAGGGCTTTATAAGGAATATCAGTTTTCCCGTATGCCTGTGTATGTGGACTCACATGATAATATTGTGGGAATGCTGTATATAAAAGATTTACTGCTAGACACTTTTCACCCTGAGACTTTCGATGTATCTAATATACTTCGTGAAGCTTACTTTATTCATGAGTTTAAGAGGATAGACGAGTTATTTAAAGAACTAAGAACAAAGAAAACAGGTATAGTGTTTGTTGTAGATGAATATGGTGGCACGTCTGGCCTTATTACTTTAGAGGATTTAATAGAAGAGATAGTAGGAGACATCGAAGACGAATATGACATTCAAAATGACGACTTTGTTCAAGTGGGGGACAGAGAATATATTGTTGATGGTACATATCGTATCTCCGATGTAAATGATAAGCTAGGGCTTGATATAATGTCAAATGAGTTCGATTCTATCGGAGGCTTTGTTATTGGTTTGCTAGATAGATTTCCGGATGATGGCGAAATTGTTGAGACAGATAACCTTACTTTTATAGTAGAAGAAACTTGTAATAATAGAATAAACTCTTTAAAAATTATAATTCATGAGGCAACTCTAACTGAGACATATACTGATGATAACTAATAAAAAAAGCAGTTGCTAATTTGTAGCAGCTGCTTTTTTTTAATTCTACCTCATTATACCTCATATAACGAAGTAGAAAAATACCTCTCACCATTATCAGGCACTATAAATAAAATCTTCTGGCCCACCTCAGCAGTTTTAGCAATATCATAAGCAATCTTATAAGCAGCCCCACCAGAAAAGCCTGCTAATACCCCATGCTTAACACTAAGCCTTCTTGCAAACTCAATAGCATCATCATCAGATACCGTTCTAACCTCATCTACAAGGTCCAAGTTTAATATAATCGGCGTAAACCCCGGTCCAATTCCCTGAATTTTATGCTCACCCTTCTGACCTTTAGTTAAAACAGGAGACCCCTCAGGCTCAATTCCAATCACTTTAATTTCCTTATACTTACTTTTCACTACCTCAGCAATTCCTGTAAGCGTACCACCTGTACCAATTCCAGCCACAACATAATCTAGCGTTCTAAAATCTTTAATAATTTCTTGCGCAGTAGTCATCCTATGCGATAGAACATTATCCGGATTACAAAACTGAAATAATACAATGTGATTAGGTAAATTAGCAAACTCTTTAGACTTCACAATAGCTCCTGTCATACCTTCTCTACCCGGAGTTAATACAACTTCTGCTCCATAAGCTTTCATCATTTTTATTCTCTCTACACTCATATTATCTGGCATAATAATTTTACATTTTAAATTAAGTGCTGCTGCAACCATCGCCATACCAATACCCGTATTACCACTCGTTGGCTCCACTAATACCGTATTACTATTAACAACTCCTCTATCAATTAACCCTTGTATCATATAAAGCGCTGCTCTATCTTTTGTTGAACCGCCGGGATTTAGATACTCTAACTTAGCAAATAACTGACCTTTTAATTCTCTATCATTAATTTTAACGACTGGTGTATTCCCAATTATTTCAGTAACATTTTCATATACCATATCTTCACCTTATCCCTATTAAAGTTTGTTTTAGTCATAATTTATGCAAAAATCTTTGCCCTTATCACATAAAAATCACATAAAATTTTTAAGTTTATCTTTTCGTTGATATAAAGTAGTATACGTTAAATAAAATAAACAATACTTAGCTATACAACCAACAAACATCCCTGTAACAATAGCTACACTTGATAACACTGGTAAATATAAGAAAATCCATATATTATTTAAAACAAAAATGGCAACAAAAACTTGTGCCCAATTATGAACAATAGCACCAACAACACTCACCCCTAAAATGCTAAGCTTATCTTTAAATATAACTTGACAAGCTCTCATAGCCACACAGCTACTTAAAGCTCCTGCAACGCTATACATAAGATTACTTACATTACCAGCAAAAATTGCCCCTAAAACTACTCTTACTAAAATAATTTTTATTACATCACTATGAGTTGTTAAAGTATATAGCCCAATAATAGTCACCAAATTAGCAAGTCCAATCTTTGCCCCTGGTATAATAAATGGTATCGAAATAGACCGCTCCAATAAACTTAATATTAATGCTACTACCACTAAAAGCGCCATATACACCAAATATTGTGCGCGCATTAAAATACCTCCCCAGTTAACGACCAACTATAATCTGCATTTTGTGCGGCAAGCATATAATCATATCACCCGCATCACTCACTGCCCCTTGTAATATGCATAACTTATCCACACAATTAGAATCAATTACACGAATTGTATCACCCTCAATTTCTATCACATTAAACTGTCCATCCTTCTCCACTAAATGTTTCCCGTCTGCACCAAACTGCAACTGCTTTACCACTTCCGAGTCGAAAGAAACTGTTATATCTGAACTTTCAGCTGACCCTAACAGTAGAGTAGGTACAAATGATGATATAAGTAATGTTCCTATAACTACAAAATCTAATTTTTTCATAATAGCACCTTAATCCTTTCTTTTATTTAGTATATTTAAGATTATTTTTCCAACAAAAATAATTAATATACACTTTAGGCAAATTTTTATTGTCACAGAAATACATGATATATTCCTAAAATTGGGTATATTTTTTACACCTTATGGGAATTATAGCTGGTAATTAATATTTTATAACTAGAAAGGATACGTCATGAAAGCTAAAGTTTTAGGTACTACATTTGTTTTAAGTTTTGTGTTATCTACTCAGCTATACGCTGATGATAATCCCATTACGCGAACCGAATTTGTTATGGGCACTGTGGCTAATATTACTGTTTATGAAGGAAATCGCGGTGTTGAAAAGGCTTATAAAAGGCTTAACCAACTTGATAAGCTTCTTAGCATAAATAAGAACGATACTCTTATAACAGATATTAATAATTTAAGTGGTTTAAAACCCGTTAAGGTGCCTCATGATATTTTTAGTTTAATTGAAACAGGAATTTATTATAGTAATTTAACTAATGGTTTATTTGATATAACGATCGAACCGCTCACTAACTTATGGCGCATAGGCTTTGATGACGCTATGGTACCTGATGATGAAACTATTTTAGAGGCTTTAAGCCATGTAGATTACAGTAATGTAGCTTTAAATCGCTCAAAATCCACTGTATTTTTAACACAGGAAGGTATGGGTCTTGATTTAGGCGGGATTGCTAAAGGCTATGCTTGTGATGAAGTTGTTAAGATATTAAAAAATAGCGATGTAGAGGAAGCTTTAATTGATATAGGTGGCAATGTATATATATTAGGAGATGAACTTGTTAATGTAGGGCTTCAAAATCCTTTTGACAAAAGGGGAGAGGTTTTTGCTACGCTTAATTTAAGTAATAAAGCTGTCGTTACTTCGGGTATATATGAGCGCTTTTTAGAAATTGATGGTACTAAATATCATCATTTAATTAACCCAAAAACAGGTTATCCATTTGATAATAATTTAGCTAGCGTTACTATTATTAGCAATTATTCTACTGATGGTGATGCACTCTCTACAGCAGTATTTGCAAAAGGGCTACAGGCTGGAATTAATTTTGTGGAAGCTTTAAACGGCGTGGAGGCTATTTTTGTAACTACTGATTATGAAGTATATCCTACATCTGGCATAGCAGATACTTTAATAATAACAAACGAACTATTTACTAGAGGCAAATAAAAAAGGCAACTGATTTATCAGTCGCCTTTTTGACAGATATAGCTACAAAACACACTTGAATTTAGCATGCTAGCATCATTTAAATCACTTGTGAAATAGTTATATAGTAAAATAATAGCTATCACAATAAACGTAATAATTAGAACAGTAATAGAATTACTTTTGCTTACTGCTCTATTTTTTGCAAAGGGACAAGCTCTGCACCATTTAAGTCTACTGTAACTGTATCAATAAATACATCTTCAACAGGTTTATCTCCTGCACCAGTAGCAACCTTTCCTAACGTTTCCACAATTTCAAGCCCTGAAATTACTTTACCAAACCCAGCATACTCACCATCAAGATGTGGTGAAGTCCCTGTCATAATAAAGAATTGGCTACCTGCTGAATCTGGATTAGCAGACCTTGCCATAGAAATTACTCCTAAAGTATGAGCTAAATTATTTTCAACTCCATTAGCTGTAAATTCACCTTTAATGCTATAGCCTGGATTACCACTTCCTGTGCCAAGTGGACACCCGCCTTGAATCATAAATCCATCAATTATACGATGGAATGTAAGACCATTATAATATCCTGCTTCAATTAAAGAAACAAAATTACTTACCGTATTTGGCGCGATATCAGGGTATAATTCGATAATAATATCCCCATAATCTTTAATGCTCATTGTAACAATTGGTTTACTCATATTTTCCTCCTGGTTTTTATAATTTGAGGTATCTTCTTTAGAGGCATCACTCTCGTTCCAAGCATCATTTTGATCTCCCTGACTAGAAGAAGTATCATCCTCGCTAGAAGAACTACTCTCATCTGACGTATTATTAGGATTATCAACTGTTTTACCAAAACCAGTTTTATCAGCAGTTGCGGTACAACCCACTCCTATAATAAGCATTATCAGTAGTAACATTATTTTAAATAACGTCTTTTTCAAACCTCCACCTCATCTCAATACCCAAAGCGCAGCCGCACTAATGCTTAAGTCGTACTATACTGTGGGATGCATTTATAACTTATAATAAGTCTACACACTCCATTTGTCAAGGAATCTATAGGAAATTTATCTCGCCAAGCGTATAAGTGGCAGAATTTTTGCTAAATTCAGTAAAATTTTAAACATAAAAATAAGCTTCTGCATTACACAGAAGCCCCGTCCACTACAAAAATCTTAGCCACAAATTTATAGTGCTCACCTATTTTTCTTTTATTATTTAATTCCCCCAGACTTACTACTATGTATGCCGCATCAGCATCCACAGGTTCAAAAAATATATCTGGATCAGTTACTGTAAAATTTCTATACATTATTTCGTTATATCTAAAGTCAGCTTTAATCCTGCCTGCCTCATTGATATAACTCACTAATTGCTGCACATATAACAATTCTATAGAATGGTTAAGTTTATTTGCTTCTTTTGCAGCAATTTTAAAGCTTTTATTCCCTAAAATCGAATTACTATTAACAACAGGACACCTTTGAATAAGTGTGCTCAAAAAATTAGGGCTAAGTTTTACTTCAATTTTAAATGTAGTCGCAGAAGAAATCGTATAGTTTTCTGGTTGAATTGGAGTGGGCGCAGGAGTTAATTTAGTTACAGAAACTAAGTCTAATATCTTCGCAAATTTTCCACTTGGGTCCATCATCTGAGTAGTTGTTATACCATTAGATTCTGGGTATCTATTGTCCACTAGTCTTATAAACTGGTTATTATCCACATCAAGACCTGCCACACAATATTTTCGCTGTTTACTCGACATAGTCAAAATTAAAATTCTTTTTGTCATTGCTACGTCCTCCTTAGACATCTTGAGTGTTATAAATGCTCTATCTCTACCCCAAAATAAGGTGCGATTAGTTTTCTGTGGCAAATTTCAGATGTTGCTTCACTACATAATAAAGCTATTTTTTTATCCAAATAATCAGAATAATTTTGCCTAATATAATTACTTATATCCCTTTGTGCCATTACTTCCTTAAACTCTTTTTTATACTGCTCCCAAGGAATTTGTTGGCTTCTAAATCTTTGTAACGTAGTGGCTAAAGGTGCAAAATTATCATCATGTATATATTCACAATCACATATTGTCTCCACAAAAAATTTAATATCAGGATATTTAGAAAATCCTGCTAACTGAGAAGCATTGTTTAGTCTAACATCTAATACTAAATCAATTGAATGTTCATTTAATAGACCAAAAAACTCCTCAGCCTGTTTGCGTGTAAAACCTATCGTATAAATCTTATTCATACGTCACCCTCTTCCTAAATATGCATATAAATATAAGGGAATATTTCAACATATGCATATATTAAATAAATTATCCCATAGCCTGTTCTATATTAACTATTTTATATAGCTACTACCTACTCCTTTTCACTATAAAATCCGATTTTTATATTTGCATTAATATATGCCTCATCTAACATTTGGGCATAAGTTTTAGGTGTCTCAAACAAAGATACCTGATTTCTATTAGGAAAATATAATTCTACTAACCTATTTTCTAGCTGACTTTGAGTTTCCAATTCTCCATTCCTTAAAATATGACTTACTTTAATATTTAAATCCACTAAACCTTTACTAAGCAGAATACTGCGGTGACACGTCATTGGGTCCACTTCTGCGCATAATAAACAGAAAGTATATTGTAACTCTATTCCTTTTCTTAATTTATCCACACCTGATAAAAATTGGGCTGATTTTCTAAATTTTTTAAAATCCACATAACCGTTAGTTAAAAATTGTGGGTTAGTTTGTCTAGCGCCAAATTCATCAATATAATTTCTATATAAAATATTGTGCTTAACCAATTCGGCTTTAATATCAGCTTGATTATATGATGGATAACGTCTTGAAAATGGAGAGCTTCTTACATCAATTACACAACTAATATTGTACTTTTTTAATATATTTATAAAACTCTCAATATTAAATCCTGTATAACCTATCGTGTATACCATAATATTCCTCCTATTTATTATGTAGTCCTAGAACAATCGGCACTTAAACATCCGAAAGACTCTATCTAGGTACCATTATGTATAATATTAACAGTTGCACGATAATTTTGCAACAATAAAAAGGAGTAATACTATTAATATTACCCACTTTTCGTAAAATTATTTACCTTAACCAAGCAAGAATACTCCTGTCCATTAATTGTGAGAGTATTTGATTATATAACTTGTCTGCCTTGCAACGCCCTTAATAAAGTTATTTCATCTACATATTCTAAATCTCCACCCACTGGCACCCCATGTGCTATTCGAGTAGTTTTAATTCCTAAGGGCTTAATTAATTTACTAATATACATAGCAGTAGCCTCTCCCTCAATATTTGGGTTGGTGGCTACTATAATTTCTTTTACATTTCCAGCTTGAATACGAGTTAGTAGTTCTTTTATCTTTAAATCACTAGGCCCCACACCCATCATAGGAGAGATTGCACCTTGCAAAATATGATATGTCCCTTTAAATTCCTGAGTCCTCTCATAAGCTACCATATCACGCGAATCTTCCACCACCATAATCAAACTTGTATCTCTTGTATCATCTTTACATATCGGACATAAATCTCCATCAGTTATCGTACAGCACTTCTTGCAATAACCAATATGTTCCTTCGCTTCCACTATAGCATTAGAAAGTTGCTCTACACGCTCTTTTGGCATAGCAATAATATGAAAAGCTAATCTTTGTGCCGATTTTAAACCAATTCCAGGTAACCTAGCGAATTCGTCTATCAGTGACACCATTTTGCTACCGTAATAATTAGTCACTAAAACAAGCCCCCCGTAGGTAAGCCGCCTGTAACTTTACCCATCTCTTGCTGATGTAGCTCATCGGCTTGTCTAATCGCCTCATTCACTGCAGCTAAAACTAAGTCTTCCAAAGTCTCAATATCATCAACATCCACTACCTCTGGATTAATTGTAATTGATTTTAGTTCCTTTTTACCAGAAGCTACAACCTCTACCATGCCACCACCTACAGTTGCACTAACAGTCATCTCATCTAATTTCTCTTGCACTTCCTCCATTTGCTTTTGCATCTTTTGCGCTTGTTTCATCATTTGTTGCATGTTTGGCATGCCAAAATTTTGTTTTGCCATTGTAAATTACCTCCAATTTGTTTAAATAACTGTAACTTCATAATTAATTTTAACTTGAATCTGCTCTAAAGTCTCTTTAGAGGACATTGCTTCTCTATTAGTAGTCAAAGGGTCAGAGCCAAAAATCTCTAGCCGTTTATTTGCATACTCAATATTAGAAATAGCCACAATACGAACTTGCTTTTGTGCAAAAGCACAAATAATTTCCTTTAACATGTCTAATTTACTTTCAACTACTGGTTTCATACCTTCACTATGAACAATATACAAAATATCATCTTCCAGCACACCTGCCTGAACGCTATACAAACTAGCTCTAGTTGCTATATCTAATTTGCCTAATATATCATTCCAATTGTCTGCTAAATTATGAATGTCTTCAGGCACGGCTACAGGTAGTTTAGTAGGCACTACTTTTTTTTCAGGCTCCACCACTCTAATTCCACTACGCTCCACTTGTTCAAGCTTTGTTTCTAACGCTATTATCTTATCATGAAAAGCATGCGGTGACAAGTCGCAAGACGGTGTGCACAGCTTTAAAATAGCAACCTCCAATATAACTTTAGGTATAGATGATGCTCTAATTTGTGCATCAAGTTCAGAAAATATATTTATATACCTTACTATAGACTGTACATCAAATTGCTTAGCTTGCACCATTAATTTAGATATATGTTCTTGTGAGTAATCTAAAATTTTTCCTTCTGTAGTATGCGCAATTAGTAAATTTCTATTATGCACTAATATGTCTTTTGTAAATTGTCTTATACTCCTACCTTGATTATTTATATCATTGCAAATATTAATAGCCGTAGTAGCATCCCCTACTCTAATAACGTCCATTAACTTAAATAACAATTCATTATCTACAGAACCAACAAGATATAAAACCTTATCCATAGTAATGTGCTCATCAAAGTAAAACGATATACATTGTTCTAATATACTAAGTGCATCTCTCATACCACCATCAGCTAACCTAGCTATATAGCCTAAAGCTTCAGTATCAATATTTACATTTTCTATTTGCATATACTTTTCTAAGCATTTTTCTATAATATCAGAACTAATCCTTCTAAAATCATATCGCTGGCATCTTGAAAGTATAGTAACAGGTATTTTTTGAGGGTCAGTAGTTGCTAATATAAAAATAACATGGCTTGGCGGTTCTTCTAAAGTTTTTAGCATAGCATTAAATGCTCCAGAAGAAAGCATATGGACTTCGTCAATAATATAAATTTTATATTTTCCATAAGCTGGTAAATATAATACCTCTTCATTAATTTCGCGTATATTATCCACTCCATTATGGGAAGCTGCATCAATTTCTATTATATTTAAAGAAAAATCGGTAGTACTACTATTAACAGCACGAGCGAATATTTTAGCCACTGTAGTTTTTCCTGTACCACGACTACCTGTAAATAAATATGCATGAGCAATTCTACCGCTATTAATTTGATTTTGAAGAGTTTTTACAATATGCTCCTGCCCTATAACATCATCAAATTTTTGAGGTCTGTATTTTCTGTATAAAGCCAAATAACTCATTTTACATCCTACCTTCCTTTGGTATCAGTATACCCATTTTATGGTAACTTTTAACCAAAAACGACTTTATCAAAAAAAAAAAAAAAATATTTGTATTTCATGTATATAATCCTAATATGTGGCAATAATATGATTGTACCGAGTGTGAGGTACATCGCTAAATCCCCCCTCAACCTGGGTTTCCTCCCCCGAAACCTAGGTTCTTTTTTTTGCCCAAAACCCCTCCCCCTACTCCAAAAAGCTTTTATCTATAAAATAAGTT
>MDJM01000071.1 GCA_001994995.1 Candidatus Parepulonipiscium sp. PG-Nuni2H_MBin01 | reverse complement strand
CGCTCTACAGTAGACGGCCAAGCGATGTCTATAACATTTTTATAAGCCGTTTTAGATGATGGAATATCACCTATAATTTGGTCTTTATTAATCATAGAATCGCATGAAAAATAGTTTTTAATAATTGATTGCATTAAACACACCCCTATTATTTTATTTGATATTTATATTTTAACATAGATGTAATTAAATTGTTACATGTATTTGAAATGAAAGGTTGTATAAAATCGAGATTTGTTGTATAATGAATAAGAACGCATAATACAGAGTAGGAGGAGAATTAAATGAAAACGAAATTGGCAATGCGAATTAGAATAGTCTTTACAGCTATGATTATTACTCAGTTAGCAATGACAACAACGCTACAAATGGTTAATTTAAACGGTATATTATCATCTGAAGCCGAAGCTAGAGTAACAAATCAAGTGGAATATGCAACTAGTGAGTTTTCAAATTGGATAGGGACTATGGGAACTATGCTAGAAACATTATCACAAAACGTAGCATTATTTAATCTTGACAAAGACATAGATGCTTTAAGAGAGTATTTGGCTTTGCAAGATACAAGTGAACAAATATTATATATTTATTTCAGTAGTATTAATAATGAATTAGCGTTTTCTGATGTTGTAGATTTACCAGCTGGATACGATGGTACACAAAGAACGTGGTATTTAGAAGCATTAAGTAGTGATACGTTTTACGTAACGTCACCATATATAGATGCTGTAACAGGTGAGATGGTAACTACGCTATCCAAAAAAGTATTAGATGAAGATGGCAAGTTATTAGGAGTAATTGCGTTAGATATAGTAATGGGGGCATTAACTGAGGTAGTAGCAGATTTATCTACAGGAGAGGGGATATACGTATATGTAATTAATGATAATGAGGAAATTATAATCCACCCTGATGAGAAGTACCAATCAACTGAAGATAATATAATAACACTTTCAAGTTCAGGAGCAGACGTTTCAGCGTTATTTAGTTCTCCTCAAGGAAATGTAGAGATTATAACAAGAGCAAATGGGGATTCTTCATATAGTATGTATGATAATGTAGCAAATACGACTTGGAGGATTATAGGTAACTATCCAGTATCATACGTAACTAACAATTTAATAACTGAGATTATTAAATTTGTATTTATATCTATAACAGCAGTAGCAATTAGCTGGGTAATAACAGCGTATTTTACTAAAAGATTTATATCACCAATAGAAAAAGCAGTAGCCTTACTTGAACAAATTAAAACTGGAAATCTAAAAGTCGACACTACTAATATAAGAAAAGAGAGTTACGAAGTAGAAAGACTGGCTACGGGAGTAGACGAACTATCGATATACTTAACTACATGCATAAATGATATTTCAAATGTAGTAAATCAATTTGCAAACGGTAATTTTGCGACCGAACCACAGCAAAATTACATAGGAGATTTTAAAACTATCCAAAATTCACTTTCAGGCATTAGTAGTTCACTGCGTACAATATTAAAAGCAACTACACTATCAAGTACGGAAGTAAATCACATGGCGGAAGCTATTTCTGTTTCAGCAATGGAGTTAGCGGATTTAACGCAAACGCAAACAGGAATGTTACAAACGTTTAAGGATGATATACAGAGTGCAAGTGGACAGATAATCCATTCACTTGCTGACATAGATAAGAGTTACGGGATTATTAAAGAGATGACAAGTAAAGCAGGAGAAGGTAAACAGACATCTGATAAGATGGTAGAGTCAATGAGATTAATATCGGCATCTACTAAAGAGATTTCTGCAGTAATACATTCAATTGATTCAATAGCAGCACAGACTAATTTACTTGCACTAAATGCATCGATTGAGGCGGCTAGAGCAGGAGGAAGTGGCAGAGGGTTTACTATAGTGGCTAATGAGGTACGTGACCTTGCGGCTAAAACTTCTGAAACTGTGCAAAATATTTATCATATAATAGATTTAAACTTGCAAAGCGTTAGAGAAGGCGAAGAAATGGTTAATTTAACAACAGAGGCATTTGATGCTATTGTGGCAGCGAGTGTTAGGAGCGTTGAGATTTCTGAGGATGTGAGAGATAATGCATTAACCCAAAAGGAATCGTTAACATCAATAATAGATGCGACAGAACAGTTGTCAACTGAAATATCTAAAAACTCTGCTATCTCACAAGAGAACGTAGCGTTAAGTCAACAGTTAGCGGCACAAGCAAGTACATTAAAACACCAAATGGATAAATTCGTAGTTTAAAAGGTAGGGGGACAATATGAAACGAACGTTAGCATTACAAATAAGAATGATATTTGGGGCCTTGATTATAGGGTTATTGCTAGTTACTACGATTTTACAAGTACTAAATTTACAAAGTATAATGGTAGATGATGCAGAAACTAGCGTTGCTAATCAGGTAGAGTTAGCAGTAACTGAATTTGAGGGCTTAATTAATGAGATGAATACGCTACTAGATATGATGACTAAAGATATTGCTTATATGAGTTTATATACAAATAAGGAAGTGTTACAAGAATATTTATTTGCACATGTAGATGACCATTCAGCATTATTAAATATATATTTTGCTACGCCATCAAAAGATATGACGATTTCTGATGATTGGGTGCCACCAGCAGATTATGACCCAACGACTAGAAGTTGGTATCCAGGAGCAGTAAATAGTAGTAATATATTTGTATCTGACCCATATGTTGATGCGACTACAGGCGGTTTAGTAGTTACAACGTCTAAAACAGTGTATGATGATGGCAGAATGGTGGGTGTGTTTGGAATGGATATTGACATTTCAGATTTGACTCAAGTAATTTTAGATTTAAATTTTGGCGTTGATACTTATGTATTTGTTATTAATACTGATGAAGAGATTATTATACATCCTAATCCAGAATATCAATCATCTGAGACTAAGACTATAACTATAGCAAATAGTGGAGCTAAATTAGGGAATATGTTAAGTTCACCAGAAGGGCAAATACATGACGGTGTAAATTTATATGGCGATGACATTTACACTTTGTATAAAACTATTCCAAATACAAGTTGGCGAGTAATAGGAAATCATTCTACACAGCATGTGTATAATGCAATTTATTCTGAGATATTTACTGCAATTGTAATATGCGCAGTAGCTATGTTAGCAAGTACTATAGTAATTACGATGTTTACTAGGAAGTATATTTCACCTATTGAGCGTTCAGTAGAAGCAGTGGAACAGCTTACAACAGGTAACTTAAATATAGATACTTCACAAATTGATAGGGCTAGTTATGAGGTGGACCAATTAGTTGGAAGTATTGAGGAGCTGTCAAGTTCGTTAACAAACTATATTAATGAAATTTCTTCAGTATTATCAAGTTTTGCGGACGGTGACTTTACTAAAGCTCCGACTCAGACTTATATTGGGGATTTTAAGCAAATACAAACGGCACTTACACAAATTAGCCATTCGTTAAAAGACGTGTTAGGTAGCACAGGTCGTTCTGGGATTGAAGTAAATCAAGGGTCGCTTCATATTGCAGAGTCAGCAATGGAGCTTGCAGAGTTAACACAAAACCAGACTGAGTTGCTTAATGACTTCCAAGACAATACTATAAATGCAACGCGTAAAATTAGTCAAGCACTTGAAGATATAGATACAAGTTATCAGATAGTAAAAGAGATGACGCAAACTGCAACTGATGGTATGCAAACAGCGACTAAGCTGGTAGATGCGATGAAGCTTATTACATCATCAACTCAGGAGATTTCTGTTGTTATGGAAGCTATAGATTCGATTGCGGCACAAACTAATTTACTTGCACTTAATGCATCTATTGAAGCGGCTAGAGCGGGTGAGAGCGGTAAAGGGTTTACTGTTGTGGCTAATGAGGTGCGTGACCTTGCGGCTAAAACTTCTGTAATTGTACAAGAGATTTATGAGATTATAGATGAGAATTTAAAAAGCGTGCAACAAGGTGAAGATATGGTACAGTTAACAACACAGTCGTTAGAAGGAATAGTAGAAGCGAGTACACGCAGTTTAGAGATTTCGCGTAGTGTTAGAGATGATGCTCTTAAACAAAAAGAGTCGTTAGATGTAATTGTAAAAGGGACAGAAACTTTAACTACTGAGATATCTAAAAATGCAGCTATTTCGCAAGGAAATGTAGCGTTAAGCCAAGAGTTGGCGGCAGAAGCGCAAGAGCTTAAAGAGCAATTAGATAAATTTGCGATTTAGCTAAAAGGGCTATCACAATTTGAGTGATAGCCCTTTTTATTGTTTAGATATACGGTGCTAGCTTGTGGAACTTACTATAATGAATAAAGCCTGATACGTTAACTACACTTTCTTGGTAGTCAACTTCTAACTTTTCGGCATTAGCTTGGCAATACGCAACTATATGAGAGTCTTTATAAGGAATAAGCGCTTTAAACTCTTTCATATTTTCAAATAAGATTGTTTCAATTTCTTCTAGCAATGCATTTAAGTTAATTTTAGCTTTAGCTGATATATGAATTCCATCATCAGGAATAGGTTTATCGGTTTTATCAATTTTATTATAAACTGTAATCACTGGCACATCTTTAATGCCTAGCTTCTCTAGCGTAGAGTTTACTACTTCAATATGAGTATCCATATGAGGATTACTAGCATCTATAACGTGTAATAAAATATCAGCGTAGCGAGCTTCTTCTAACGTAGAATAAAATGCCTTTATTAGATGGTGAGGCAATTTACGAATAAATCCAACTGTATCAACTAGCCTAATTTCAGACCCTTCTGGCAGTATTACTTTTCTAGTCGTTGGGTCAAGAGTAGCAAATAGCTGATTTTGAACGTATACGTCACTGCCGCTTAATGCATTTAGTAGCCTAGATTTACCAGCATTAGTATAACCAACAATTGCTACAATAGGCACATTATCCTTTTCACGACGTTGTCTTAGTAAGCTACGATGTTTTTCCATGTTCTCAATTTCTTGTTTAAGCACATCCATACGAGCGCGAATATGACGTTTATCAAGCTCTAGTTTTTTCTCACCCGGACCGCGGTTACCAATCTGGCCACCTTGGCGAGATAACATGGAACCAGTGCCAGCAAGGCGAGAATATTGGTATTTAAGTTGTGCCATTTCAACCTGCACTTTACCTTCGCTAGATTTAGCACGCGTTGCAAAGATGTCTAGTATAATAAGTGTTCTATCCAAAACTTTAGTGTCTAGTATCTCAGCTAAATTTTTCATTTGCACAGGAGATAATTCTTCATCGCAAACTACCCCAGTAGCTTCCGTGTCTTCAATTAATTGTTTTAGTTCCTCAACTTTACCTTTACCTAAGTAAAGACTAGGATTAATTGATTCCACCTTTTGTACCATTGTACCACAAATTTCCGCGCCTGCTGTATCTACAAGTTCTTCAAGCTCTTTTAAGCTTTCTAATATATATTCTTCGTCTGTCTTATTTATAGACTTTTTATATGCCACAAATAAAATTAATTTTTCCATTATTACCTCCGTATGTTAAAAAAATTCGGGGAAAGCTCCCCGAATTAAACTCTAAATAACAATTCTCCATAGTTAGGAATAGGCCACACTTTTTCATCCACCATCATTTCTAACTCATCAGCATATTCACGTAATATTTCCATATTAGCTAAAATCACATCTTTAAATTTAACAGCACGCTCATAGCCTTCTTCCATATGATAAACTTCGTGTAGATTTTGGTCTAGTTTATCAATAGAATGTTTAAGATGTTCTATATTTTCAGTTAAATCCACAAGTAACTCAGACTGGGCTGAAATTTTAAAGTTTCCTAGCTGAGTAAGAATGCTTACATTACGTGCAACTTCCGTAGTGTACTTTAATGCGGCTGGAAGTATTTGAGTTTTAGCCATACTAAGCATAGTGCGAGCTTCTATATTTAAAGTTTTACAATACTCTTCAATTAAAATTTCGTATCTAGCTTGTAATTCTGCATGATTATAAACATGATGCTTTTCAAATAAAGCAATAGATTTATCTTTTAGTAAACTAGGAATTGCGTCTACAGTAGTAGGATAATTTGGCAGTTGCCTATCTTCCGCATCATCAACCCATTCCTGCGCATAACCATTACCATCAAAGATAATTCTGCCATGGCGTTTTAATGTGTCGTTAAGGATTTCCCTAATGGCAGCTTTTTTATCATCAGCAGCTTCTAAAATAGGAGCAAAGCTTAGTAAAGCGTCCGCCATAGCAGTGTTTAGAACTACGTTAGCTTCAGATATACAACCTGAAGAAGGGAACATTCTAAACTCAAACTTATTACCTGTAAATGCAAATGGGGAAGTTCTATTTCTATCAGAAGTTTCCTTTTTAAGCTTTGGCATAGTATCCACGCCAACATCCATAACATCCGCATGAGTCTTTTCCACTTTTTTGCCTCTTGCGATGTCAGTAATTAGCTCTGTAAGAAAGTTTCCTAAAAATACAGAGATAATAGCTGGCGGTGCTTCATTGCCACCTAGGCGGTGGTCATTACCGGCTGAGGCAGCTGAGAGTCTGATTAAGTCCGCATGAGTGTCTACCGCTTTTAAAATTGCGCAAACAAACACTAAAAAGACGTTGTTGTCTTGAGGGCATTTGCCTGGGGCAAAAACGTTTATACCAGTGTCAGTTACTAAAGACCAGTTATCATGTTTTCCAGAGCCATTGATACCTTGGAACGGTTTTTCATGAAGCAAACACGCTAAATCATGTCTATTAGCAACTTTTTGCAACGTTTCCATAATTAGCTGATTTTGGTCAGATGCAACGTTACAAGGTGCGAATATAGGCGCTAACTCATGTTGAGCTGGAGCCACTTCATTGTGTTTTGTTTTAGACGGAACGCCGAGTTTCCAAAGCTCTAAGTCAATTTCTCGCATAAAATTTGCAATTTTTTCTTTTATGCTACCAAAATAATGGTCTTCCATCTCTTGCCCTTTAGGTGGAGCTGCGCCAAATAAAGTTCTACCCGTAAATATCAAGTCTTTTCTAAGTTGATATTGCCTCTTATCCACTAAAAAGTACTCTTGCTCAGCACCAACGGTAGCAAAAACTTTATTAACATCCGTATAGCCTAAAGCGTGCAAGACTCTGACTCCAGCTTTATCAATAGCAACCATTGACCTAAGTAGTGGTGTTTTCTTATCTAATGCTTCACCAGTGTGAGCATAAAATGCTGTTGGGATACAAAGAGCAACTCCACTGCTATCTTCTTTTAAAAATGCTGGTGAAGTACAGTCCCATACAGTGTAACCACGCGCCTCAAACGTTTGGCGAATTCCACCTGACGGAAAAGAAGACCCATCAGCTTCGCCGCGGATTAATTCTTTGCCTGAAAACTCCATGATTACACGCCCATCGCTAGTTGGTGATAAAAATGAATCATGTTTTTCAGCAGTAAGCCCCGTCATAGGCTGAAACCAGTGAGTAAAGTGCGTAGCACCGCGCTCAATAGCCCAGTCTTTCATAGTGTTAGCAATAGTTTCAGCAATACCAGGTTCTAGCGGAAGGCCATCATGAATTGTTCGCATAAGCTGTTTATAAACAGGCCTAGGCAGCCTTTCTCTCATAACATGGTCATCAAATACATTTTTTCCATAAATTTCTGATAAATTAGTGCGGTCCATAAATTCCTCCTAAGTTGTATTTGTGATGTAAATATAACATGTAGATAGAATATAAACAAGGTTGTAATCCATATTGGAAATAAAAACATCAAAAATCAACTTCTATAGAAGAATCCTCTGGCATGCTAATATAACTTGAAGGAACTTGACCAGAAATAACTTTGTCAATTAGCATAATACGTCTAGTGACAACAGCTTTTTCTTCTAAAAGAGGGTTAACAATTTGTATAATAGCTTCAATATCCAGCCAAACAGTATGATTAACTTGGTTTATACCGGTGGATTTAATTTCACTTTCATAGTCAACAGTAACGCTACCAAGAGGAACGAGTCCTACTACGATGCTAGGACCTAAGTTGGCGAAAATCCTACTACCAGTTAAGTTACCAAGCGCAATTTCAAAATCTATACTGCCTAAATTTTTTAATTCGTTAGTACACTGATTAACAAGTTCGGCGCATAATTGATTTATTAAAATTGAATTAACATTCCATGAAACTAGTTCTCCTGAATCGTTATAATCATAATGAAGTAAATCTTCCATTGTTGTTTGATTGGACTCTAAAGTTTGTGCTACTGCGTTATTAATAACCTCAGTAGCGCGATTAACTACCTCAAGCTCTGCCATAACTGTAACAGCAGGCATTAAGTCTTCATCTAATTGTACATATAAAACGGCAACTATTGTAACGATGCCCATTATAGCCATTACACCTTGTATTTTATGAGATAGAGGTGACCCATAATATTGTCGTTTAGAGTTTGGTGGAGGATAAGCATATGTTCGTCGGTTTTTTTTCATATTATCATCTCCTTAATTTAGGTCTGTTAAGTTAGAGAACAATTGGTCGTCCCCCTTTTGAGGAGGAGCTAGCAAGTCTCCCTGTACAAATATATGCCACAAAAAAAAATCAAATACATATTTGTTAAATGGCAACTTTTTTGGTATAATACCTCTTAAGGAGGATTAAGCGTATGGATTATTCAAAACTTTATAATAACAATAACGACCCAGACGATGACGGTAAACCGTCTAAACAAACACTAAAAAAAGCACTGCTATTAGGGTTTAGAATTATTTTCGTATTGCTAGTTATAGTTATCTTTGGGGTAGGAGGAGCTATGTTAGGTCAGCTTGTTAGCATAATAAACGATGCACCAGACATTTCCGGCCTAGAGCTTAAACCCGCAACTAACTATACGTCGTTTATTTATGATGTAAATGGAGAGGAGATAGACCGTTTAACTAGTAGTGAAGGTTCAACGCGTATTTATGCAACGTTAGATGAAATCCCTTGGTATTTGCAAAAAGCAGTAGTGGCTATTGAAGATGAAAGGTTTTATGAGCACAATGGAATAGATGTAAAAGGTGTGTTACGTGCGCTTGTAGTAAATATTGCAAGTGGGGGTATATCAGAAGGCGGTAGTACTATTACTCAGCAGTTGATAAAAAATAATGTATTAACTGATGCCCAAACATACACACGTAAAATCCAAGAAATGTATTTAGCACTTCAGTTTGAACAGATTTATGATAAAGATTTAATACTAGAGTATTATCTTAATACGATGGCGCTAGGTCATGGTAATAATGGTGTACAAGCTGCTTCTCATAGGTATTTTAATAAAGATGTTAGCGAGCTTACTCTTGCAGAGAGCGTTGTAATAGCAGGTATTACGCAACGCCCAACTGCCTATAGCCCCATTTTAAATCCTGAAGCTAACTGGGATAAAGCTAAGGTTATTTTAAATAAGATGGTCGAACAAGGTTATATAACAGAAGAGGAAAGACAAGAAGCTTTATTAGAAGACCCGTACCAGAATATTGCAGTTGTCAACCAAATGTATGTAGAGGAATCTTCACCGCATACGTATTTTGTAGACGCGGTAATCGAGGTTGTGCTTTCTGATTTGCAAGCTGCTGGAATGACTTATTTAGAAGCTGTAAGCTATTTATATGGCGGTGGTGTGCAAATTTTTACTACGTTTGATCCAGTGATACAAGCTTATGTTGATGATAATATTAATAATCTTGATTTATATCCATCGCGTGATTTGGAGATGCAATTTGATTATAGGGTTACCGTGCATTATGAAGATGATACTATGGAGCATTTTAATACTGTGGAAATAGTAGATTTATCAACTGATGTAGAGGCATATCAACTAGCGAAGAGAGAAGCTTGGGGAATTGCAGAAGATGCTAATATTGATGAAACGTTTTTTCAATCAATCCAGCCACAAACGTCGTTTGTAATTATAGACCATACTACAGGACATGTTCCTGCGCTTGCTGGCGGTCACGGTGAAAAGACTGGGGATAGAACGTTTAACCGTGCAACTCAAGCTACAAGGCAACCAGGGTCGGTATTTAAAATTTTATCAGCGTATGCACCGGCATTAGATATGGGGCTACTTTCTCCAGGGTCTGTTATAATT
>MDJM01000070.1 GCA_001994995.1 Candidatus Parepulonipiscium sp. PG-Nuni2H_MBin01 | reverse complement strand
GGGATAGCTTGGTTATGCTTAGTCGGTTGCGACTATCGACCAAGAACCCTGTGACTTTAGTCATGGGAGGTTCAGAAATATCCATGATAAGCTTCCTTAGATTATAAATTTAATCAATTATAAGTGAATTAATATTTATTTACAAGACATCCGCCCTTTACTCCTCCATATCTGCTCCACTAATTATTTAGGAGTAACCAAAAATTAGCTTTGAATTCCTTTGGGGACAAATCGTCAAACCCATAAATCAAAACTTGTGTACTATTATAACAGTTAGTAATTCAATTGTGAACTGAATCCATTAAAAAAAGACTATGCCTAATGACATAGTCTCCCTTTTGTTAATTGCTATAATTAATAAATCTAGTTAACATGGCAGCAATCTCAGCTCTAGTTGCCGTTCCTTTTGGGTCAAGTATATTATTACCTTTACCGCCGATAATATTGTGATTAACCGCCCAGTTAATAGAATGCTGTGCCCAAGTAGCTATATCTTGTGAATCACTAAACTGTGCTGTAGTTGCTGTTAAATCGTAGCCTTTATAAGCTGCGAAGTTGTATAGCACTACTGCTAATTGTTCACGCGTAATGTCGTTACTCGGTCTAAATGTGTTATCCTCAAATCCGTTAAATATACCTGCTGATACAGACCAGCCAACTGATGGGCTATACCATGCACCATCTACAATATCTGTAAATAAATTGAATTCTGCTGAACCCGTTTCACCACTTAAACGGTGCAATATAGTTGCTAACTGCGCTCTAGTTGCAGTCCCTTGTGGTTCAAATGCATCATCTGTTACGCCTAGTATTAATCCTTTCGTATATACGTTTAACACATCTGTATAATACCATGCTGATTTATTAATGTCAGTAAATATTTGCGTTAAGTCGGTTGTAAAACTTTCGTTATCTAAATCTTCGTCGTCTAAACTTTCGCCGTCTAAATCTTCATCGTCTAAATCTCCGTCGTCTAAATCTTCGCCGTCTAAATCTTCGTCATCTAAATCTTCATCAGTATTTGCTATAGTTACGTAATTAAATTCAGGATAACTAAAGCTATAATCGTAACTATCATAAATTACTCTTACTGTAATTATTAACTCCGCTACGTTACCTGCCTCGTCAATTGCTGTATACGTAACAATATACGTGCCCACTTGTGTTGTGTCTACTTCAGTTACCACTACACCATCTTTAGTTACTTCGGTAGTAACTTGCACTGCTGTATCTACATTGTCCGTTGCGGTTACTGTAGGTAGTGTAAAGTCCGCATTTGCAATTAGCGTAAATGTTGTTGCACCTGTGTAGCTAAATTGTGGTGCTGTTACATCTGTTATCCAGTCAATTTCAACTTTGTCTAACACATCTTCTAGATTTTCGTTTAAATAATTATTAAGATCTGCAATCTCTTCATCTGTTAATTGCTCTATATTTATATCTAGTTGCAACGTATCGGATTTGTTATTTACTAATGTGGTTATAGAGTCCACTAATGTTTCGTTAGTTAAAAACAGCTGCGCTTCTAGCGAAATTGTTTGTAACTCGGTTAAGTTTTCTAACGCTTCCGTTCCGTCTGTAATAGAAGTATTGCCTGTTAAGTCTAATTGTTTAAGTACTGTTAATGTGGATACTGCTGAAATATCAGTTACTACTGTATCGCTTAAATCTAGTGTTTCTAAGCTTGTTAACGTACTAACGCTCGTAATATCTACTAATGATGTGTTGCCACTAGCATCTAGTGTTGTTAGGCTAGTTAATTGTTCAATTCCTTCTAAGCTAGCTAGTTGTGTGTTGTCGCTAATTATAAGCTCCTCTAATTTGGTCGCTTGTGATAATCCTGCTAATGCAACTTGTTGTTTTAACCAGTCTATATATTGTTGTGTATATCCTTGTGCTAATAGCGTAGCTTCATCTTCAGCGCTGAAATCTTCACCTAAATGGTTGTCACTTAAATCCAATGTTGTAATATCACTAACTGCTCTAGCCCCTGTATTTACTATCCTTTTAAGGTTGTTATGATATATTTTAATGTTATTGATTGCTGGGAAATCAGATAAATTTAGTAGTATTATTTGATTTGTTGATGCATCAAGTTGTGTTACATTTGGTAAACTGCCTAACGCTGCAATGTCTGTTATGCTGTTGCTAGAAATGTTTATTGTTATTAAACTGGTTGCATATTGTAATGGAGCAATAGTTGTTAAGTTACTATTTGTTGCTACAAATTGTGTTAATGATGCTAAGTCGCTTAGTAATGCTTCTGTCCCTGTAAAGCTTACTCCATGTGCAGCTAATATTATTCTTAGTGCTTCACTTGTTATTTCTATTAAGTCGTCTGAATCTTCGTCAGAATCGTCTTTATCTAAATCATCTTCGTCCAAATCATCTTCGTCCGAATCATCTTCATCTAAATCATCTTCATCTAAATCATCTTCATCAGAATCATCTTCATCTAAATCATCTTCATCTAAATCATCTTCGTTAGAATCATCATCTGAATCATCTTCATCCAAATCATCTTCATCAGAATCATCTTCATCTAAATCATCTTCATCCAAATCATCTTCATCAGAATCATCTTCATCAGAATCATCTTCATCTAAATCATCTTCATCTAAATCATCTTCGTTAGAATCATCATCTGAATCATCTTCATCCAAATCATCATCATCTAAATCATCTTCATCTAAATCATCTTCATCAGAATCATCGTCATCAGAATCATCTTCATCAGAATCATCTTCATCAGAATCATCTTCATCCAAATCATCTTCATCAGAATCATCTTCATCAGAATCATCGTCGTCAGAATCATCTTCATCAGAATCATCTTCATCAGAATCGTCTTCATCAGAATCATCTTCGTCTGAATCGTCTTCGTCTGAATCATCTTCATCCAAATCATCTTCATCAGAATCATCGTCGTCAGAATCGTCTTCGTCTGAATCATCGTCGTCTGAATCATCGTCGTCCGAATCATCGTCATCCGAATTGTCGTCATCCAAATCATCGTCTTCATCTTCTAAATCTTCATCTTCCACAACAACAATCTCATCAGTATTTCTAATACGAATTCTGTCGCCTTCATTATTTTCAGCAGCAAGCCCAATTACACAAATCGTATCTCCCACTTCAATTCTATCAAATACGTCCGTTGTATCTCCCGAACCACTTACAATATAACCATCCACGTAAATACGCGCTTCACCCGAATCATCATTAATATATATTTCACCCGATGTTCTTTCTCCTATTTTGGTAATCACACCTGTAGTTTGTACTAGCAATCCTTCATTTTCTTCAAGCATAGTTTCAGCAGTAGTCATTACAGTAGGTTCTACTAAGTTAATTGTCTCATCTACTATTTTTACATCCGTTGTCTCCATTACATCTCCAAGTTGAGTATCTCCCTCATAAACACCCACCGTACCACTAATTTGCACCTTTTGCCCCAGCGCTAGTTGTAAGTCTGAAATAGGATGAATTGTAATACCTGCTGTGTCATCTTGCACATAGATAACATCGAAAAATTTATTGCCATCTACTGTGTTTCCTGCTGTTACAATACCTTCTATAGTATAAATTTCACCTGCTAAGTCAGGTACATTATCGTTATCCTCATCAATACGAATATCTGCAATTGGAGTAATAGTTTTGGCTTTTTCAGGTGCAAAGTCAGTTAAAATATTGGTCATAATAGTTGGGTTAGAGTATTCGCTTGTAGGGTCCATCTCAAAGTCAGAGAAGAAAGTAACACCTGAGACTGCCACTTTAGAACCGTTTGGTAAAATTTCAACTACTAATGCATACGGCTCTGTAATAGCGGTTGAATCTCCTTGGTTATCACTATCTCCGCTATATGTTGTTGCGTGACCTTTTACTATATATTCCGTTGTGTCATGGTCATTAATCAAAATAGAGTTCCCACTGTAGAAACTAAACTTACCTACTGTACTAACATCCGATATAGAATCATAGTCAATTCCAGCAGCGTATTGGCTTTCTTCATTATATTGTGTAAAATACAGACGATAGTTTTGCCCACCATTTTCCGTATCATCAAGTAATTGGTCGTCGTTAAATCTTGTTGTAGCACCAATTTTTTCTAACACTGCATTACCTTGTGCTGCATTACCATATACGCCTGTTGAATCGCCATAATCACTTTTCGATGAAATTATTAGATTTCCACCATTATCTACGTAACCTTTAATCGCATCTAATTCATCATCTGAGTAAACTTCTGCTGGATTGGAGCTAGATGGGTCAGTTATAATTAATAAATCAACTCCATCTAAAAGTTCCTCGCTTAACTCTTCTAAGTTAATTTCAACTACTCCTCCGCTATCTTGGATAATTTCTGTTACGTAATTCATATTGTCAGTGTAGCCACCAGTTACGTAAGCATTTGTTTTAGAGCCATCAATTAAAACTCGTGTAACTTCATCAGAATTAACGCCTGTAACTTCTACTCTATCCGAAAATTCACGTGCTAAACCATTTATTTTACATTCAACTTCAGCAAGTATAGTATTTGTACCGTTCTTATCAATAGTCACACTTATTATAGATGTTCCCTGTTTAGATGGTTCAATATCATCCATATCTTCTTCGCTAATTAATACTCCATTTAAATAGTATTTAATCTTAATATCTGTAATTGTTATTTCATCGTTATTATATAATACCGTTTCTATATCAACATCACTACCTACAATTGCTTTACTAGCACTAGATTCAACATGCGAAATTCCTATATTCTCTTTATCATTAATCCACATAGGCGCAGTTACCGCAATGTCACCGTCAGCTTGAGTTACTTTTACATAGAAATATGTGTTTTCTGCCACATCTTCAGGGTCCACACTAAAATCCCACGATAGTGAGTTTGAAGTCCCTGTTGTTGAAAATGCAGTTAAACCACCATCAGTAATAAGTTCTACTTTAGATATTACATCTGTTGAATTAGGGTCGTATATATCAATACTAAAGTTTAATATAGTTTGGTCATATAAAATTGACCCCATTGTATTGCCATTAAGCTCATATGAAATTTCTAAGTTTTCATCTTCAGTTGAATAAACTCTCATAGCTTGTAGCGCTTCATACACTGATTCGCGTGTTAGGCTGTTTGCTTCAATAACTGTACGTGCGGTATTTGCATTACCCCATTGTCCTTTATGGTTATCTTGGTTATTTGTAGGCGCAACATGCCAACCTTTATCTAATGCACGAGTGTAATATTCATATGAAGGGAAGTATCCGCTGCCATTAACAGGGCCTTCACCGTTACCCACTTCGATAAGTGTTACTACTTTATCAACTTCCGAATCATAAAATCCAAAATCGCTAAAGTCACCAAATGTTGTACCTGGATGATTTAGTTGAGAAATTGAGTTTGGATACTCTTTTAATGCATCGTAATACGCTTCTAAGTCCATAGCAGAGTTTGAGCGCGTTTCAAATCCAGGTGTGTTAAATGTATTTATATGACCCCATTTACCAGTGCTTGCTGACCAAGTCATTTCAAATGCATATATAGCAACGTATTCACCAGGCTCATAAGCAGCGTCTGCCGCTTCGTTTCCTGTTACCCATTCCCAGCTCATAGAGCCGTCTGCAAATGAAGCTGAAGTGTCGTTGGTAAACCAGTTAGAGTGGTCTGTTACAGCGAAGAAGTCTAGCTCGGCATTATCACGTGCGTATTCGTAAGCTTCATATACTGTACCTTGCCCATCAGAAAGTGTTGTATGCGAATGTAGTTGCCCAAAGTACAGTATTTTATCTGCCACAATAAGCGTCCATTGTTTAGTTGTTTCGTTGCCAGATATATCTTTTACGCTAAAGTTAACATCATACTCACCTTCAACTAATGCCCCTGGGTCATACGTAATAGTAATTTCATCAACATCCACTTCTTGATATAACTCACTTATATCTTGCACTACTGTCATAATTCCATCATCTTCAGCCTGAATTTCGATTGTCATTACATCTGCGCTAAAGCTAATGTTTTGTGATACATCTATACCGTTAAATTCTAGTACGATGCTTTCCATATCTATACCTAACCCTAAGTCATAAAATGATACTGAAACAGTTGCATCTTCGCCTGGCTTAACTGATAATGGAGTTGCTTCTGTAATAATTGGTGCAATTGTATCATCAGCAGTGATTTCAACATCTGCTGTTTGTGTTGCTACATTACCTTGTGCATCTGTTGCTATTACCATGTAGCGCAAAGTAGAACTAGGTACTAAGTCAGTTTTTTCTATAGTTGCACAATAATTGTTACCTGTAAATCCAACTAAAGCCATTTCTAAAATAACTGCATCTTCTGGAACATCATATTCGGAAATTTCTAAACTATCTTGTATTGAAATAACTTCTGTGTCATCTTCTGTATTATCTTCTACTATAACAACTGCTGCGTCGTCTTCGTCACCTTCTATTGCAGCAACTGCTTCGTCGCTCTCAACATACCAATAAGCTAACTTAATTGAATCAAGTGCTCGGTTATCTGTAACTTCTGCTGTAATTTCTAAATCAGCAAAAATACTTGCAGCAGTTAATTGTTCATCTAACACAATTGTTGGTGCTTCTTCATCTGGTGTTGGGTTGTAGGTAGTTACAGTTTGCCCACACAACACAGCTTGGTTAGTTAAGTAATCCATAACTCCGCTAATATCAACAACATCACCAACGCTATAATTTGTAGAGTTTGCTAAATTATAAATCGTTAGCTCTTCGGCTCCTTGAGTAATTGTAGAGTAAGTGCTACCAACTTCAGTAAAAGTCACGCCTTCTATAGTAACTAGAGAACCTTCCCAGTCGCGAGTTAAAGATTCTGCAATAGTAATAACTTGTGGCTCTGGTAAATCAACGCCTGTATTTAATGTAGCTGTTTCTGCCACACGTAATGAAGCTGCGCCAGAACTGTTACTTCTATTACCATAAATCCAAACTTCATCCCCTAAACTATAGCCACTAGTAGTTTCCGATACATTGTTAAAATTAATTAATATACCAGCAGTATCATCTTGTATATACATACGAGCAGAAGTTTCTATACCAGTTACAACACCTTCAATTGCCATCATATCAGTTGTGTTTTCTGGTAACTCACGCGCCTGTGCTATGCTAATTACTTCTATTTCTACTTCTTCTCTTTCTCCTATTAACTCCGCTACAGCAGTCACTCCTTGCAACTGTGCTGTGCCATTATACACTCCCATTACTCCTGTTACATTTGCGTAATCTCCTGCTATAAAATCTCCAGCATTACTAAGCTGATATACGTTCATTGTATAGCCATTTTGAGACATAACCGAGTTATAGCTAGAAGAAATAGATGTAAATTGGATTTCTTCTAAAGTTATAAGTTGCGCTTCATAATCTCCTGTTAAACCGTCTTCAATAGTAATTACTGTCGCGGCTGGTAAACCTTTATCCGCATTAGACACCTCAATAGTAGTAGGCGTTACAGATGTTGTACCGTAAGTATGAGTGCTACGAACTCCAAGAACTGTTACTTCATCACCAACATTGTAACTAGCTCCCGAGCCATCCGTTAACTGTACACCCATACCAGCAGTATCATCTTGTATGTAGATTAAATAATTATTTAATTTTCCAATAATCGTACCAGTTACTTGAACTTCGCCGTCAACATCAATTTCTCTAGCTGATGCAATATCTATAGAGTCTTGTGTATCTAAAGTATTTTGTTGGTCCGAAGTTTCATCTTCCTCTTCATCTATATCACTATCTATATCTTCATCTATATCTTCATCTATATCTTTATCTATATCAGAGTATTCTACACTAACAGTCGTACCACAAAGCTGATAAGCTGTACCCGATACATCATGAGCTGAACCACTTCTATCTACAACCCCTGTAACATTAACTATGTCACCGATTTCATACTTGTTATAATCAGGCCAGCTGTGAATTACCAACGACTCTCCATCTTTTTCTACCACAGTACCACTGCTAGAACCTAAAGCTGTAAACTCGACTGATTCCACTGTTACAAGCATTCCTTCGTTTTCGACAGTTACTTCTGAAATTGAAACTATTTTAGGCTCTGGAAGGTCCATGCCAGTAGCATTTACTTCCACTATATCACCGTTATTTGGATAAGGACGAATTACTACGGCGCTATTACTATGCGTTTTAGTACCAGTTAAAGTAATTTGGTCACCAATATTATAATCAGAAGTGCTAGTTGAATAGCTTGTTAAATTTACGATAACCCCTGAAGTATCATCTTGTATATACATACGGTCAGTAGTTTCAATACCCGTAATTATACCAGTTACTTGATATCCATTAGTATTTGCACTGTACGTTCTAAATTCAGCAAGAGTTATAGATTCTTCAGGATTTAAATCAAAAGTTGAATACTCAGAACTATTTTCACTAGAATTATCAGTTTTAACATTATCAGTAGTCTCACCACTAACAACGTTTTCATTACTATTATTATCCGCTAAATCATCAGCTTCTTCATTACTATTATCAGCGACTAAATCATCAGCTTCTTCATTACTATTATTATCTGCTAAATCATCAGCTTCTTCATTACTATTATCAGCAGTTAAATCATCAGATTCTTCATTACTATTATCAGCGACTAAATCATCAGCTTCTTCATTATTATTATCAGCGACTAAATCATCAGCTTCTTCATTATTATCATCAGCTACCTCATCAGCTTCTTCATTACTATCGTGCGCACTGCTATCATCGGCCACAAAATTATTAGCTTCTTCAATAACATCCTTTATGATAGAATTATCAACTTCATCGGCAATCGCTTCAACATCAACTTTATCAACACTAACATACTCTTCAACAGCTTTAATTTCCAATGGTACAACACAATGCCCAATAATTAACGATGCTGCAATAGAAATACCAATACCTTTTTTTACATTCCTCAATCTCATACAGGAAAATCCTCCTAATAATTTGTTAATATACAATTTTATGTCTCTACGATTATACCATTGTAACTATAAAAACTAAATTAAAACAATGTTAAGCCTTAGTAAAATACACGTAAAAAGTATAATACGACATTAGGAATAAAACAAAAAAATATTTAGAGGTTGTATAAAAAATTTGTGATTTACGTAACACTCTACGCATTTTTACATAATATGATATTATATTAAGTTAACAATACCCAAGTAGTTAGGAGGCGCAGCTATGAAAAAAGTAAAATTTTTAGCTCCAATTATGGTGGCACTAAGTGCAATGACAGCAAAACTTGTAAGTTTAAAACAAAAAACAAATAAAAAAGATTGTGTTGTCATAACTACAGTAGAAATAAGCGAAATTATATCACAGTTTCAAGAAGACGGTATCTTTTATATCACAGTAAAATTCGATAACGCATATACAAATTCAGACGAAGTAGTTTCTTTTAAAGTAAGTGAAAGCATTTATAACCAAATATCTAAACAACAAGGATTTATAGGAATAACTTTAAGGATGATTGTACCACACGGTCAACCTAAGCTTAATATTATTGATAATGAAATGATTTTTGAGTACCTTAAAACTTATAGTTATAATTGTGAAGTAATATATATTAACACGGTAGATAATCAAATACTTCAATAATTTACTTAAAGGAGCTACTATACATATGGTAACTCCCTATTTTTTTACTTAAAAACCCGTCGGAATAGTTTGAATGGGAAATTAATATACTTATATGATGAATATAATTAAGAAAAGGAGCTAGCATGATAGAAATTAACACTTTTATTTATCATATTGTAAAGAAAGATTTTTTCGAGTTAGGAACACATGAGTTAAACGAGCTTAAACCGTTTGAGTTAGAAGGATATATATCTCTACATTATTACGAACATGAATTAATGGGCATTTACTATTATGATAATATAATTTATTTATGGACGCATATTTCAGCCATGTTAGAACAATATAATATGGAGAAAGTTGCTAATATGTGGTTTCCAGATACACCGTTACAATTAATATTAAAAAATGTTGGTACAAATAGAATGCTATTTTGTATTGGCGATAACCAAAAAGTATTACCAGAAGAAGAATGTTTAGCTGCATTACATGCAGAATGTAATGCATTTTTTACATGGCTTAAAAAACTAAAATAAAACTTACATTTTTTACACTACATTTACACACAAAAAAAACTGATTGCAATCAGTGGCGACCGCAATCAGTTTCTATTACTCATTTTGAATTAAAACTTTTTTATTAACATCACAAACTATTTGACGCTTAATTCCTGCAAACTGGGTGTTAAGAATCACTTCTCCGCCCCATAAAGTTTGTATATACTTAAGTGTTTCAGTTGCATAAGATAAATTTAACTCACGACCATCCCAAATATGTTGTAAAGATAATACATGACATTTCTTCTGCCAATCCACAACCTCAATTCGAGGGATACTATTGGAGCCTATAGTTTTTATTAACGTATCACGCACCTGCTTCCAACCATCTATATTAGATACCTCAGAAATAATATGATACTTATCCTCCTCTTGGTAAGAATATAGCTGACTGTCATTACAAATTTCATAAGTCAAATAGTTTCTAATAAATGAACTATCATTATTTAATTCCCTAATAGCAAACATCGTATCAATAGTTTGAGTGTTGTAAATATGCTCCCAAATTTTAAAACCTAAATAGTAAGGATTAAGAGCGCCAGCAGTTGGTGAAATTACATTGTTATGAATCGTGAAAAACTCAAAGTTTTTAGATGAATCAAGCTTTAATCTCTTAAAAATAGTGTAGTGCCAAAAACTTGCCCACCCCTCATTCATAACTTTAGTCTCTAACTGAGGTAGAAAATAACGATTTTCCTGCATTACAATAGTTAGCAAGTCTTTTTCCCAATCATTTAAATCACCGTAGCATAATAAAAACTCTAGCAAATTCCCTGTAGGTAAAGTTATATCATGAGTTAATCCACAATAAAATTTAATTGAATGCGCAGCATCTAGCACTCTTTCCACTTCATTATAACCAATGCTAGGGTCTTGAATATAACGTCTTACTCTATCAGCATGCGTCTTAAACATCATAATGCTCCAACTGCTGTCCGTATACTCTTTAAATAAGTAGTTGTTTTTAAAAAAGTCATTATGGCCATACACATGTGCCATAGTTAAAATTTGTAAAGTTAATGAGTTATCTTTCATTAAATAAGCCAAACAAGGATTTGAGTTAATTACCATTTCATATGGTATGCCTGTTAAATTATGTGAGTAATACGTTTTAAGACGCTCATAATTTTTGCCTAAACTCCAGTGAGGGTAATGTGATGGCATGCCTAAGTATGTCGCATAGCCTATCATATCTTCATAACTTATTATTTCAAACTCTTGCTCATAGCAATCAAGACCTATATCATGTACAATGCCCTCAATTTCCTCACAATATTTCTCTAATTCTCGTATATTATAATTCATACTAGAAGGCACCATCCTTCCCAGCTTTCTGTTCCACTTGTAACATTTCTTTAAAAGCCCACCACACATCTTCACGTTTTGTAATTTTTAGTGCCACAAAGTTATCACACTTAATTTCTTCTACATATTTATTCATAATAGTGCTTGAGTAACTGCTAGTTTTTATTTCACCATACCCAAATAGATTACATTTACCACATAACTCTTTTCCAAGCTCCACAGCAATATCATTGTCTTCTCCCCAGTTATCTCCATCACTGCAATGGAAGGCATACACATTCCACATGGTATCGTTATATCTATTGTTAATTACTTGCAAAGCTTTCTTGTATCCACTACTTATATAAGTTCCTCCGCTTTCTCCTCTATGAAAAAAGTCGTCCTCACTTACTTCTTTTGCCACCGTTGTATGAGATATAAACACAATATCCACTCTAACATATTTAATCTTAACAAACTGGTATAATAAAAAATAAAAACTACGAGCTAAATACTTTTTAGTATGACCCATAGAACCAGATGTATCCATTATGCAAATTATTACTGCATTAGATTCCCGCTTTGTCTTAGGCTTTTTATAAAAGTATCTTAAATCCTTATTATCAAATGGCACACGCTTACCTTTAGAACTGCTGCTACGTTTAGCTTTCTGAATAAGCGTATGTTTTTTAGCAAGACGTGGAGTAATACCTGTAGTACGTACTCCACGTTTTTTTGAGCCACCTTGTATTTCTAATTCTTTAAATTTTTTGCGTCTTAGATTAGGCAGATTAAGCCCCTCGAATAACAAATCAATTGCTTCATCAATCGTTATTTCAGTTTCATAAATCTCTTCACCTTCTTGATTACCTACGCCAGCATCGCTGCTATCTTGCTCATTTTTAGCAACACGTCTACCCTTTTCTTCTTTACCAGTACCACAAACCACGCCTTCTTGGTTAGTTCCATATTTGAAATAGTACTCTTTTATTCCTTTGATAGGCACCTTTACAACTTTGTTTCTATCGTTTTCTAGTATACTCTCCTCAGCAATAATATTACCGATATTATCTTTAATGCTTCTTTCCACAAGCTCTTTATGTCTACGTCTATCCTCGGCACTTCTATCGCGGCTACTTTGCTCAAACTCTTTAAATACTGCCATAGGCTAATCCTTCCACAGGTTATTAGCTGCATATTTTAATACTACATTACAACATGTATCGCAATAACCATTTTGCTTCATTTCCTGTGTCATAGCATCGTATTTATGATTTTGGTCATTATTACGGATTTTATTTACTGTTATAACTCGTGTAAGTTCTCTAACAGAAGAAGTTAATCTCTTTTCAATAGCTTCCTTAAGAGGTTCATAACATGAATAAGTGATTTCTTGCCCACTTCTAACTAACGTAAACATATATGCCGTAACATCTTGCCTAAAGCCTTTAGCGCCGCTTGGAGTAATACCTAATTGTTCTTCTATCGAACGTAAGAAATTTTCATCTGGATATGTGTCAGAATGCTTAACTTTCGTTTTATTAATGTACGCTTCTGCGTGGTCTAGATAGTTATTAAACATATCTTCTGCCTGCTCTTTATATCCATGTATAAACGCTCGTGTTACTTCTGCCTCTAAAATTTTATGATATTCTTTTTTAATAGTATCTTGGATTAATGTTAAATAAGCTTTTTTAGTCTCATCATTAAGTGATAGCTCTTTAACTCCATTAATTAGCATCTCAATTAGAATAATAGGATTTAAACATCCATCCTCACATTCAGCTAATCCAGTATCTATAACCTTCATAATAAATCTAGTTGAAATACCACTCATACCTTCACGCTCAAACTCATCTTTAAGCTCCATAATATCTGTACGTTTCGTTGTACCTTTTTCTATAATATCTTCACCATTATAAATTCTAAGCTTGGTAATGTTGTCTACTTTATTAGAAGGTTTTAATCTAGTTAAAATAGCAAACATAGCAGCGATTTCTAACGTATGAGGTGCAATATGATGCGTGAATTTAGAACGTTTTAATAACTTCTTATAGATTTTAACTTCCTCATCAAGTTCTAAACAATAAGGCACTTCGATTTTTACAATACGGTCTAGTATAGCTTCATTCGTATGGTCAGAGCGGAACTTATTCCATTCAGTCTCATTTGAGTGGGCTAAAATTACACCGTCAAAGTGAATCATAGAACCTTTAGCAGGGGAAGGAATTAACTTCTCTTGTGTAGCTGTTAACATTGTATATAAATATTCTATATCATTTTTAAATACTTCTATAAATTCAATTAGCCCTCTATTAGCTATATTAAACGCACCATTTAATGCAAACACTCTCGGGTCATCTTCTGCATATAAGTCCATTTTGGAAATATCCACAGAACCCACTAGCACAGAAGTGTCTTGATTATTAGGGTCCACAGGTGGCACCACACCAATACCTTGGCGGTCTTTAATGCTAAAATGTTTTTTTACTACAGGGAACTTTTCGTAGTCTCCATTAAATTCATTTTCTAATCTATATTTACAAATTGGGCAAAGGTCCCCTTCAATTTTAACATCCAATGCTTCTTCAAAAGTTTTCCGACTCGCTTTAGGAATAAGGTGTAAAGGTTCTTCATTCATCGGGCAACCTTCTAACGTATATATGTGTTCACTTTGTTCTAGCAGTGCTTTAATCAAATCAATTAATGAAGATTTCCCAGCCCCAACTGGGCCTACTAGATATAACACCTGCCTCGCTTCTTCTCCACCCATAGCTGCAGTATAAAAATACCTAACTATCTTCATAAGTGTTTTATCTATACCAAAAAATTTATCCTCAAAAACCCCATACCTTTTAATAATATCCTGCCCGTATATCCTTCTAAGCCTAATATCCTCTTCTGTCTTAATACATTCCATGCCCTCTTCTATAAGTTTTTTATAAATTCTTTCATGAGCTAATTTTGGTATATCATTATTATCTTTAACAATATGTAAGTATTCAAGAAACGTCCCTTGAAAATCATCTGTTTTAGTAGATTGTTTCTCATTTAAAATAATTTGAGAGAAATCCAACACCCTCACCACCTTTATCTTTATATATCCAATATATAATATTTTGATTGCATGTATACCAAAAATTATTAATGTTAAGAGGCTTTTGCTTACTTCTATATCAATATAAGGTATACAAAATTTTACAAAACTAATCAACCATTGACAAGTATATGAATTAATTAATATAATTATTACATAATTAAAAATAAAAATAGGATAATTTTCTAAAAAATGAAATAAAGTAATAATTTAAAAATAAGGAACGATTGCTCGTCCCTTGTTTTATGCCTATTTTGCTCTCATTTCCCATAAATTTTTATAAGATTGCAGCTCTTCATATTCTGCAAAGCTAACAACTGCATACTTTGGAGAGCCATTTTTTAATATACCTGCTACTCCGCTATTTTCTACTAGTTGAACAACTTTACTAAAATTTTGACTAGCTTCACTAATATCAACTATATTATGTTTGTTCACTAACAAATTTATCACCTCCTACTTAGATATTATATCCAAATTTAGGATAAATATAACTTGGATTTGGCAATCAAAAAAGAACTAGCTATAAAGCTAGTCCTCGTTTGATTAATTTTCATCTGTGGTTGAGTCTTCCATGATTTTATTGTCTTTGTCAGCATTAGGTTTTTTATCGTCTTTATCTTTTTTGTCTTTATCGTCTTTATCATCTTTGTCATCTTTATCGTCTTTGTCGTCTTTATCATCTTTATCTTTTTTGTCTTTATCGTCTTTATCTTTTTTATCATCGTCAGATTGTTTTGCTACTTTGTCATCATCAGACTTTTTAGTTTCTTTTCCGTTTTCTTTTCCGTCTTCTTTTCCATCTTCTTTAACATTATCACATTGCGCATCATCACATTTCGCATCATGCTTATGACCTTCAAATTTATTAGCATCGTTGTCAGCAGTTACATTTTCATCCGCATCTTGTGGATTAACAATATCAATCCTATCTTCTAAAATAGGTGTAATATTTTCTACCTCTAACAAATGTTTATGGAAAATGTCTCTAACACTGTCTTTAGTGTCTGAAATTAATTTGGTTTGCTTAGAAAGCCCCTCCTTAGCTTCTGGATTTAACACATTAAACATATCATATCCATCACCACCACGTGCCATAAAATCATCAATTACTACTTTATAAGTTTTATCCAAGTCAAACTCAGAACCATCTTCCATAGTAATATTAATCATTCTATCGCCAGCTGGTTTTTCGCCATCAAATTTATAATTTAAACCTGATACATGAAGGAATTTATTATCCGGATTAGGATAATTTTCTACCCCATGTTCTAAAGCGTTCCAAATATCTTGTCCACTTGTTTCTATTACAATTGCTCTAGAGTCTAGTGGAAATGCAGCATGAATTTCATTTAAGGTAATCTCACCTGTATTAATTCCTTTTCTAACTCCATCACCATGTTGTAAAACTATATCTGCATCAAAATGTTTGCGCTGTATATCTGCTGCCATGTTTGCTAAAGCATTTTCTCTATTATGCCCATGTGGCGCTTCAAATTCACTAGTGGCAGAACCTATCACTTCGCTCATCAAAGTCATCATTTGGCTTGCATAATCGTCAAGGATTTTCTTAACTTCACTATGCTGTTCTATTGCATTTGTAACAACAAACTGATTTGCTGTGTAACCAATCATCTTCTCATCAAGTGTATTAATATTAACTTGAGTTACAGTTACGCCTTTAGCCCCCGGATTGATAAACAATGTATTATCAATATATTCTGGGCGACCGAAAACATGGTTTCCACCACCAATAACTACATCAATTCCATCTACTTCATAAGGTAATTGGCGATTGTGCTCACGTAAATTAGCTAATGCTATTACAACATCACTATCTTCTTTTAATTTTGGTACAATCTCACGAGCAGTATCAAAATGGTCCTTAACTATTATATCATTTACATTAGCTTGAGGAGCTTCTAAAGTGCTATTATGGTCTGTTAAACCTATAATACCAACTTTTACGTCATCAATTTCTTCGACATAGTAAGGTGATAGTCTTTGAGGACGTTCACCATCTTGCCAATAAGTATTTGCAGAAAGCATTTTATAATCTGCTCTATCAGCTAATTCTAATAAATGGTCAAATTCAAAACAAAAGTCACGGTAACCTACTACTGTTGCATCATAATCCATAGCGTTCATTACATCAATTGTAGAATAACCTTCAAATGTATTTGCAATGTTAGTGTCGTATGGAGCATTACCTGCATCTAACAGTAAAATATCATCTTCTATATCACGTAACTTAGTAACTAATGTAGCAACTCTAGCTAAAGACCCCAGTTCTATATCTTCATAGTATTCTGGTAAAATATGTCCACTAATATCTGAAGTAATCATTATAGGCACGATTTCAAAATCATCATTAGATAAAACACATTCTAAAATGTAAGCTGCCTCTTCTCTTTTAATAGGCGTACTATCAATAACTAAATCATTAGGTAATAATTTGTCGTCTAAAGCTTCTTGTATATGGTTCACTTGGTTTTCAGCGCCATATATTGCTTTTGATACTGATAAGGCAAATTCTTCCCTTGTCATAGTCTCTTTTGGATTAAATATACCGCCTGGAGCATCCATAAGCCTAGCTTCCACTACAGTTTCAATTGCATTTTTACTCCATATTCCAGCCGCTACATCTGTAGTTGCAGGCATTGCAGCAGATTCTAATGTGTCTATTGTTGTATCAGTGCTTATAAATGTTTTTTCTAAAGTTTCATCATAAGACTCCCGATATGGAACATCTACTAACTTAAACGATTTTTGTAGTAAAAGAGCGGCCTCTTGCCTAGTCAATAATCCTTCTGGATCAAATCCGTCATTTCTCCCTAACACTATCTGCTTTTCATATAAGTAGTTGATAGAGTCTTTGTACATTGAATTTTCAATATCATCAAATGGTGCAGCATACACTACTGAACTCATTAACATAGTAGCTGCTGCGATAGTTGCGAATTTTTTCATGATTATTCTCCTTAATTATTATTTCTTGTAGCATAACTTTGCTCTTGATTAGTATGACCGTATGCAAGTAAAAATAATGTTAAGACTACGTTAGATTTTTATTAAATCCTTATTAGGATGCAGTTATAACGGAAATTATTTTAATTTATATGTTGACAATATACCGATAGGTATATATAATAGTTATATACCATTTAGTATATAAACCTTTAGGAGGGATAATTTATGAATGACAATGCGTTAGCTCAACAGTTTAACTCAAGAAGTTTAATTAAGTATGCAATACCTACTATTATAATGATGATTTTTAATTCAACAGCAGGAATTATAGATGGCATATTCGTTGCTAACTTTGTAAATGAAAATGCCTTAGCAGCAACTAATTTAGTAATGCCTATTATATTAGTTATGATAGCACTTGGAATGATGCTTGCCACAGGGTCCAATGCTCAAATTGCTAAGCTATTGGGTGAAGGTAAAGATAAAGAAGCGAGGGAAACCTTTTCAGTAACTTATTTAGTAGGTATAATATTTGGGGTTACGGTTTCAATACTTTTATATATATTTGCAAACCCATTGTTAAATATGATTGGGGCAAATGAGGTATTATATCCATATGCAAGGGATTATCTGCTGACTATAACTCCATTTATGACATGTGCTATGCTACAGATGTTTACCCAATGTTTTTTTGTTACAGCAGGTAAACCGCAAATAGGATTTATGATGTGTGCTTTAGGTACTGTCACAAATATAGTGTTAGACTATGTGCTAATAGTCTATTTGGATATGGGTATTGTTGGGGCTGCCCTTGCTACATGTACATCATTTGCAATAAGTGGGATTAGTGGCTTAATATACTTTTTATTTTATAGAAAAGGTAGTTTATATTTGTGTAAACCAAAATGGAATACTAAACAGTTTCTTCATTGTTTACACAACGGTATGAGCGAATTTATTACAATGATGGCAGCTTCTATCACTACTATATTGTTCAATATAATTTTAATGCAAATCGCTGGCGAAAGTGGTGTTGCAGCAATTACTGTTATTATGTATGTGCAGATGATTCAATCGGCCGTTTATACTGGATATTCTATAGGTGTTGCGCCGCTAATTAGTTATAAGTTTGGAGAGAAATCTTATGAGCAGTTAAAGTTAATAAATAAAGCTAGCTTTATAGCTATTGGCATAGCATCTTTATTAACAATTACCTTATCAATAGTATTTGCAAAGCTAGCAGTTGGAGTATTTATTTCACCAAGTAGCGATACATTTATTTTAACGGTAAAGGGGTTTAGGATTTACTCTTTAGCTTACGTTAGCATGGGATTTAATATATTTGTATGTGCAATGTTTACAGCACTATCAAATGGAAAGGTATCTGCTATTATATCAGCGCTAAGGACTTTAGTATTTATTATTATTGCGCTAATTACATTACCTTTTATATTTGGACTTAATGGAGTGTGGATTGCAGTTCCTATAGCTGAGGCGTTAGGGCTTATCGTAGCATTTATTTATTTTAAAAAGAATAAAGATTTGTATAACTATTACTAAGATTTGACTAATATTTGAAAGAAGGAATTTTTATGAATGAAACTAAAGCTAAAATATTTTCTGTTATGTACGACTTAATGGCCGAGCAAGGTTATGAGAAAACTTCTACTAATCAAATTTGTGAATTAGTAGGAGTTAAAAAGCCTACTTTGTATTATTATTTTAAAACTAAAGAAGATTTATTAATTGAATTTGTAAAATTTTATTACTGCGAGGCAGTTAATAGAGATTTGTTAAACTACGAAATTACAACTAAGGAACAATTTAAAGATTACTTTTATAAGTTAGGGACAGAAATAGCAAGTGCAGACTTAAAAGAAAAGCGCATATTAGCGGAAATTAGAATGTTAGAACATAGAATACCCTCTTTAAAGGAAACTACAGCAAAATTGTTAGAACAAGACTCACTTAAGTTGATTGAACTGGGGAAAAGTTTAGGGGCTATTAATCCTAGCTTAAATTCTTATATTGTTAACATATTACTAGGTACTGTAATAGAAGGAATTTATAGCACAATTTTATTTTATAGCGATGAAGTAAGTACACAAGAGCTTATACAGTCTTGGGAACTATTTGGAGAACTACTTTTAATTTGATACGAATAATAAAAAAAATGCTTGAGTCAGTGGAGCATTTTTTTTGAATAAAATTCTGAATAATATAAAATACTAACTCTAAAATATTACGACTAAAGGAGCTAAACTATGAGTGCCCCGAGACAAAAATTTTCAAAGCTAGAAAAGTATTGGATGCTTAATGATGTTGGAAATTCCGCTTTTATATTATTAACTGCTACGCTTTTGCCTATTTATTTTAACTATTTAGCCGAGTTAGGCAACTTAACTTCTGTACAATATTTATCGTATTGGGGATATGCTATTTCTGCAGTAACCATCTTAGTAGCTATCTGTGGTCCTGTAATGGGTGCAATCGCTGATACAAACGGTTATAAAAATAAACTGTTTTGCGCAAGTACACTATTAGGCGCAATTAGTTGTGCGCTTTTAGGATTTACAGCAAATTGGATAGTGTTTCTATGTGTATTTATGATTTCTAAATTTGGCGTATCTATGAGTATGATTTTTTACGATGCCATGTTAAATGATATAACTGACATTAAAAATATGGACGTTGTATCTACTAATGGCTTTGCGTGGGGCTATATAGGCAGTTGTATACCTTTTTGTGTAGGCCTTGTGCTTGTATTAGGTGGAGATAAAGTCGGGCTTAGTATTGAAACATCTATGATGATTACTTTTATTATAATTGCTATATGGTGGGTTGCTATGGCGCTACCTTTAGTAAAAAATTATAAGCAAATTAATCATGTAGAAGCAACCGATAAAATCATACAAAAAAGTTTTGGTCGCTTAGCAAATACTTTTAAGGAAATAAAAAAGGAAAAGCATATTTTTATGTTTCTACTCTCTTTCTTCTTTTATATTGATGGGGTTTATACGATAATCGATATGGCCACTGCATACGGAGAAGCATTGGGACTCAATTCTAACGGCTTATTACTTGCCTTACTAGTTACACAAATTATTGCATTTCCTGCTTCTATAGGCTTTAGTATTTTATCTAAAAAAATGCCTACTGAAATGTTAATAAAAATAGGCATTATAGGCTATACAGGTATTGCTTGTTTTGCTTACTTTATGAATAGTCAACTTCATTTTTGGATTTTAGCCATTTGTGTTGGATTGTTTCAAGGCGGAATTCAAGGTATGTCTAGAGCATATTTTGCAAAAATAATTCCAGCAGATAAGGCTGGTGAGTATTTTGGAATTTTTGATATTTGCGGAAAAGGAGCCTCTTTTTTTGGTACGGCTTTAGTCAGTGTTATTAGTCAATTAACTGGAAATATTAATATTGGCGTGGGTGCAATTGGAATATTTTTTGTTATTGGATTTATCTTATTTTCTAAAACCGCTAACTTAGTTAATGAACGAACTTAATACTTTTTTATTTGCTATGATTAACTTTGTACACTTTAGTATACGAATAATAAAAGGTCTGCACATTTCTTATTCGTATACTAAACATAAAAAAATATAATTTATACAAATTACTCCTCTATTGCTATAATTTGTTTTCAAACTGAGTTGATTTCGTCAGAGAGATTAACTTTGTATTTAGTCTGGGCACGCTTTTTATATTATATACCCTAAATGGGTTACTTATTTATAAATTATAACCCACTTGTGGTATATACAAAACTAATATTTGGTATTAATATATAAATATTAAATCACAAAAAAAAGGAGTAATACTATGAAAAACAAATTTTTAAAACTTAACCTAATCTTATTAAGCTGCTTTACTATTGTAGTAGTAACAGAAACTACTTATATTGGCTCTCAAAATTCTGTAGCTAATGAAACTACTCAAACTAATCCTATAGCCCCTATATCTAATGTATATTATAAAAGTATTTATTAGATTATATTTAATAGTTCATTTTTAATGTCCATTACTCTTTAGGACTGTTTACAGAGCCACGACAGTTGCATAGAACTAGGGTATCATTCTATGGTGTCTATATCAAATATAACGGAGC
>MDJM01000069.1 GCA_001994995.1 Candidatus Parepulonipiscium sp. PG-Nuni2H_MBin01 | reverse complement strand
GGTGTATTTGCTGCCTGTCTCAGTTTGATATCATTGGAAACTGAATATTAGTGGATTTTCAGTGCTTTTGCACAAAGCATGCAATGTAAAGATGTCCCATGTAAACTGCAGTTACTGTTCTGATTTTAAGGTATTAATTAACCTAAGTGATAAAGAAAAAAAATGTGTTTGTACAGTTTTTGAGGCAGTACTAAATGTTTGCTTACAGGCCAAACTCCCATAGAAAATTAAGTTCAGTCCCTTCTTGTACTTCTCATTTCACAGATGTCTTATTGTTTTCTCTTCCTGTCCAGAATATGACAGACACCTAGCAGCAGCAGTGTCAGCAGGGAAAACCATGGCGACGGCCTACCTGGACCCCAACCTGAACCATGCCCTCCTGGAAGGTGCCAAATCACGGCTGAGCGCGGGGGGGTCTGACCGAGCCATGGCAGGATCCGTGGACAGGGTTTTGAAAGTCTTTCATCACTTTGAGACCAACACTGAAAACAGCTGCTGGTCCTCCAATATCAGATATGGAGATGCAACCGATGTCAGGGTAAGAAGAAACACGCTTACTTTGCCTCACTATATACTGAATGTACAATTTATATGCTAACAAAATAAATGACAGAAATATTAAAACCAGTGACGGTCTTAAAGGACAGAAGTGATCTTATTCTATGTTTTTCCTATTGTTAACAAGTCCCATAAAAAGACCAAAGCCAACAACGCCTTAGTTTGCCTCTCATTGTTTTCCAAGCCTTCAACACAAAGACTGTTCGTCCCTCCTGAAAATGTCAGTCTTTAAGGTCCAGTGTGTACGATTTAGGAAGATCTATTGGCAGAAATAGAAAATGATATCTATAACTTTGTTTCAACTGCCGTGTTCCTACAGTAGCCCAGAATGGACAAACTAAAGGTCTTCACACTGTCCAATTTCACAACCACTGTTGTTTCTAGTACACATTCAGGAGGGTGGGGCGAACAGATGGATTTTCAATCAGGAGCGATATGCAACTTCCTCACTAGATGCCATTAAATCCCGTACATTGGATCTTTAAGAAATGCGTCCCGAGTATTAAGCTTAATTTTCAGAAATGCTCAGAGTCCATAGCCATGCTAGAAGCTCTGTGAGGCTGCAAAACTGCACATAAATGTCTTTGTATCCCCTCATGGTAAGGTTGTTCAGCTCCACATGATCAGTCAGCTGTCAATAAGTTTTTGGTGGCATTACTCAAACAGGAGTAATTTGTACGTTTGTTGGACTTTTTTCAGCTGTGGATGAATATACATTTGATACTTTTTAAGTGTTTACTATGACAGGAAGATGTATGTGGGATGGGCTCAGTGTTCGTTGTAATGAACTAACTTGTCATTAACTGTTTGGTTCACTGATGTATATTAATATTTTGTGGACAGCAATGGAGCTCATGACCCAGAAGAGAGAGCTATATCTGACTTCAGCGGGACAAATACTTGTTAGTAGGTTCAATTCATAGCAGCTTTAGTTTTTTTTTATTTTTTGGTCAGCCAAAAAGTATAGAGTATCTCCAGCCTTATTACTAAGACTGAACATTCTAACCTTTACGGTGGTATTTGTTGTTTGTGACACTTCACCTCCAGCCCCTATATGTTACAGTTCTTCCTGCAGTTATTTTAAAGGTGGATTTTTTCAATTTGCTTAGCTGTCTGCTCTGATAAAGGACACTCAGCACAACGAGAAAATTTTGCTAGCAAATACGTATGACCCTCGGGGCAAGCTGTACGTCTGCCTGTGTATGAAATTGGAGGTTTACTTAACAGTATGCTTTTAGATCCACTCCCATGATGCAGAAACTACTCAGCACTGCTCAAACTTTAGTGGTTGCACATGATGCATCACTATCACTTCAAATATACTCTCCTCTCTACTCCTCTCTCCTCCCTCCTCCTCACTTTCTCCTTCAGTATGTAGGTCAGCCCCCCAGCATTTCACATGGCAACACACATGGGGCTGTGAGCATTATTGTGCGTGTGGGTATGATGTCTGTCAACGTGTTTGGGTGGGAATGTCATGTTACATTGCTTCAAGTCACCTACACACACACACACACACACACACACGGATAGACTTATGCCCTCGTTGACCTGATGCAAAATGCCAGACATAAACTCTGGCACAGTTGGCACACTGAGGAATGACAGACTGACTTCTTTATAGACTGGCAAACAGTTTTTGTCCACTGGGCATCTTTGTTTTATTTAATGCTCTCCACACTGAAATACATGTGTTTCCTGTCTCCACAACTAGGACAGTGTGACTATAGTGAAGGAGAAAATGCCTTGTTAGAATGATATCTGCAGAATCTATACTTTACTCTTGAATGATATAAGTGTTTACTTGGTGCCCTAGAATTTAATGTTTATATAGTGGTGCAGAGAAAGAAGCTAAAAAAGTACATCCCAATTATGTTCACTATTTTTTTTTTTTCAGGGAATCATTCAGAAGATTCTGGACATCCACAAAGTGCGCTGGACGTCCTGCTTTGGCCTGCGTCTCAGCAACAGCCAATCCAGAGACCAGGTGCACTGGCTTCACCCTGATATGGGCGTTTCCCACGTCAGAGAGAAATATGAACAGACACGACCAAGCGAGGAGTGGAGGTGAGAGAAGAGGAATGTGTGTGTGTCATCTACTGAACAACGGTTTTGGTCAAGTAGAGAAAGGTAGTCAAGTAATGCATCACGCTCTAGTTTGCCAGTGTCATGGCCATGATAGATAATAAGAACAATAATCCCTTTAACTTTAAGCAGCGGCAAAAGGTTTTGGATAGCTGTAATTGTGGTATCAGCTTTGGTTGTAATGGTGTGGTTACCGTTTGGGAGATACCCTAGGTTAAAGATTGCTGCGCTAACGGTTTGGTTAATATAATTATTTAGATGTTGATGGCCACAGTGGATTAGTTTTACGTTGTTAATAGTGTGCTTATCAAGCATTTGCTGGGTATTTTCTATAGCCTCTTGTTGAATGTCAAAGCTATAAACTGTGCCGGTTTCGCCGACTAAATTAGAGAGAAACACAGTGTCATTACCATTGCCAGCAGTAGCATCTACAACAGCATCGCCGGGATTGATAGTTAGCTCTAATAGAAATTTAGAATACGGTAACATTTGTTTTAGTATCATATAAGCATTTCCTTTCCTTTTTATACATATTTAACTTAGGCTAAAGCATCTAAATATAGTTGTACATAAGCTTCAAAGAGCTTACCAGTAATTGCAGTCATAAAATCGGGGGTAGAAAAGTCTACCAAAACGCTGCCATTATCAACTATGTACGAGAGATTAACAATCATATACTGACTATCTATGTTGGTAATATAGTATTCAATATAATTAAGCAGTTCAGCAATGTCCATAGCACGGATATCCATAGCGCTGCCAATAATCATATCTAGAAATAAGTTGCTCATGTTAGGAGCAGTAACTTCAATTTGGAAAAGTTCTTCATTACTATGAAGTAAGTTAATATCTACATAAGGAAAGATTCGCTCTAGTATTGCTTCTTCACTTTCTGCAAACATAGAGTGACCATCAAATAACCATTCGTTGACTTTTTGTATATCCCCATCTTTAAACATTTCAGCTAAAGAGTTAGTGTATTGTTCAAGTAGTACTAAGTTTTCATGAGATGTGGATTGGAAAGAAGCATCGCTACAACCGACTAGACTAAATGCCGCCATGGTAATAGCCAATTTAATATTCTTAAACACAAGTATACCTCCAAATTTTGATTAAATTAAATTACAAAATATTATATCGTGTCTTAAAGTTAACGTCAATATGCTAGCTTTAGCGTAGATTGTACTGATTAGGAGATTCTGACATACTTAGGATATGTAATAAATATAACGTAAACATATTTACTAAGGATAATATGGGCGAAAAAAAGTTAAACTAAAAAAACAACTAAATTTTAAGCATATGCAATTAGCAATTTGTCCAGTCAAATGTGCAATTTTAAAAGAACAAACTGGTTATATACGAATATAATAGAAATTGAATTAGTTATCACAAAAATTGGGGTAAAGAAAGGAATGAAGTTAATGTTACCATCATTAGGAATAATTTTTATGTCAGGGCTTATAGCAGGGTACGCATGTAAATTGATTAAGTTGCCATCATTAATAGGAATGTTAGTGGCAGGGATAGCGTTAAATGCATTAGGGTTATTAAATTATGAGATATTGGAAATATCGCCGGATTTAAGGCAGTTAGCATTAGTGATTATATTGATAAGAGCGGGGTTATCACTTAGTATAGCGGATGTGAAGAAAGTGGGAAGAGCGGCAGTGTTAATGTCGTTTGTGCCAGCTATATTTGAGATTACCGGTTATGTGATATTTGCACCTATAATATTTGGGATAACTACAATTGAAGCAGCAATAATGGGAGGAGCTTTAGCAGCGGTTTCGCCAGCAGTAATAGTGCCACGAATGGTGAAATTGATGGATGAAGGTAAGGGGACTAAGCAAGGAATACCGCAGTTGATAATGGCGGGTTCATCTTGTGATGATATTATGGTTATAGTGCTGTTTACTACGTTTACAGGAATTGCGATGGGTGGAGCGGTTCATGTAATTGATATAGTGCATATACCGTTATCAATTGCATTTGGAGCAATTGTAGGAGCGGTAGTTGGAACTGTGTTATCTAAGTATTTGCAGAAGTTTAAATTAAATGAAGGGATAGCTGTAATTATAGTGTTGTCCGTATCATTAATATTGTTGTTATTAGAAGATTTATCTATATCCCCATTAATAGCGATAATGACTATGGCAATATTGTTAAAAGCACATTTAGGGAACGGATATGGGTTTGCAAGGAAGTTTGGCGAGTTGTGGTTAGCAGCAGAGTTGTTATTGTTTATATTAGTAGGGGCTAGTGTGGATATAACATATACGTTGCACGCTGGAGCTTCTGCTGTGTTGATTATATTATTAGCGCTATGTTTTAGGTCAGTAGGAGTGCTAGTATGCTTATTAGGAACGCATTTTACATTTAAGGAAAAACTATTTTGTGTAATTGCATATTTACCTAAAGCGACGGTGCAAGCAGCTATTGGTGGTTTAGCGTTGTCAATGGGGTTAGAGTGCGGAACTATAGTGTTGTCAGTGGCAGTAGTTGGTATAATATTAACGGCACCATTAGGAGCGATATTAATAGACGCAACGAAAGACAAACTGTTAGACTAAAATCATTATAATAGATTATAATAGAGTATATTTTGCGGATATGCTCTATTATTTATCATGTCTACATATAAAAAAGAGCAAATACATATACTATTAATCGACTGGAGAAACTTAACAAAAAAATATCGTGATAAAAAAAAGCATATTAGGAACAATAATGGTATAAAAAAAAGTACGGGTAGGATGTGATAAAATGGAATATGGAGTAATAGATATAGGGTCAAATACGATAAGATTATGTATATATAAAGAACAGGATAATGATTACGTTAGATTGTTAAACACAAAGGATACTGCTGGGTTAGTGGGCTATAGAAAAGATGGGTATATGACTGCTGAAGGGGTAGATAAAGCGTGTGCTGTCTTGAATAAGTTTAAGAATACGTTATCAATAATTCAGATTGAGAAGTTATTTGTATTTACTACAGCGTCATTAAGAAACATAAAGAATAGTTTGTCAGTAATACAGGAGATAGAAATTAGAACAGGGTTTGCAATAGATTTAATTTCGGGTGAACAGGAAGCAAAATTAGGGTTTACAGGAGCATCTAAAATCAATAAGTTAAGGAATGGATTGTTAATAGATATAGGAGGGGGTAGTACTGAGTTGTTGGAGTATGAAGATGGAGAGGTGAAGGATTGTGTGAGTTTACAGTTCGGGTCGCTATCATTGTATTCAACGTATGTAGATGATGTATTTCCAGATAAGAAAGAGTATAAAGAGATAAGTGAACATGTAAAAAACCAGTTGGAGGAGATTGATTTTATTAAAAATCGAAGTATAGAAACGATATTAGGAATAGGAGGGTCTATAAGAACGGTAAGAAAAATGTGTATGAAGAAATATAAAATTGAAGATAAGGAATTTAACTGTGAGCATTTATCAAATATGTTAAAGTATACAAAAGAAGAGCCAAAAGAAGCGACACAGTTGATATTAAAAGTGGCACCGGAGAGAATACACACAGCGATACCGGGGATGATAATAGCAGATGAGATTGCAAAATATATCAATGCTAGAAAAATTATTGTGAGTAGTTTTGGACTTAGAGAAGGTTACTTATACGAGAAACTAAAGAGTGGCATTTGAGAGAGCAATAGGGTGGAAGAAGCCGAAAAGGAGCAGTAAAGTATGAGTGAGAATAAGTATATGCAAAATCGGGAATTGTCTTGGCTAAACTTTAATGATAGAGTTTTAGAGGAAGCGACTGATAAGACTGTACCAATAGGGGAAAGGCTAAGATTTATTTCTATTTTTTCTAAAAATTTGGATGAGTTTTTTATGATAAGAGTGGGGAGTTTGTTTGACCAAATTGCGATTGGAGATAATAATATTGATAGCAGAAGCGGAATGAGTCCGCAGATGCAGTTAGAGAAGATATTTCATAAGGTGAGGTATTTGTATGAGCAAAAGGACCGCGCGTATAAGGAGATTACTGCACAGCTAAAGGAGTACGATGTACACAATCTTAGGTTTAAGGAGTTATCAAAACACGAAATTGAGCATGTTAAGAAGTACTTTAATGAATATATAAAACCTATACTATCACCGTCAATCGTAAGTAGACATTTTCCATTTCCACATCTAGATAATAATCGAATTAGTGTAGTTTTAAAGCTTAAGGCTGGGGAAAAGATAGCACATGGAATTATAAGTATTCCAGCTAATTGCCCTAAAATCATATTTTTAAATGGGGATAAAACAAGGTTTATTCTTACTGAATATGTGATATTAAAATATGCAAATAAGTTGTTTAAGAAGTTTGAGGTGTTAGAGAAAAACACTATAAGAATTACGAGAAATGCGGATATTAATTTGGATGATGGGGTAGATGATGAAGATGAGGATTATGTAGAGCATTTAAAGACTGTGTTAAAGTTAAGGGGTAGATTAACGCCAGTGAGGCTTGAATATACATCTACATTGGAATTAGATACAGTTAAATTGCTTAAGAAAAACTTGAAACTAGCAGAGGACTATTTTATTAATACTAATTTACCTATGAATTTTGATTTTGTATCGGAGTTGTTAGATAAATTACCTACGCAGATACTAGAGAAAATCACCTATAGCAGAATAGTAGCGCAGCCATCGCCTAATATCGATTTAAATAAGCCAGTAATGCAACAGGTGTGGGAGAAGGATGTGTTGCTATCGTTTCCATATGAGAATATTTCACCATTCTTAAGATTATTAAGAGAGGCGGCATCGGACCCAAAAGTAGCATCAATAAAGATTACAATATATAGAATGGCACATAAGACAAGAATAGTAGATTATTTGTGTAGAGCGGCTGAGCATGGCAAGACTGTATTTGTAATAATGGAACTTAGAGCTAGATTTGATGAGAACAATAATATTAACTGGACAGAGAAGTTGATTGAATCGGGATGTACAGTGGTTTATGGTCTAGAGAGTTATAAGGTGCATTCAAAGGTATGTTTAATTTCGTTTATGGAAGAGGAGTCAGGAGAAATATCGTATATATCGCAAATAGGAACGGGTAATTATAACGAGACTACTGCTAAGTTGTATACAGATTTATCGTTAATGACAGCTAATCAAAATATAGGAAAAGATTTAGATGAGTTTTTTAAGAATATTCCAACTGAGAATGTGCACGGAGAATATAACAGTATAATTGTATCTCCAAATAGTATCAAAGATAAAATTATAGCGTTGTTGGATGAGGAAATTGATAAGCAGCAAAATTATGGTAATGGTAGGGTAATTATCAAAATTAATTCGCTAACAGATAAAGGAATAATTAAAGCGTTGGTGAAGGCTTCTAATGCAGGAGTTAAGATTGATTTAATTATTAGAGGTATTTCTTGTTTACTACCAGATGTTGTAGGGTATAGTGAGAATATTAAGATAACGAGTATTATTGGTAGGTATTTAGAGCATTCACGAGTGTATGCATTTGGAACGGGAGAAGATTTAAAGATGTTTATATCTTCAGCAGATTGTATGACTCGTAATTTGGAAAAGAGAGTGGAAGTAGCAACTCCGATATATGATGATGATATTAAGCAAAGAATTTATAATTCATTAGAGATTATGCTAAAAGATAACGTTAAGGCAAGATTTATGACTGCAACAGGTGAGTATGTTAAGAAACCAGATGGCGATATGTTAGATAGCCAAATGTATTTTGTAAAAGAGGCATATGACAATGCGGTACAAACTGAATAGATTTTAAAAAAGAGGTTAACTTATGTCAGCCTCTTTTTTTACAAGTATATACGGAATGTTATAAAGATAAATGAGCATATTCTGACTCTAGCTTAGAATCAACAAATGCTTTATATTCTTCGTAATCATGACAGTCTTTCATATAATAACGAATGGCAGCGAAAACTTCATCATCGTTTTTGTGAATAGCAAAATTGATAATGTCAGCAGTCTGCTTTTGAGGGCACTTTTCTATGCCTATAAAAGTATACCTAATTAGTTCCTCTGAGTTATAAAAAGTAGAGTATAGTAAATCTACAAATTTATCATAATACTTTTCACATTCAGCAGAAGGAAGCCAAATAATGTTTTTGATGGCAGCACTAGGATTATGATTTAAAACGTATTCAAAAGCGCGAATTCCATAGCTAAAATTAACAGCTTCAGGGCGTTTGTAAGAGTCTAGAAAGATTTGAATAACTATTTCAGCAACGCTTCTATCATCAATTAATGAATATAAAAAGTCTAAAGTATCAATAGTAAGCTTAGGTAATCTATCTAAAGAATATAATAAATTTTGCTTTTGCTCGGTAGACTCAGCGGTGACAAATTCTTGTTTAATTTCCGCTTCAGACTTAAGGTAGTGGTTACCATAGTTATCAATGTTATTGCGGGAAATAAGCTCCTTTAAAAGACGTTGGTACCAGTCTAAAAAATTAGTCTCTTGAGTACCGATAGGTTTATGGAAGTTAATAATTTGGCAAAAGTTTAAATGGTCTAAATACATAATTTGATTTTCCTCACCTTCGCCTAACATAATAACAGTTTGCCAATAAGAGTAACCCCTATCGCCAATAATAAGTAAATTAGATTGCCTTGAAGCAAGCAAGTTATCTTGCGCCAGAAGTTCATCGTACTCTTGAGGGTAGAACTCTTCTAAATCGCAAATATGAACTAAGCTAGAAAGAGGTTGTGAATACGGAAGGTTTTCATCAAACTTATTAGGTATATTAACCTCTCTAAGTTGTTCGAGAGAGAACAAGTCCCGATACATAGGGCCAATGGAGCCATTGCTAACTTGAGTTAGAAAAAATTTATATTCATTAGGTACCTGTTTATTAAAATCTTTTTCAAACTGTTCAACCTCTTCTATAGAAACTACTGGTTTAAGTCTATTACTGTAGCCAGCTTGTATGATTAAATCCTTTAAATATTCTGCATATTGTGCAGTCATCAAAAATCGCCTCCTAAAATTCAACTTTAAAATTTAACTAAACTAGGAACTCTATCAGAATAAGAAGCTAGCTCACAAAAGCCTGCTGCTTTAATGACTTCTAGCCCTTGTGATACCGTGGAGCCAACATGTCGTTTAACATGGGAGTCACAGCCAAGGGTTAAAATTTTACCGCCACACTCTTTGTAAAAAGTAAGTAACTCTAAATCTGGCATAGGCCGCTTTAATGCTTGGAAAAATCCAGAGCAGTTAATCTCTATCCCTTTGTCGCGCTTGATTAATTCTTTATATAAGTATTCTAACTTAGGTTTAAAAGGTGTCCAGTTTGGATAAACTCCTTTAGAAGCAAAAGCGTAACGGATAGGATATGTGATATGGCCTACAACGTCAAAATCAGCCTGTTGCACCATGTTAATTAGAGCATCTAAGTAGTTGTCAAATAAGACGGAAATGGGAGTTGCAGAGTAATCAACAAAAGCCATATCACTATTGTCATCTAAATTATGAACAGAACCAATAATAAAATCAAAAGGATACTTAGATAAAACTTGAGTTGCTAAAGGCAAATTAAAATGAGCCTGCCCTAGTTCTAAACCGAATTTAATGCGAACCTTATCCTCATAAAGTTCACGCGCTTGTAGTATATCTTTGTATAGGTTTTCAAAGTCTAAAACATCTTCTCTTGTATGGTCTAAAAATAATTCGTAATGGTCTGTTATTGCTATTTCGGTTAATCCACGGCGTATAGATTGTAAACATAGTGTAGTAATTTCTTCACGGCCATCACAAGAATATTTTGAATGCATATGATAATCGAACATAAAATCCCCCTTAATATAATATGATAGTTCTCATTACTATTTTATCATAAGGCCAACATATAAGTCTATAAATAAAAAACTCATTTGCTATGTAGACATATTTGCAAGTGGTGAAAGAGATAAATGTTTTAGTATACACGAGTAGCAACCGTATTTTAAGCTATGGGCTGAAAATTTTTAAAAATGACGATTAAAAGGGCAATAATATGCCTTAAACTAAAGGAGCGATTAAACATGAGACCACACCACGGAATATGCATACAATTGTTTAGAGGAAAAGGCTATAGCGATAAAATCATCGTAGGGCTTAGCCCTCTAAAATAAGTTACGCTTTAAGCATTTTTATGGATAATAAGGAGATTTGTATGGACAATATAAGTGCAATAATCGTTGCTGGTGGTAAAGGGAGTAGATTTAGCGCCACGCAAAAAAAACAATTTATAACACTACGCAATAAAGAAATTTTGGCTTACTCAATAGAAGCGTTTCACAAAATTGCAGCAATAAGCGAAATTATAGTTGTATGTGCTCCGGAAGATATTGACTACGTGCGGAATAACATTTGTGCTAAATACAGCTTAGATAAAGTAACGAAAGTAATAGCAGGAGGTAAAGAACGCCAAGATTCCGTATACAATGCATTGCAAGTTACTACATGTGAGTACGTATTAATTCACGATGGTGTACGCCCATTTATTACGCCACAAAATATTTTAAAAGCTATAGAAACTATGCTAACAAAAGGTTCATGCGTATTAGGCGTGCCGGTTAAAGATACCATAAAAAAGTGTAATCCTAATACGGCCGAAGTTTTAGAAACAGTTGATAGGACTATGTTATACAGCATACAAACTCCCCAATGTTTTAAAACAGAGCTAATTTTTCATGCTCACAAATACGCTAAGCAAAGCAATATATGTTTGACTGACGATAGCGCCTTAGCAGAGCTTTGTGGCCATAAAGTTTTTATAGTTGAGGGCAGCTACGATAACATAAAAATTACAACAGCAGAAGACTTGGCAGTAGCCGAAAATATTTTACAGCGCAGGACTCTTGACAGCTAGTCCTTAGTCTGGTATTATAAGTTGCAAATGGAGAAGTACTCAAGTGGCTGAAGAGGCTCCCCTGGAAAGGGAGTAGATCGTTTATAGCGGTGCGAGGGTTCAAATCCCTCCTTCTCTGTGTATTATAAAAAAAAGAGTTATCGTTTAGGCGGTAACTCTTTTTTTTGCTGCAATATAATGATGTGGCACTCACAGTTATAGACAAAAACTTCAAACCACACAAAAATTAATTAGGCAATTAAGAATAAATCAACCAAAAACAACGCAACATATACGGGTAGTCATTAAAGAGTGCCCTTTTTAGAGTGTCACAACTAGGACTAATTAAACTTATGTACAAATAACAAATATACTCATTTATAGGAGGATTTTAAAATGGACAATGAAATTTTTCAAGAAGCAAAAGATATTGCAGGATTAGTAATCGAAGATGTTAAAGACGAGATTGACTCTAGAATTACTAAGCAACAAATTAAAAACAAAATGGATAAACTTAAGCTAGAGCTTGGCGACATGTCCAGTGACGCACTAGACAAAGTGCACAACCTTAAAGATAAAGCTAGTAGCGAATTAAATGAGCTATCGTTTGAGGTTAAAGAAAAAGTGCAAAATGTTAAAGAAAAAGCTACTGATAAAATAGACGAGTGGACTAAGTAAACAATATACCTAAGCACAAGTTGCTTAGGTAACTTTCGCCTATCTTAACCGGGTTAAATTTATGTCAAGT
>MDJM01000068.1 GCA_001994995.1 Candidatus Parepulonipiscium sp. PG-Nuni2H_MBin01 | reverse complement strand
CATAATAAAATACAATTTGCAAAATATTTTCCTAGATAGTATTGAAACTTAGATGTTTTGGTAGTTAAAATTGTTTGGGATATTCCCAAGAAGTTATCTTGTTGCATTTCGTATTTTAAGTAAAAATAAGAAAACGCTGGTAAAATTAAGCTAAGCCCTATTGTTGTTGTCATAGGTATCCAAGTGTAGTTGCCCCCTTGAGTTATAATTTCTGGTTCAATACAAAAAATCGGCATAGAAGTGACACCGCGAATACATAGATATGCTACAATTATGGATGCTATATTTAGTGCAATATAAGCAAATTCTCTAGTTTTTTGTTTATATGTCATTAATGTTACAGAATAAATTTTATGCATAATTCCTTCCTCCAAAATAAATAATTTTTTAAAATTTGATAAGTTAAGTATATAACAATCCGAGACAGACTTATGTAATTATGTTATAAACTACGGGTATCTTTTGATTAAATACATAGCTAGCATTTCCATAGCGTTTAAGTCTATGTTTGGTATGAAATGGGAATACTCTAGTGATTACCTTGAAAAATACAAGGTATATATTATATTATTAGAAGAATATGACAAAATAAGGAGTAGGTTATGACAAGAAGAGAAGCAAGGGAATGCGTGATGCAAATGTTGTACAGTGTAAGCTGTCAATCTAAAGATGATGCGGAGTATATTTTTAATGAACAAACGCAGGAGGTGACGGGTAAGGTTAAAGGGTTTATTGCGAAGGAATTTAATGGTGCGATTGAGCATGCTGATGAGATTAATGAAATTATCGCTAGAAATTCTAAAAATTGGGATATTGATAGAATTGCTAAGGTGGACCATATGATTTTGCAGCTTGCTATTTATGAAATTAAGTGGGAGGATGATATTCCTGCTAAGGTTTCTATTAATGAAGCCGTGGAAATTGCTAAAGCTTATAGTACAGATAAGTCGCCCCAATTTATTAATGGAATTTTAGGTGTGGTATGCAACGAAAGGTAGTTAGCATCTCTAGGCTAAATAACTATGTTAGCCAGTTGTTTGAGGAGGATTATATTCTTTCAAATGTTTGGATATGTGGCGAGGTATCTAACTGTAAGTATCAGACTTCTTCTGGGCATATTTATTTTACTTTAAAGGATGCTGATGCTAGTATTGATGCGGTTATGTTTAAACATGATGCTAAAAGGTTGACGTTTGAGCTTAAAGAGGGCTTTAGTATTTTTGCACGTTGTAGAGTTGGGTTGTATCCTCAAGCTGGTAAGTATCAGGCTTATGTTTTTGAGGTGGAACGGCAAGGGTTAGGGGCTTTACATGAGGAGTTTGAGCAGCTTAAGCAGAGGCTTTGTAGCGAAGGGTTATTTGAGCATAAGAGGGCTATTCCTAAGTATCCAAAAAGTGTAGGGCTTATAACTTCTCGTACTGGTGCTGCGCTTGCGGATATGTTGCAGGTGGCTATGCGTCGTAATAGTTCTATTCCTATTTTTATTTATCCTTCTGCTGTCCAAGGGGAGCTTGCTTGCGGTGAGTTGGTTGCGCAAATTGAGCGTGCTAATAGTGATAATATTGTCGATGTGCTAATTGTAGGTCGCGGCGGCGGGTCTATTGAAGATTTGTGGGCATTTAATGAGGAGGCTGTTGCTAGGGCTATTGCAGGGTCTGCTATTCCTATTATTTCTGCTGTAGGTCATGAGGTTGATACTACTATTGCAGATTTTGTTAGTGATAAGCGTGCGGCTACTCCTTCTGTTGCTGCTGAGTTAGTTTTTCCTTCTTTAGATATTTTAGTTGGTAAGGTTGAGCATTATAAGAAGGAGCTAAGTTCAATTGTTATGTCGCAGTTAGTAGTTAAGCAAGGTATGCTGGAGCGGTTGATTAGCAGTCCTAGTTATAAGACTAAGTCTAGATATTTTGAGCATCAGTTGTTAAGGGTTGATGGTTTAGTTGAGCAGTTAGATAGTGGGGTAAATAAATGTGTTAAAGATAAGAATGCGGAGTTTAACAGCATAATTCAGCAGCTGGAGAAACTTTCACCTTATAGAACTTTAGCCAGAGGGTATAGCTGTATAACTACTGCGGATAAAAAATTAATATCATCTATAAATGATGTGGAAATTGGAAATGATATTATAATAGCTGTAGCTGATGGTGAAATTGGTGTAGTGGTTAAGAATATAGAAGGAGGTAGCGATGGATTTTGAGACATCAATGATGGAGTTAGAGAAGATTGTGAATGAATTGGAGCAAGGTTCTCCAACTTTAGAGAATATAGTGGCAACCTATAAGAGGGGTCTGGATTTAGCGTGCGCATGTTCAAATATGTTACATGAGGCACAGCAGGAAGTTCATATTTATGAGGATGGCAAAATGCAGCCTTTTAAAGGAGGGAAGTAGATTGGATATTGAGCAAATTTTGGATAGGTTTTTACCTAAGGTAGAAGGCCATTTTAAGCGTGTTAATGAGGCTATGCGTTATAGTGCTACTCAAGGTGGTAAGCGCATTAGGCCTACTCTTATGCATTTATCTTATAAGGCTGTAGGTGGGACTGATGACATTTCGGCTTATTTATGTGCAATTGAGCTAATTCACACATACTCTTTAATCCATGACGACTTACCTGCTATGGATAATGACGATTTACGGCGTGGTAAACCGACTAATCATGTACAATTTGACGAGGCTACGGCTATTCTTGCTGGAGATGGTTTGTTGAATTTGGCATATGAGATTATGTTGGAGGATATATTAAGCTCTATGGATTTACCAAAGGTGAGAGCAGCGTCTATATTAGCGAGCGCTTCTGGTACTATGGGTATGGTCGGTGGTCAGATATTAGATATTCAGGATGCGGGTAAGGATATTGAGACTTTGGATGTTATTCATCTGCATAAGACTGGCGCATTGATTAAAGCGGCTACTAAGATGGGTGCTGTGTTAGGCTACGGTTCTGCTGTGGAGGAGGCTGCGCTTGAGGCTTTTGGGCAGTATATTGGTAAGGTGTTTCAGATTGTGGATGATGTGTTGGATGTAACGTCGAGCGTAGATGAGTTAGGTAAGGGTGTTAATAGCGATGTTAATAAGATGACTTATGTAGATTTTTATAGCGTGGATAAGTGCTATGAGATTGCCCATGATTTAACTGATAGGGCGATAAGGTGTCTCGGTAAGGTTGCTGGAGATACTACAGAGCTAGAATGTATAGCGACTAAATTAGTAAAACGTAAGTTTTAATATTTTATTATTTTATAAAGAAGGAGAAGGACTAAATTGAATCCAGTATTGGCAGTATCAGTAGTAAGTTGGTTTATTGCACAAGTATTAAAGTTAATATTTACATTTATCAACGAGCGAAAATTAGACTTAACAAAATTAACATCATCAGGAGGAATGCCAAGTTCACATAGTTCTTTTACTGTAGCTTTAGCTGTAGGAACAGGGCAGCTACATGGATATAATAGTACGCTATTTGCAATTGCGTTTGTTTTTAGTTGTGTTGTTATGTATGACGCGGCGAATGTTAGGCTTCAAGCTGGTAATCAAGCGATTTTAATTAATAAGATTTTAGACCATATGAAGGACCATAAAATTACTATAGATTTTGCACTTAAGGAGCTGATTGGTCATACTCCAATTCAGGTTTTTGCTGGTGCTGTGCTAGGTGTAATTGTGGCGTTAATAGGAATACCAGGATAGTTTTTATTTAAATAGGTGCTTAGGTACCTATTTTTTTTTGATAATATTTTGGAAAAAACATATACTAAACTTAAAACCCAGATAATAGGAAAGGAATAAAAGATGCTACAGACTATTAAAAATACGGACGACATAAAAAAATTAACATTAGAGCAGTTGGAAAAACTTGCAAGAGATATACGTAGATTTCTTATTAAATCAATAGCAAGTACAGGTGGTCATCTTGCGTCAAATTTAGGTACGGTGGAGCTTACAGTTGCGCTTCATTATGTTTATAATTCTCCAGAGGATAAGATAATTTGGGATGTGGGTCATCAGGCGTATACTCATAAGATATTAACAGGAAGACAGGATAAGTTTAGTACGTTAAGACAAGCGGATGGCTTAAGTGGTTTTTTAAAGCGCACTGAAAGCCCCCATGATGTGTTTGAGACGGGGCATAGTTCTACGTCTATATCAGCAGCTTTAGGTATGGCTACAGCGCGTGATTTAAAAGGTGAACACAATCATGTGTTGGCTGTTATTGGTGACGCTTCGTTAACTGGAGGGATGGCTTTTGAGGCGCTAAATCATGCTGGCAGAAGTTTTAATAATTTGGTTGTTATTTTAAATGATAATGAGATGAGTATTTCTTATAATGTAGGGGGGATGAGTAAGTATTTAACTAAGTTGCGTTCTACTAAGGAGTATGCGACGGTTAAGCAGAGTGTGAGTAGTGCGCTATATCAAATTCCTAAGGTTGGGGATAGTATTGTGAGCACTGCAAAAAGAATGAAGGAGATTTTAAAACTATTTATTATGCCAGCTACTATTTTTGATGAGATGGGCTTTAGGTACTTAGGGCCAGTGGATGGGCATAATTTAGAGGATTTGATATATATGTTAGAAAGCGCTAAGCAGTTGCATGGGCCGATTTTAATTCATGTTAAAACTATAAAAGGTAAGGGCTGTTCTTATGCACAAAAAGAGCCAGCGAAATATCATGGGGTAACGTCTTATAATTATAAAACAGGGGAGATGACTACTACATCTAGTTCTACAACGTTTTCTGCGAGTTTTGGAGATGCGATAGTAAAGTTGGCTACTACTAATAAGAAGGTGGTGGCTATATCTGCGGCTATGATTGAGGGGACTGGGCTTGTTAAATTTTCTACCAGATTTCCGGGCAGGTGTTTTGATGTAGGGATTGCTGAGCAACATGGTGTTACGTTTGCAGCTGGTATGTCAACGCAGGGGTTTCATCCAGTTGTGGCAATCTATTCTTCTTTTTTGCAGCGAGCATATGACCAAATTCTTCATGATGTAGGTTTGCAGAATTTGCCAGTAGTATTTGCGATTGATAGAGCTGGTTTGGTGGGAGAAGATGGGCCGACTCACCAAGGGATTTTTGATATTGCATTTTTAGCACATATTCCAAATATGCAAATTTTATCTCCAAAGTTGCCATGTGAGGTAGAAAGTGCGTTAGCTTATGGATTATCTAAGGGGCATCCAGTGGCTATAAGGTATCCAAAGGGTACAACTATTTCGGATTTGGAACCAGTTGATTATATGAAGGATATAGCGCCTAGATTACATTTAAAGGGTAGGAAAGCTATTATTCTTGCGACGGGTAAGGCTGTGATATTAGCAAGTAAGGTGAGAACTTATTTGATGGATACTTATAAGATTGAGTTTGCGTTGGCTGAGGTGCCTTGCATTGCTCCTGTTGATACTGATGCTTTGGTGCAGTTATTAAAGAGATATTCTCAGGTGATTACAATTGAAGACCATATTTTAATAGGCGGATTTGGTTCTATTATAACTAATGCTCTGCAATCTGTGGGGGTTTATAAAAAGTATACACATTTTGGGTATAAAACTGGTATAATTGAACATGGCGAGGTTGATGTGCTGTTACAAAAGCATCAGTTAACTCCTAGACAGATAGGGGAGGCCATAAAAGAAAAATTAGGTTAGGATAGATTAAGATGACAAAACAAACGAAACAAACAAAAGAACGGTTAGATATATTGATTGTTAATAGACAATTGGCGGAATCTAGGGAGAGGGCTAAGGCGTATATAATGGCGGGTGTTGTATATGTTAATGGTCAGAAGGAAGATAAGGCAGGACATAAGGTTAATACTACAGATACTATTGAAGTTAGGCAAAAAATGAAGTATGTGAGTCGTGGCGGATATAAATTAGAAAAAGCTATTGAGGTATTTAATTTAGGTTTTGATAATAAAATATGTATGGATGTAGGTGCATCAACAGGAGGGTTTACGGATTGTATGTTGCAAAATGGGGCATTAAAAGTGTACTCGATTGATGTGGGCTATGGACAGTTAGCATGGACGTTAAGACAGGATGAGCGTGTAATATGTATGGAAAAAACTAATATGAGATATGTAGAGAACTTAGATGATAAAATTGATTTTAGTTCTATTGATGTATCGTTTATTTCTTTAACGAAGATTTTGGGTGCGGTAAGTAATTTATTAGCTGATGATGCTGAGATAGTGGCTTTAATCAAACCGCAGTTTGAGGCTGGTAGAGAGCAAGTGGAAAAGAATGGCGTGGTGCGTAATGCTAAGGTGCATGCTGATGTTATTCGCAATGTATGGAACTACGCTGTTGGTATTGGCCTTTATGTTAAGGGGTTGGATTTTTCGCCAATTAAAGGACCGGAAGGTAATAGAGAGTATTTGATACATTTTACGAAGATTCCAAGTGATGTAGATGTTAGTATAGAACAAATAGTGGATATTTCCCACCAGGTATTGTGAGAGGAGAAGTTTATTGTGATAGGAATTATTCCAAATATCACGCGCGACAAAGAGCTTAGTATTACTAAGGCAGTGTTACATGCTTTGGCTGAGCAGGGTATTGTGGCGAATGTGAGTACTGATATAGCGCGACAGATTGGCAGGGAAGATTTAGCTTGTGAGGAAAGTGAGTTATGTAGCAAGGCGGAGTTGTTAATAGCTATTGGCGGAGATGGAACTATTTTAAATACTGTGCAAAAGTCGATTTCATCCCAAGTGCCAATTTTAGGTATTAATTCGGGTAGGTTAGGATTTTTAGCGGAGTTAGAAAGTAAAGATATTAGGAAGTATTTGACTAAAGAGAGGTTGCTTAACGCTAAGGTGGAAGAGAGAATGGTGTTGTCGGTGACTGTGACTGATGAGGAAGGGAACGAGAATAGTTTTTATGTGTTAAATGAAGTTAGTTTAATACGTTCTCATACTAGCCGAATTACAGAGATTGAGACGTGTATTAATAATAGAGTGAATGATTTGTATCCAGCAGATGGGATTTTGGTGGCTACACCTACTGGTTCGACTGCTTATAACTTATCAGCAGGGGGGCCAATAGTTATGCCTTATGCTAAGAACTTTATATTGACACCGATTTGCCCACATACTATTTATTCTAGAACTATTGTTTTAGCACAAACTGATGTGGTAGGGATAAGGATTATGGGCGCTGAGTCATTAAGTTTGTGTGTTGATGGAGAAGCGAAGATGAGTGTAAATAAGCAATATATAATTGAAGTTAAAGAGGCTCCGTATGTGGTTAAGTTGTTAAGATTAACGGATTTAGATTTTTTTGAGACGCTTAGAAAGAAGATTGTGGAGAGAGGACGATAATGGTTAAGTGAGAGAGGACGATAATGGGTAATAAAAAAGAACAAAGGCAAGCTAAAATTTTAAGTATTATTGAAACGAGTGATATAGAGACCCAAGAGGAGCTTGTTGAAAATTTGGAGAAGGCTGGTTTTGCGGTAACGCAAGCGACTATATCGAGAGATATAAGAGAGTTAAAGTTAACGAAGATTGCTACTGCTGTGGATAAGCAAAAATATGTGGCGTTAATTAATTATGACAACCAAATTTCGGATAAAGTAATACGAGTATTTAAAGCGGGGTTTTTATCTATTGATGTGGCACAAAACATTTTGGTAATTAAGACGTTGCCGGGAATGGGTAGTGCAGTGGGAGCGGCTATTGATGCATTTCATTATGAGGAAATTGTAGGAACATTAGCAGGTGATGATACTATATTTTGCGCGGTACGGGATTTTACAATGATAGAAACGGTTATGAGACGGTTTAGTGAAACGTTAAATTTGTGAATAATTTATAGTCTATTGGCAACACTAATGATTGAAGTTAGCTAATGGGTAACAAAACCATATGTAGGAATACATCGAAAGACAGTATCTTTCCTTGTATTTCTTTTTTGTGTAAAAAATACCGTATGAATAATTCATCAACCTGTATAAATGTTCTGAAAAAAGGAAAGTTTATAAGATAACAAAAAAATAAAGAATAGGATGTGGGTAAGGTGGAAAACCAAAAACTAAAAAAAGTCCTACTTTGTTGCTTATCTTTTATGATTATATTTACGATAATTAGCCCTTTTGTAGTTACGTATTATTATTTACCAAATGAAATTCGTGTAGTTGTAGGCAGAGAATATTGTTTAAATTTTGAGTTACCCTTATGGGCTAGAGTTAAGGTTCAAGATGATTTAATACTAAGAGATGAACATAGTATATTACAAGGAAAAGAAAATGTAAGCCTAAATGAGCCGTTGGTTGTAGAGGTACAAAATGAGGGTAGTTCCCAAATTGAAATAAGTTTGCTAGGTACAATTCCGGTTAAGACGGTGGCAGTGCAAGCGATGCCGTATCAGGAGGTAATACCAGGGGGGCAGGTAATTGGGATAGAGGTTCATTCTGATGGGGTGTGCGTAGTAGGAACAGGTAATTTTGTTTCTAATGGAAAAGAAGTTAATCCGTGTAAGAATAAGGTTAAAAAGGGAGATATAATAACTGCTGTAGATGGCCAGAGCGTAACTACAAAAGAGGAGTTTAAAACATATGTAGAAAGTAATAATGGGGAGAAGATTACGTTAGAGATAATACGAGGGAAGAAGGAGTTGGAGGTTGAGATTGAGCCACAGTATTCTGATGAGGAGAGTGGATATAAGATAGGAGCTTGGGTGAAAGATACAATTCAGGGATTAGGTACTCTTACGTATGTAGACCCACAGAGCGGTTCGTTTGGAGCGCTAGGACATGGGATTACAGATGCTGAGTTTGAAAAGATTATTCCAATATCAACTGGTAGTATTATGACTGCTGTAGTAGACCAGATTAAGAAGGGCGAGGCAGGTAAGCCAGGGGAGATAAGCGGAATTATAAATACTCAGGATTATGCACATTTAGGGGATATTAATAATAATACGTCTAGGGGCATATTCGGTGTAATGGAGCAAGAGGATATTGATAAGATGGAGCATGAGGCGGTGCCTATTGCAACGCAAAATGAAGTTAAAGAAGGAGAGGCTACAATACTTGCGGATTTAACAGGAGATGGAGTAGTAGCTTATGATATTAAGGTACAGAAGGTGGCTAAGTATACTACAGAGCCATCAAAAGGAATGATAATAAAGATTGTGGATGAGACTTTGCTAGAGCTAACGCAGGGAATAGTGCAAGGGATGAGTGGTAGCCCAATATTACAGGATGGTAAGTTAATTGGCGCTATAAGTCATGTGTTTGTAAATGACCCTACGAGTGGATATGGCATTTTTATTGAAAATATGATACAAAACTAATCTTATAATAAATTTACTGCCATGTAGTAGCCTAGCGAACATGGCATATTTATTCCAGCATATGAAACAGTAATTATACACATAATAACTCTGTAGCCAGAAGGTATTTATAGCCCGATGGCATTTTTATTGAAAAGCACAATAAATATCCCTCATAATTTTAGTAACCCTTTACAGTTGTCATAACAACAATGGTTTGAGAATATAATATAACACTAGCATAAAGCTCATGTAACTAAATGTCAAATTAATGGGTAAGGGCAAAAAAAGGAGGGGGATTTATGAGCAAATTATCGTTAGCACGACAGATTAGATTGATTTTTACTGTGTTAATAGTAGCGATTTTACTTGTCGTAAGTGTAATCCAGATATTAAGCATGGTAACTCAGCAAATTACAGAAGTGGAACTGCAAGTTAAGTTAAATAGCGACATTGCTATATCGGAGTTTGAAGGATGGTTAAATGGTAATATTGCGCAAGTGGCACAAGTGGGAATTGAAGTGGAACTGCGTGAGTTGTATACCGATTTAACGGGCCTTTCAGAATATTTTGAGGCTATCATAGAAAGTGATGATGATGTTATAGCATTGTTTTTAGGTACAGAAGATGGTATTTATGCAAGTTCAACAGCAGTGGCAGAGGATAATTACGACCCGCGTACTAGGCCATGGTACCAAGGGGCAATAGCAGCTGATGGGGTGTATATATCAGACCCGTATTTATCAGTTACTACTAAGGAATTTGTGGTAAGTGTGGCGTTACCGGTTAAAAATGCGGATAATAGAACGGTAGGAGTAATTGGTATTGATATTGACCTTAATGTCTTAAATCAAACTGTTCAACATTTATCTGATGAGAATAATATTGGTTTATTTATTACGACTCAAGATAATTCTATTGTTGTACATGAGAATACTCAGTATGTTACAGATTCTACGTCTGCTACTAGTGTAGGAGAGTATGCGAAGGTGCTATCGAGCTTAGAAGGGGAGATAATTAGATTAGATAATGAGTCGGGGGATAACATACGTGCATTATATAGAATACTTCCAAACACGACATGGAAAGTGGTTGCAAGTTATTCTAATGAGGATATGCATAGTACTATAGGTAGTTCTATAGTAAGTACGTTAATGACATGTATAGGGTTAATAGCAGTTATGGTTTTTGTGATATATAAAGTAGTAGAGATGTTATTAAAGCCAATAGAAGAGTGTGTAGAAGCATTGACTGAGCTACACCAAGGTAAGTTAGATATTGAAACGGCGCATATAAAAGTGAATACTCGTGACGTTAAAATATTTATACAGACAATTGACGAAATCTCTAGAAATTTAGCAGCATATATAGCTGAAATATCAAATACGTTACACACATATTCTTCAGGGGTTTTTGTAAGGGAATCTAAAGAGAAGTTTATTGGGGACTTTGTGGCGATTGACCGTTCGTTAGATGAAATTGCGGAGAATTTAAGAGGTTTGATATCAGAGACTACTACATCAGCAGATGAGGTTAATTTTGGGGCTAATCAGATTGCTGATTCTGCGATGAGTTTAGCAGAGGCGACTATAGCACAGCGTACATTACTTGAGGAGTTTAGAGATTCAACGAGACAGATTGACCAGACTATGGAAGAGACGATGAAGTTGGTGGGAGATAGTTATAATATAGTGCAGGCTATGAAGCAAAAAGCGACGGATGGGCAAATTATATCTGACCAGACTGTGGAGGCTATGAGCAATATTTCAACTTCGACTAATCAGATTTCACAGATTATAACTGTTATTGATGATATAGCAGACCAAACGAATTTGTTGGCACTAAATGCGGCTATTGAAGCGGCTAGGGCAGGTGAGAATGGTAAAGGGTTTGCGATTGTGGCAAATGAGATAAGAGAATTGGCTAGCCGAAGTTCTAATACGGTTAAAGAGATTCAGGAGTTGCTTTCGAGTAATTTGCAAACTGTAGTAAAAGGGGAAACGCAAGTTGCTTTAACTACGCAGGCGTTGGAGGATATAAGGTTATCTACAGAAGAGAATGATAAGGCTTCGGCTATGGTTAAGGATGCTGCTAACCGCCAAGCTATATTGTTAAAAGATGTGGTTGCTGGGACTGATAAGTTGGCTAATGAGATAGATACAACAGCAGCAATTTCAGAAGAAAACGTGGCAATAAGTCAGGAGTTGGCTAGCCAAAGTGAACAACTAAGAGCACAGATTTCTAAATTTGTAATTAAATAGGCTCTATAAATCTTAAATTAAACGTGGTATGATAAAGGAAATTGAATATATAATAAGGAGCAAAGTGTATGAAAAAAACGAAAATTATTGCAACTATAGGACCATCAAGTGACTCACCTCAAGTTTTTGCTAAGTTAGTAGATGCAGGAGTTAATATAGTAAGGTTAAATTTTTCACACGGTGGCTATGAGGTACAACAAAATCGAATTAATATGATTAAGAGATATAGAGATGAGACGAAAAAGCCAATTGGTATTTTGTTAGACACTAAGGGTCCAGAGATACGTACTAAGACTTTTAAAGGCGGAGAAGCTACGTTGGTGCAAGGTGCGCAGTTTATTTTAACTACAAGAGATGTGGATGGAACGAATCAAATGTGTTCTATCACATATGATGGGTTACCAAATGATGTTAAAGCTGGGGATAAGATATTACTTAACGACGGAGTTATATTGCTAGAGGTTGTTTGTGTGGATGACACGGAGATTGTGTGTACGGTTATTATAGGTGGTGTGGCGCGAGATAGGAAGTTGGTGAGCGTGCCAAATATTTTGACTACGTTGCCAGTGATTACTGAGAGAGATATTCAAGATATTGAGTTTGGAATAAAAGAGGGAGTAGATTTCATTAGTATTTCCTTTGTAAGAAGCGCGCAAAGTATTAAAGTGGTTAAGCAGATTTTGCAAGATAAGGGTGCAGAGCATATTAAGGTTATTGCTAAAATACAATGTAGTAATGCAATAGAGAAGTTAGATGAGATAATTGATGCGGCAGATGGGGTTATAGTAGCAAGAGGGACGTTAGGAGTGGAAGTTCCTATAGCGAAGATGCCAAGGTTGCAAAGGGAAATTGTAAGCAGATGTAATAGGTCAGGAAAGCCGGTTATTGTTTCTACGCATATAATTGAGTCGATGATTAATAATCCGCTGCCAACGAGAGCTGAGGCGATTGACATTTCCAATTCTATAAACGATGGTGCAGATGCTGTGATGTTATCAGGAGAGACGGCAACAGGTAAGTATCCGGTTGAGGCTGTAAAAATGACTAGTTCGATTGCTATTGAAACGGAAGAGACTAGAGATTATCAGGCGTTATTGGAGGCGCATAGAAAGCATAAAGGAAATAAGCCAGCGGATATTGTTGCTTATGGAGCATGTCGAGCTGCGGATGATTTAGCTGTGTCGGCGATTATCTGCCCTACGAATACTGGGTTTACAGCAGGCGTAGTTTCTAAGTTTACGCCACAAGCACCAATTTATGCGTTAGTGTATGATGATAGAGTGCAGCGTACTGCTAATTTATTTAGCGGTGTGGAGCCTATTATGTTTGAGCAACGTAATGAGATTATGCCTTTAATTAAGGATTCGATAGAAACGCTTAAAGAGTTAGGTAAGATTAAAGTGGGAGACACTGTTCTTATGACTTTTGGAATTCCATATTCAAATCGCCAAACTACTAATACTATGAAGATTCATATTGTAGAGTAAGCTACATGAGCTGTTACGTTTTGTAACAGCTCTTTTTTATGGCAATAATTCAAGTATTGTGTACATAAACAAAACATGCTAATATAAAAGAAAAAAATAAGGGGACGATAAAATGGCCACAATATATGCAAATGGAACCATTATTACAATGGAAAATGAGACACAAGTAGAAGCTATTTTAGTAGAAGAAGGCGTTATCACTAAAGTGGGTACGCTAAGTGAAGTTCAAGCTAGCGCGCCTGAAACTGCTCTTATGCATGATTTAAAAGGAGCGACGATGTTGCCGGGCTTTATTGATACGCATGGGCATTTTACAATGTCGGTTTTGACTAGTAAAGGATGCAATTTAAGTGAGTGCGAAACGTATGAGCAAGTTATTGAGGAGTTGCACAAGTCTAAAGAATATGGGCCGGAAGAAGGTTTGTTAGGATATGCATGCGATAATAATTTAATGCCTAATAAGCAAAATCTTAGCAAAGAAATTTTAGATGAAATATCGCCTGATAAGCCAATGGTTGTGCTAGGTACGTCAGCGCATATAGGCTGTGTTAATAGCGCAGGGCTAAACTTACTTCATATTACTGCTGACACTCCAGACCCGCCAGTAGGAAAGATTGGTAGAGTGGATGGAACTATGGAGCCAAATGGGTATTTGGAAGGACAAGCGATACTGGCGGTGTTAGATGATTTGTTTCAGTTTTTGCAATTTCATTTATTTGATTATGTACAGCAGACGCAATTAGAATATTTGAAATATGGCGTTACTACTGTGCAAGATGGTGCTACGAATTCGGCAAATATAGCACTGCTGAAGATGTTAGCGGCAGAGGATAAATTGTTGGTGGATATAGTTGCGTATCCGATTATGACTCCGGAAGCGATTGAAACAATGGATAATAACCAACAATATGTTAACCAATATAATAACCACTTAAAATTAGGCGGATATACTATTATTGCTGATGGTGCATTGCAAAGCAAATTAGCATGGTTAACTACGCCATATGAAAATTGTGGCGATTATGTCGGGCATGCTTATTTTACAGATGCACAGTTAGAACGTTTAATAGCCGATGCAGCGGAAGATAATTTGCAAATTTTAGTGCATTGTAACGGTGATGCGGCAGCAGACCAGCTTATAAGAGGGTTGCATAAAGTACCAAATGTTAATAGGCCAATGATGTTACATTGCTCAATGCTTCGCGATGACCAGTTAGACGCTATGAAGCAGCTAAATATTATCCCTTCTATGTTTACAGGACAAATTTATTACTACGGCGATGTTAACTTAGAACATTTGTCGCCACAAATTGTGGATTATATTACTCCTGTTAAAGCGGTGATGGATAACGGATTATTAGTTAATTTTAATCAAAATGGGCCAATGACTAAACCAAATCCGCTATTTTCTGTGTGGGCAGCAGTTAATCGTGTAACTAAACAAGGTAGCGTTGTAGGTGAGCAGCATAAATGTTCAGTTTACGATGCACTTAAAGCTGTTACTATAAATGCCGCGTACGCTTACTTTGACGAAAACACTAAAGGTAGCATTAAAGAGGGAAAAGTTGCGGACTTAGTTATACTAGATAAAAATCCGCTTGAAGTGGAGCATATGGAAATTAAGAATATTAAGATAATCGAAACTATCAAAAACGGTGTGGCTTATAAGTTTGATTAAAATGCATAAGATAACGATAATTTTATTATAAAATATGTATTATTATCCTATTGTATAATAAACTGAATTGTGTTACTATTAAATTATAATGTCATAGGCGACAAGCAAGGATTTACTGCTTGTCGTCTTTTTTTTTGGGGGGAATTTATATGTATCCATCAGTTATTGCGTTATGCCTTATGTGTTGTATCATTGGATTTAGTATGGTTATTCGTAGCAAATCTAAGAAACTAGGCAAGTTGTTAGTGCCTGTAAATGTAATCAGTGGGATTATAGGTTTAGTTTATATGAATACTATAAACGATTTTATATTTCCAGATGTAACAGTTGACTATTATAGCGTGTTAGTAGAAATACTATTTACAATGTCATTTATTTCAATAGGGCTGGCAAGTGTAAAGGAAAAGAAAAAAGCTACAAAACAAACTGGCGGTTCGTCAATTACTAAAGGTGCGTTAGGTCTTGGAATCCAGTGGAGTATGCTATTTGGCCTAACAGGAGTTATTGGAGTTTTAGTTATTGCTGTGATAGGTAAAATATTTGATATGGAAGCTGTTTATGGGATTTTAGTGCCGTATGCATTTTGTCAGGGACCGGGGCAAGCAAGTAATATGGGATTGATTTTTGAAACTTTGTATATGATACCTAATTCTCAAATGGTAGGACTTACGTTTGCTGTAATGGGTTTTCTAGCAGCATTTATTATCGGTATTCCGTTAGCCAAATATGGAATTCGCAAAAATTTGGTTAAAATTAATACTAAAATTAGCCCATCAGTTGAGCGCGGTTACTTTTTTGCTGAGGAACAAAGGCAGTCGATGGGTAAGGTTACTACTCATAGCGGAAATATTGAAACGTTAACGTTACATATAGCTTTTATGGGTATAGCTTATATCATTGCTATAATACTTGCAGAAATTGCATATTGCATTCCTGTGCTTGGACCGTCTTTTTCGGGCATGTTATTTATATGGGGTTTAGTTGCAGCTAGCATAGTGAAAAAGGTTTTAAGAAAATTTAATGCGGAATTTTTGCTCAACATTGATTTACAAAATAAAATTACAGGTGCATTTTCAGATTTAGTAGTTGTAGCGGCGTTTATGGCTATTAAAGTTAGTGTAATTGGGATTTGGATTATACCTATAGCTATAGCATCTGCTGTTAATGCAATATTTATTGCATACGTATGTATATTCTTAACATCAAGGCTTGGCAGTGACCATGACTTTGAGCGCGCTGTAGGTATGTATGGCATGTGTACTGGAACTACACCTAGCGGAATTGCACTGCTTAGGATTATTGACCCTAAACTGCAAACTCCAGCTGCTACGGAACTTGGTATGACTAATTTATTTTTAAGTTTTGTAGGTCCAATTACCATTGCAATTACACTTATGGGAACTGAGCAAATTAGCTTGGCGATGACTGTGGCGATTTTACTTGGCGTTTCTATATTATATCTTGTAATGCTTAAAGCTTTTAAATTATTAAATAAACCCACATTTAATTTATTTACTGGCGAAAAATTCGCTGTTGATGAAGATGGTACTGTTGCTGGCGCAGGTACTTTTATCCAAGGTGTGTTGGCTGAGCAATCAACTGACTTTTCGGGTGTTGTTAGATAATAATTTGGTTCTAAGTTGAACCGTATAAGGAGGATTTTATAATGAAGATGGTAATGGCAATTATTCGTCCAGATAAGTTTTTTATAGTAAAAGAAAGTTTAGCACAGCAAGGTTTTTATGCTTCCACCAAATGGGATGTTGCTGGTCGCGGTAAGCAAAAAGGTATTCAAGTTGGTAATGTGGTGTATGAAGAAATGTCTAAAACTACTCTCTTTATAGTATGCCAAGATGATGATAAAAATAAAGTTATTGATATTATTATGGATGCTGCTATTAGCGGTGATGGCAATCCAGGCGATGGTAAAATTTTTGTTTTGCCAGTTGAAGAGAGTTATACTATTAGCGACCGCTCTAAAGACGAAATTGAATAATTGGAGGATTTATTATGTCAACAGTGTATTATAACGGGACTATTATTACTATGGAAGACTGTTGTATAGATGCGGTATTAGTTACAGATGGTATTATTATTAAAACAGGAACGCTAGATGATATAAAAGATGTGGCACCACAAGATGTTGAATTTGTTGATTTACATGGCAAGACGTTGATGCCTAGCTTTATAGATACACATGGGCATATTTCTATGGCGGCACAAATGGTAAGCGCATGTAATCTAAGCGAGTGCGAAACCTTTGAGCAGATTATAACAAC
>MDJM01000067.1 GCA_001994995.1 Candidatus Parepulonipiscium sp. PG-Nuni2H_MBin01 | reverse complement strand
ATATAACGGAGCAAATAAATGCTTAGTCTAGTCAACCGAGCTTTTACAAGCTCCCACTTCTATAAGTGGGAGTAGTTGACGGCATATCAATTAAAACAATTGCCTGAGCAGCCATTCCATGCTCATTTCCTGTAAATCCAAGATTTTCTTCAGTAGTGGCTTTAATATTAATTTGGTTAAATGATATATTTAGCATTTGTGCTATATTTGCTCTCATTTCCTTAATGAAAGGTGCAAGTTTCGGTTTTTGCGCTATAATCGTTGAATCTATATTGTTAATTGTTATGTTGTATTTATCGAGTAAATCGCTCACCCTTACTAATAGATGTAAGCTAGAAATACCCTCATAAAATGAATCTGTATCTGGAAAATGTGTTCCTATATCACCTAAAGCTGCTGCTCCTAGCAATGCATCTATTATTGCATGCACTAATACATCCGCATCGGAATGGCCCAGCAAGCCTTTATAATGCTCAATTTTAACTCCGCCTAAAATTAACTCTCTATTTTCTACTAACTTATGGACATCGTATCCGGTTCCTACTCTTAACATAACCTACCCCATTTCATAATATTTTTATACTATTATAATATATTATTGACTTGTAGTATATAAAATTATTTAATTAGTGCAGCCTCTAATGCTTCTTTAACTGTATCTACCCCAATAACTTCAATTCCTTGAATTTTAGGTAACTTTGATTTATTAGATTTCGGAATAATGCATTTTTTAAAACCTAATTTAGCTGCTTCCATAACACGTTTCTCCGGTAATGTAACTGCTCTAACTTCACCCGTTAAACCCACTTCTCCTATTATAACCATTTCAGAGTCAATCGGTTTATTTTTAAAACTAGACGCAATTGAAACCACCACCGCTAAATCTAAAGCTGGTTCATTAACTTTAATGCCTCCAGCAAGATTTACATATGCATCATAGCTACCCAGGTCTAAACCTAATCGCTTATCTAGTACGGCAATAAGTAAAACCATCCTATTATAATCAATACCCGTTGCCGTTCGCCTTGGCATACCAAAACTAGTAAAGCTAGTGAGTGATTGAACCTCGATAAGCATAGGCCGCGTCCCTTCTATATTACAACTAACAGCAGAGCCAGCCACTTCCAACGGTCTACCTGTTAACATTAGTTCAGAAGGGTTCTTTACCTCAATTAGTCCAACGTCCACCATTTCAAAAACTCCTATTTCATTAGTAGAACCAAATCTGTTTTTTACCGCTCGCAATATTCTAAACGAAGCATGGCGCTCACCTTCAAAATATAAAACCGTATCCACCATATGCTCTAACACTCTAGGTCCTGCCAAAGAACCCTCTTTTGTCACATGGCCTACTATTAATATAGTAATATCATGTACTTTGCCTAAATTCATTAGTGCATGAGTTGCTTCTCTAACTTGGCTCACACTCCCGGGCGCAGATGTTACCTCTTCACAATATACTGTTTGGATTGAATCTAGAATAATAATATCTGGTTTAGTGTGCTTTGCTTGTGCTATAATATTAGTCATATTAGTTTCAGATAATAGCGAAAGATTATTAGTAGCTACCTTCAATCTTTCTCCTCTAATTTTTATTTGCACTACCGACTCTTCTCCTGATATATATAAAACCTTTTTATCTTGTCTGCCTATAGATTCACATATTTGAAGCAGCAAAGTGGACTTACCTATACCAGGGTCTCCACCAACTAACACAAGTGACCCTTTAACTATTCCTCCACCTAACACTCGGTCTAATTCTTTCATTCCAGTTGTAGTTCTACTTTCATCTACAACATGTATGTCATTTAATTTAATTGGCGCTTTTAAGCTAGCACAACTTTTAGTTTTTGTTCCCACGCTCTCTTCCACAAAAGAGTTCCATTCATTACATGAGTTACATTTTCCTAACCATTTTGCCGACTCATACCCACAATTTTGACACACAAATATTTGTTTTACTTTTGCCATCAACTCACTCCTAGCTAAACTTTAGGCCCTAGCTCCCCAGTCCCTCATTTAGTGGGAAAAAGGCTCCAACCTTTAGTATTATTACCAAAAATCTGCTGTGTTAAACAGATAAATAAATCCACAAAAAAAGAGGACTACATATAGTAATCCTCTTCAAAACTAAACTCTTATTAGCTCCACTAGCTTCGGTTCATTTGTAGCCACTACTGAGATGTTAACTTTACCCGTTGCAGTAGTTGTTACCTTTGCAATAAAATCATTATCTACCTTAAATTCGTAAGAAGTTGTTGGCGTAAGCTCAAGTGTAATCTGGCTAGCCGCAAACCCTTCTAGCATAAACGATACTAGATCATCTGTCACCTTAAAATTGTGCACTGTTGTCCCTGGTAATGATTCGTATACTAATTTGCCCTCTTTTTTAAGCTTAGTAACTTCGTTAAAGCTCTTTGCTTTATAACTTGATCCGTCTAAATCGAAGTCCAAAACCTTTGTCTTACTCGTTAATTCATGGTTTCCAAAACTCAATGTGTTGTCCGCATTTTTACGAATTATTTCTTCTACAATTGCCATAATGAACCCTCCGCTTAATTAATTTTTTTATTGCTAAATATATCTTATTATACCTAAAAAAGAGCAAGAAGTAAAATACTATTTTACAAAAATTTCATTTTATTTTTTTGTGAATAAGGACTACTAGCTACCCCTAGCTTTGTAATCTTACACAAATTTCCAGATAATTTATTGTGCTATTTTACGAAACTTACATTTTCTTCGCTATCAACTTGCACAGTAATCTTATCGCCTTCTTTTACTTTGCCTTCTAACATTTCATCTGCCAATTTATCCTCAATAATAGTCTGAATAGCACGTCTTAGTGGTCTTGCACCATAAGCTTCATCAAATCCTTTTTTCGCTAGGAATTTAATCGCTTCTTCTGTTAATTCTAATTTCACTCCTACGTTTTTAGAAATACGCTCAACAAGTGACTTAGTCATAACTTCTGCTATCTGCTCTATATTTTCTACCGTTAACTGATGGAATACAATTGTCTCATCTAACCTATTTAAAAACTCAGGTCTAAACAATTTTTTAACTTCTTCCATAACAGTTTTTTTCATATCTTTATACTCTTTTTGTTTATCTGTAGAACTAACAAACCCAACTCTTTTTGGAGAAGTTATTTGAGTTGCTCCAATATTAGAAGTCATAATGATTATAGTATTTTTAAAATCTACTCTTCTACCAGTAGAATCCGTAATATGCCCATCATCTAAAATTTGCAGCAGTATATTAAATACATCCGGATGAGCTTTTTCTATTTCGTCAAGAAGGATTACACTATATGGTTTACGTCTGATTTTCTCAGTAAGCTGCCCGCCTTCTTCATAACCAACGTAACCAGGAGGCGACCCTATAAGTTTAGACACAGAATGCTTCTCCATATACTCACTCATATCAACTCTAATCATAGAACCTTCATCACCAAATAGAGTATAAGCTAAAGCTTTAGTAAGCTCCGTTTTACCTACGCCTGTAGGGCCTAAAAATAAAAATGAGCCAATTGGTCTATTAGGGTCTTTAAGCCCTACTCGCCCTCTTCTTACAGCTTTAGAAACACTTACCACAGCTTCATCCTGGCCTATTATTCGCTTATGAAGCTCTTCTTCAAGGTTTCTTAACTTATGACTTTCTTCTTGTGCTAATCTCTTAACCGGAATGTTAACCCATTTGCTTACAACTTCCGCAATATCTTCAGACGTTACTTCTTGATGGTTCTTAGTTTGTGACTCTTCCCATTCTTTAGTTAACGCAACTAATTTTTCTCTTATTTCATTTTCTTGCTTTTTAATAGACCCTGCTTTTTCATAATCTTCTTCTATAATAGCCTGCTCTTTTTGTGCTGAGTGAAGTGCTAGCTCTTGCTCCAGTTCAGTCACATGTTCTGGAGACGTATATGCTCTTAACCTAACTCTTGAAGCCGCCTCATCAATTAAATCAATCGCCTTATCTGGCAAATGTCTATCATTAATATAGCGGTCAGAAAGTTTAACTGCTGCCCATAAAGCTTCATCTAAAATAGTAACTTCATGATGAGTTTCATATTTATCTCTTATACCCTCTAAAATCACTAAAGTTTCTTGCACAGTAGGCTCCTCAACTTTAACTGGCTGGAACCTTCTCTCAAGTGCTGCATCTTTTTCAATATACTTTCTAAATTCATTCAGAGTAGTAGCACCAATTAACTGCAACTCTCCTCTAGATAGCGCAGGTTTTAAAATATTTGAAGCATCCATAGTACCCTCTGCTGAACCCGCTCCTATAATAGTATGAAGCTCATCAATAAATACAACTATATTAGAAGTATCAATAATCTCTTTAATAACCTTAGTAATCCTATCTTCAAACTCGCCTCTATACTTAGTTCCTGCTACCATAGTAGATAAATCTAAAGCAACTACACGCTTATCTTTAAGAAGCGAAGGAACTGTTCCAGCCACAATCCTCTGTGCAAGCCCCTCAGCCACAGCAGTTTTACCTACACCAGGTTCGCCTACTAAACAAGGATTATTTTTAGTACGCCTAGATAAAATCTGAATAATTCTTTCAATTTCTTCTTCTCTCCCTACAATAGGGTCAAACTTACCGTCTTCAGCAAGTTGAGTAAGGTCGCGGCTAAACTTATCTAAAGTAGGAGTCACACTCGTTTTACTCTCTTTTAGCTTAGAGTGGTGGAACGTAACATCTTTACTTCTATCGCTAGCTACAATGTTATTTACACTACTATATAACTTATTAATATCTACCTTTAACATCTCTAAAATTCTAAGGCCCACTGATTGAACCTCTTTTAACAGAGTCATAAGCAAATGCTCAGTACCAATCTTATCAGCACCCATTTGTTTAGTTAATTGATTACTTCTCTCAATTATGCGTGCCATTCTAGGTGTAAAACCTCTGTTAATAGAATCTGTATGACTAGACTTGCCAATTAATTCCCTAATTTTCTGAATAATATCATCTTCATTAACACCCTGATTTTTTAGGGCTGTTTTAGACACAGAATTATCCACGTGAGCTAGTCCGACCAACAAATGTTCCGTCCCCAAATATTTGTGCCTAAACTGCTCCATGATTTTCTGTGCATAATCTATTGCTTCTTGTGCATGTGGCGTAAACTGACTTTGAATCAACTTATATTCCCTACCTTTCAATTTTCAATTTTAGCACCGCAATTAATACAAACTACATTCTGCGGTGAATTGCCGGTGTTACATTCCCCACAAAATTTATACAATTTAATATGCTTAACTTGTGCAACTTCCTCTATTTGAGCAACCTCTTTAGCCCAAGTTGATTTCAAACCCTGCTTATAATTATCAAAACTTCCCTTTTGGGTTTCTAGCGTTTCCCCAATATCTAGCTCTAAACACTGAATTTGAGCCACAATCTGGCGAGTTTTGGCTAACAGCTCTACACAATTAAATTCTTGCCCATTTTCAGCATATTCATAATAACATTCGCCAAGTTTTTGAAATTGTTTTTTCAAGTCACTTTTTAAAGCCGTTAGTTGTGCACGTGTTTTTGTTTGGTCTACGGTTTTATGCGTCTGTTCCGACACCTCTTTGTATGTAGTCATAACGCTTTCACCTAATTTACCTAATATCTCCTTCATACTATTCCCTCCATATAACTAAGCTTTTAGTTTAGGAAAGGGAATGCGAGGACTTCTCACACTCCCCTGAAAAAATATATTCTACCTATAACTAAAAAAGACTACGTAATCTAGCCTTTTTTCGAACTACATCTTTATGCAGAGTACTTCTTATGTACCTACACTGAAGCTAACAAGAATGGCTTTATCTACTTGCATCATTAATTCATGGTCTAAATGACAAATCTTTTCTTTTAGTCTCTTTTTATCTATTGTTCTTATTTGCTCTAGTAAAATTACTGATCTCTTTACAATCTCATAACGATTATCATCAATTTCTACATGAGTTGGTAACTTAGCTTTATTAATCTTTGATGTTATAGCCGCACATATAATCGTGGGACTAAATCTATTACCCATGTCATTTTGAACTACAAGAACAGGCCTTACCCCACCTTGCTCTGAACCTATGACTGGGCTTAAATCGGCATAAAACACATCTCCTCGTTTGACTATCATTCTACTCACACTCCACTAAATCATCATAGTAAGATTGTACCTCACTTTCTACCTGGAAATACAAATTTGAGATGGATAAATTAATATCCGCCATCTCTAAATATCCTCTTCGCATCATCTTTAGGACTGTTCTGTCAATTGCCTTATCTGATTTTCCATCTTCTCTATTTGAAATAAAACTCAACATAGCGACACACTCCTAAAACAGCATGCAATATTATTATTGCCTACTGTAGTTATTTTATACTTTTTTTATTTAGACATACCTTCTTGGCACTCGTTTACCTACCATGCATATTAGTTCATAATTGATTGTATCTATAATGTTAGCCAATTCCTCAACTAATATCTCATTGTCACCTTGTCGACCAAATAGAACTACCTCATCACCAACCGAAACCTCTGGTATATGTGTAATGTCTACCATAAACTGGTCCATACATATCGTTCCTACAATATCTGCAAACTGCCCTCTAATTAGAACCCTACCCCTGTTTGAAAGTCTTCTAGAGTAACCATCAGCATAGCCGATTGGTATTGTTGCTATCTTAGTCCTATGCGTAGTCATAAACTTTTTTCCATAACTTACATATTGCGAAGGGGATAATTCTTTCACATGAACTACTTGAGTTTTCAAAGACATGGCAGGAATTAACGAAACGTTTTTCTGCGTTAAATACTTAGATGGATAGTGGCCATAAAGTAAAATACCTGGCCTAACTATATCCATACTTGTATATGGGTGAGATATAATAGCTCCACTGTTAGCCGCATGCATAAGTGGAATTTCCACACCGCAATCTTTTAACTCACTAATAAACCCTTTAAATATACTCCACTGTTCTTTAGTATAAGATTTATCGTATTCATCAGATGTAGAAAAGTGTGTGAATATTCCTTCCAAATTAATGTTAGGAAGCTCCATTATTTTTCTAATCTCATTTATACTACTAAAATTTGGCAAGAAGCCTATTCTTCCCATCCCGGTATCTATTTTGACATGAATATTAATAACTTTTTTAAACCTCTTAGCACGTGTTGAAATATATTCAGCCATTTCATAACTAAAAACTGTTTGGGTCAAGTCGTTTACAATTAACATTTCAATATCAGTTATAGGGGTGTATCCCAAAACTAAAATAGGTGATTTTATACCAGAAAGCCTCAGTTCCTCGCCTTCTTTAGCAATTGCAACACCAAATCTATTAACGCCCTCGTCTTGCAATATTTTAGCCACCTCAATTGCCCCATGTCCATACCCGTCAGCTTTTACAATGCTCATAATTTCCACGTTTTTAGAAACAAATTTTCTAATTTCCTGATAATTGTGTCTAATAGCAGCGGTGTTTACTTCCGCTATCACTCTTGGTTGAAGAAAAGTCATGTTAACCTCCTTAGTGTCCTTACCTAAATATACTCTACGACCTGTTTAAATATGAAGATATTCAACATTTTTTTTTTAAAGTTCGATATTTTATAGTACAAGCTTACATTTATATATGTGTTTTGACATAATTTTAGTACAAGCTGTATTTTCATTTTTCTGCTATAACAAAAGCAACTGCATATAGCTTGCAGTGTGAAATGCTAATTTGCATATTATTTACGCATAACAAAGAGGCAAGCTCCTTCGCACTTCCGTACAAATTTATAAGCGGCTTGCCATACTCGGTATGTCTAATCTCAATTTCATTCATCCTTATGCCTCTAAAACCTGTACCTAAAGCTTTACTAACCGCTTCTTTTGCTGCAAATATTCCAGCTATACTCTGTGCATTAAAGTTTCTTTGCTTAAAGTAACTACGTTCATAATCAGTAAAGATTTTATCTAAAAATGCCTCGTTATTCTCAACTGCTCGCTTAATGCGTTCAATTTCTATAATGTCAGTCCCAATACCTTCTATCATTACTCACCTACAATTTTATCCATTTTATTTACATACTCATATCCAACTACATCATGTAAGTAATTATATAACTGATTATGATTTGTTGCAACGCTCTTACGTTCTTCCGTTTTCTCTAATAACTTTTTTCTTAAGTGGTCAATCTCATCTTCTAACGAATTAGCTTGGTCTCTGTAATTCATCATAATTGTATACGCCTTAATTACTGCCCTTTCTATTAGGTCATGATTAGTACTTTCTAATATCTCCTCTAACTGTACTGCTTCTAATTCAAGTTTGCTTATTTCATCATTAGCGTGAATTAGCGCTTCTTTTGCTTTTATCATATCATCAATATCGCTATCTTCATCAACTAAATGTTCGCTAAGCTCCAAAATTTTGGAGACTAATACGCTTTTTGCATTTATATTTTCATTAATATCATGTGTTATCTGTCCCCTACGCTTTAAATCTTCCATCACCTGCGCCTCAAGTTTTAATAGCTCATCATCTTGTAAAATACCTTTAATGTTATGCCAAGATTGGTCTAAAGATACAATAGGTAGCTTTTTCTGGCTTAGAGAATATTTAATTATCTCAAGGTTATCTTCAATAAATTGATTTTTTTCATGTTCTGGTGAAATGACTGTAGGTGTACGCTTTTTTTGAAAAAATTTTTTTAACATCGCTAATCTCCATTTTTAAATAGTTTATAGTTTATTTTACTACAAAACTGTTATAAATACCACAAAGTTACAAATAAAAAATATACTTATATCGTCTTAGTGACATAAGTATATTACAATTTAAGTTTTATCGCTCATAGAATGTATTTGGTATGCAAGAGTCATTAAAGATTGTGATAAATTAACGTTTTCTATTACTATATTATCTTTACATAATAAATCTACAGGAGAAAAGTTCCAAATTCCTTTAATTCCCCAATTAGATAAATTATCAGCAACTTCTTGCGCTCCCAGTTTAGGGACTGTAATTATTGCAATATCAACGTCATGGGATTGAACAAATTTCTCTAAAGTGTCTATATCCAATACTTCTACCCCCCGAATGGTCAGGCTAACTAATTTAGGATTAATATCAAATATCCCAATAAGGTCAAATCCTCTTTTACTAAAGGATGTATAATTAGCCAAAGCTTGTCCTAAGTTGCCTGCCCCAATTAAAATCATTTTATAACGTCGACTAAGTCCTAGTATTTTACCGATTTCTTCATATAAATATTCCACATTATACCCATAACCTTGTTGCCCAAATCCTCCAAAGTTATTTAAATCTTGTCTTATTTGAGATGCAGTTACTTTCATTTTTTCACTCAGCTCACGCGATGAAATTTTAGTTACACCCTCATCTAACAAATCACCTAAATATCTATAGTACCTAGGTAACCTTCTAACTACAGCCATAGAAATTTTACGCTCTTCCATTGTTTGCACCTCACTTGTATTAGGCGGTTTTCTTAGTATTCTAACCAACTTTTTTATTTATTAAACCTATATTACATTTTTAATTTCTGATAGACTTACACTAAAGCTATTTAGCTTATTAATAATTAGGGAGGCATTATATGGTAATAGCATGTAATCACGTATCAAAGGCGTATAATGAGCAGGATGTTTTAGTAGATGTACATTTTCATATAGAGGCGCAAGATAAAGTTGCAATAGTCGGCAATAATGGAGTTGGAAAAACTACTTTATTTAAAATAATTACTAATGAAATTAGTCCAGACGAAGGAGAGGTTATTTATTCTAAACTTTGTTCTATAGGATATTTAAAACAACATATGGAAATTCGGTCGCATTATAGTGTGTTCGATGAATTACTCAGTGTATTTGATGAAGTGTTAAGTTTAGAAAAACGCCTTCATGAGTTAGAAGATGAAATTGCACAAACTCATTCGGTAACCCTCACTTTAGAGTATGATAATTTAAGACAAGCGTTTGAAGCAAAGAAAGGTTATGAATATAAAAGCCTTGTTAGAGGAATTCTTAAAGGATTAGGTTTTGATGAGAGCATTTATAATCAAAAGATATTGCAGTTATCCGGTGGACAAAAAACTAGAGTTGCTTTAGCAAAGTTATTACTTGAAGAGCCAACAGTACTTTTGCTTGATGAGCCTACTAACCATTTAGATATAGAGTCAATCGAATGGCTGGAGGTGTTTTTAAGAAACTATAAAGGGGCTGTGCTAATTATATCGCATGATAGATATTTTTTAGATAAGGTAGTAAATAAAGTTGTTCATATAGAATTTGGAAAGAGCTATCTTTATTATGGAAATTATGATAACTATATTATTGAAAGCGACAAGTGGCATGAGACTCAAGTTAAGCAATTTGAAAAACAACAGCAGGAACTTAATAGGCAAAGGGCTGTAATAGAGAAGCTTAAACAATTTAATCGGGAGAAGTCGCTTAAACGTGCTAGAAGTCGCGAGAAGATGCTTAGTAAGCAAGAAGTTTTAGAAATGCCTATGATAGATGATAAGCCAATGAATTTAATACTTACGCCACAAGTAGTTAGTGGTAATGATGTTTTATCTATTAAAAATCTATGCTTAAGTTATGTAGGAAAACCCATTTTTGCTAATATTAATTTTGATATTAAAAAGGGAGATAAAATTGCTATTGTAGGCCCTAATGGAGTTGGCAAAACATCGTTATTTAGATTAATCATGCGCCATATAGCCCCTACTGCTGGCACAATTACAGTTGGTACAAATGTACACATAGGCTATTATGACCAAGAACACAGCAATTTAAATATGAATAACACTATATTAGAGGAATTACAAAATGCTTTCCCTTCAGCAAAAGATGGTCATATTAGAAATGTATTAGCTGCATTCCTATTTACAGGTGAGGATGTGTTCCAACCTCTTAGCACGCTTAGTGGTGGCGAGAAAGGTCGTGTTGCTCTTGCAAAAATTATGATGTCTGCTACCAATTTACTACTACTAGATGAGCCTACTAACCATCTCGATATTATGTCTAAAGAAGTTTTAGAACGCGCGCTTACAACGTATGAAGGTACTGTAGTATATATTTCTCATGATAGGTATTTTATAAATCAAACAGCAACTAAAATATTAGAAATGTCTAATAAAGGAATGATATTATATCTTGGCGATTATGATTATTATCTAGAAAAGAAAAAAGAATTAAAACTAATTTCAGCCCCTAGCATTCATGCACCTGCATCTGCTAATAAACTAGATTGGAAAAAGAGTAAAGATATTCAGTCACAAATTACTAAATATAATACCCAGCTTACTAAGCTACAAAAAAGTATAGAAGTGGCTGAAAATGAAATGAGTTCGATTGATGAGCAGTTATGCGACCCTGATATATATAGTAACTTTAATAAGACTATAGCGCTTACGGGTAAAAAAGAAAAGCTTGAAGCTTCTGTTTCTAAATATTATAGCGAGTGGGAAAAAATCGAATTTGAACTTAATAAACTAAAATAATTTAAAAGAACTCCAAGCCATACTTGGAGTTCTTAATCATCGTTTTTTGTAGTAGTAATTTCCTTCATCTTTACTAAACCACTCATTATTTTTCCTAAGTTCTAAATAGGCGTTATAAGCTTTTTTTAGAATATATCTCTCATCTGAAAATTTTACTAAATGATAGGCTTCATAATATTTATAATATCCCGCATCTAAAAAGAACTCCTCACGTTGTGGTTTAGTATAGAAACTATTGGCTTTCATTAAATACCAATGTACAGTTTTACTTACTGTATCATCTTTGCCTTGAAATGTATATTGACTTGACCCTATATATTTCACAATATGAGCATCAACACCTGCTTCTTCCTGAACCTCACGAAGAGCCGTTACTTGGTGTGTTTCCCCAACTTCTACAGTTCCTTTTGGAAGTACCCATCCTACATACCTATTTTTGTAATCTTTGTAGAGGACCAGCACTTTGCCTTTATGGATAACAACTCCCCCACAGCTGACAGTTTCTATCATACATATTCACCTGTCTTTCATAGTATGTCTATTAAGTATAGTATAAACTTATTTTGGGTATATTACAACACCATTTAATAATTCCTATTATTTTCTAAAAATACTTAATGTTTTGTACTACTAGCCTAGTTAATACTATTTTCCAATACATACTTGATTACCGATGTAGCTACTCGTTCCTGATTTTCTACAATTACTGCATAGGCCAATGAGTTATTACCATTTTTGGCATAGCCCATTACCCACGAATGCGCATATGCAGATTCATTTTGTGCAGTCCCTGTTTTAACTCCAACTGTTCCTGTAAGGTTTTTAAGGCTAGTAGCTGTACCAGATTGCACCACTTGTTCCATCATGTATTGCAGCGCTACTACATGAGGTTCTTCTATTAAAATCGAATGATACTGAGGCAAATTTTTTAAAACTTGTTCCCCAGATTTATCCTCAATATAGTTAACCCAGTAAGGAGACATTAACACTCCATCATTTGCTATAGCGCTAGCTAGCATAGCCATATGAAACGGTGTTACAAGAGTTTTTCCTTGTCCCATATAAGTTGCATATTGGCTAAATTCATCTGTGTTTACTATATTAATAGGACTTATTGCTACATTAATCTCAGTGGGCAACTGTTCAGCAAAAAATAATTCTTTAGACACCTTTTCTAATTGTATCGGAGTTATATACTCTAGTAGATTTATAAAATAAGTATTACAAGATACTGCAAAAGCCTTATCAAGCGTTAAGTTACCATGAGCTTCATTGTTATAGCAACTAATACAATTTTCATCATCTACCCATATACTACCTGTACAAGTATATGTTATATCTTGCCAATCATTAGGGTAGTATTTCATCAACGCAATTGTAGGAACTATTTTATAAATAGAACCTGGCGGATAAAGCCCTTGAGTAGCTCGGTTTAACAGAGGTGTGTTATCTGTATCAGCTAACAATGTGCTCCAATCAACATCTAATGTATTAGGATTAAAACTAGGTGAGCAGTACATAGCTTTAACTTGCCCCGTTGAAGGCTCAATTATTACAATAGCTCCCTTATATTCTTCTAATGCTTCTTGGCATAACTGCTGCAGCTCATTATCCAATGTAAGATAAACGTCGCGTCCCGAAAATTTTTCATCTAAAAATAGGTTTTTGCTAATTTCTTCTATACTGTAAGTTGGTGACAATAATTGTTGGTGTAATTCTTTTTCTAAACCATATTCACCAAAGTTTAAATATCCTATACTATGCGCATATCTAGAATCATAAACATAATATCTCTTACCATCTATACTATCAGTAAGAGCTACGCCATTATAATCAAAGAAATTGCCTCTTGTCATCTGTTCTTCTACCTGAGCTAGCCTTGGATTAAAGTCATGTACACTTAGAGCATCAGCTTGACTAATTGAAATATCTAATAGCTTTATACAACTAACTATAAGCAAAATTCCAAATATCGCCCCTATTACTACTAGTGTTTTATCTTCTTTTCTCATAACACACCCCTAAAACATTTTAACCGTCTAATTACAATCTTTTACTATACTTACTTCTTGTACGAAACCGCCTACGCAACGGTTTAGGAGTCCTTTGTTCAAACGTTGACGGCCATTTAAAGTTAACTTGTCTCACTTCTTGTCTTAATATTATAGCTATCATACATGTAGAGCTAAACATAGAGGAGCCGCCATAACTTACAAATGGTAAAGTTACTCCTGTTAATGGTAATATTTGCATTACCCCACCTAAAATAATAAAACTCTGCATTACTATAAATGTTGTATAACCGATAATTATATATCTAACGAACATAATCCTATGTTTAAGACTAATTCTTATGCCCCATATAGCAAGTAATAAGTAGCTAAATATTACACACATCCCAATTATTACGCCTAATTCTTCTACAATAGCTACAAATATAAAATCAGTTGTAACAAATGGTACTTTCTGTGGCAAGCCTCTAGTTAATCCACTACCAAAAACTCCCCATGTTCCCATGGCAAATAGCCCTTGTACCATCTGATAGCCTGTGTTAACAATATCCACCCACGGGTTTAACCACGCTTGTATTCTCACTTGCACATGGCTAAACACTAGCATTAGCATACCAAATCCAACTGCGCCAACACCTACGCCTACTAAAGGAATTATTATGTTCGACGTACCTGTATACATTAATACTAAAAATGTAATAGCATATAACATCGCACCACCTAAATCTTTTTGTGCTATAAGTATTAATAATACAGCTGCTGTAAGTAGCAATACTTTAAATATAGATTTATCCGAGTTTTCCCTAATGTAGTATAAAGTTAAAAACTCAGCAATTGCTATTACATATAAAATTTTTGCCATTTCCGATGGTTGGAATGAAATACCACCTATGTTAACCCAGTTTAATGCCCCATTAATTTGGCTACCAAATAAGAATGGTAGAGCCAATATACCAATGATTACTAATGAATATATATTTCCTACATTTTTTTTCACTAAGTATGGGCTTATATAAAATAGCACCCATGCTACTACTATAGATATTAATACCCATCCTAACTGCCTAGTTGCAAGCAATGGATTTAATCTAGTTAAAACTATTTGTGAGACTAATACTAAAAATGATAGAATATAAAACCCAATAAATACATTGTGCATTTTATTTTTTCTAATGATTGAATGATACATACTCACTGCTGCCGTAGTAATAGTCCAGTTAGCTACAATTACAAATATATTAGTAAAATCCTGAAACATTAATATGGCCATAGCTATAGAAAAAAATAGCATTTGTACATGATATAAAATTTCTAATCTTATCCTTACAATATTTTCATTAACTGTGTCAATTGGAATAAAAAATAATAAAATTATGCCAAACATGGCTATAGTTAATCCACTTAAAACATATCTGCTTAATAAAATTAACATATCCATATACTAACACCTCCCCAGAAGTCTTTTTAAAACAATCTGCGTTTCACGTTCTGTTTCTATACTAAAATTTAATCTAACCATTCCCGATAGTTTTTCCTCAGCAGAATTTCCATTTAATATTTGCATAGTACAAGACTTGCAATCAGTAATAATGGGCCATTTTGCTCCTACTCTATCCGTTAAATGATACTTTCCTTTATTACCACACTGCTTATAATGCCCAAGCAAACATTGCGCCGTAGTCATTACAGGCATATGCCCATATATAATTTTTTGGAATGGTAAATTTTCTTTTGTCTCAAGCGATAAAGTAAGCTGACTAACTCCGCTATCTAAATAAAATTGTGCATGCTCCATATTAGTAACATTTAAATTATAATCTACTTCACAAATTTTTTTATTAGCAATAATATAATGAACTTGTCCTAAAGTTCTACATAAGTACCCCATGTTTTTATATTCAAACAATTTGTCTAAACTATATTTCTCCCATATATCATCGCGCATAATAGCTGGTAGCGCTACTAAAAAATTTCTATTTCGGCATAATTTATATGCTCTAATAGTCTCTTCATTGTTATAATTCCATTCCCAGTAAACTTTAGTAATATTTTCATATTGAAGTATTTGATTAAGCTGGTTAAAGGTTTCGACTTTTGCACTAATTTGTGGAGTCTGTATAATATTTGCTAATTCACATTTTTTAAAATACTTAGGTTGATTACTATTAACGGTTAACAGCGCATGTTCTAATTTTTCAATCACTTCACGCCTTAGTTCATTAAGCTTACTAATTACAATATAAGAATTATCGTCCCATTCTATATCTATACAATTGATTTTAAATGGGGTAGCACCTAACTTAGTAAACTGTAATTTTATCTTATCAATAGCAATAGGATTATTAACTGCTTGTTCTAATATATCACCATATGCACAAACCTCAATATTATCACAAATCAATGTATACTTAATAGGTTGACCTATTTTTCCATATACTTTAGCGTTAATTTCTCTTTTCCTCACAGGCTTTTCATAAGTTTTCCTTAACGATTTTAAAAGCAAATGGTCTTTAGAAAGATACACTAAACTTCCTGGCTCTGCTTGAATTTGGATACTAAAACTAGAATTTTCTTTATAAGTATTTGAAATACCTGTACCAATATGTTTTTTACTATTCCAAACTTCAATACCATCTCCAGGATTTAGTTGCTTTGTAGTATATATAGTAGCAAGTTTAGTTTTTGGATTGTAGGATTTAACTTTTCCTATTAAAAGACCTATATTTTTTGGACTTTTAGTAGCCATCATTTGTAAGCCCGCAGATAAATTATAATATCCAGTTGAAAAACCACCTCTATTAAATACTGCTTGCAACTCATTTAAATCTTCATTTAATACGGAAGGAATATTATTATCAATGTATTTTCTATAAGCTTTAACTACTGAAGCAACATATTCAGGGGATTTCATTCTGCCCTCTATTTTAAATGAAGTAATATTAGCTTCAATTAAATTTGGCAAAATATCTAAAGTACAAATGTCTTTAGGACTTAGCAGATGAGTTTTATCAATAATAATTTCACCATCGCGACAGAGTTCATACTGCATACGGCATGGCTGAGCACATTTACCTCTATTTCCACTACGAGAACCTATTACGCTACTCATTAAACATTGACCTGAGTATGAATAACATAATGCACCGTGTACAAACGTTTCTATTTCTATATCTACATTATTTTTTATATCTATAATTTCATTTAATGTTAATTCCCTAGCTAATACAATGCGACTGATACCATGAGATTTTAAAAATTGTGCGTCATATACGCTGTGAACACTAAGCTGAGTGCTTGCATGTAATGTTAATGAAGGAAAGTATTTTTGTACTAATCTTACAATTCCCAAATCTTGAATAATTAATGCATCAATACCGATATTTTGTAATTGTTCTAAATATCCAAATAATTTTGGCAACTCTGCTTCATTGATTAGAGTATTAACAGTTATATAAACTTTAATTCCTCTTAGCTTGCAATATTTTATAATTTCTTTAATTTCCCCTATTGTAAAGTTTTCCGCTGAGTATCTTGCGCTAAACTCTTTTCCGCCTAAAAATATAGCATCAGCGCCATTTTCAACTGCTGCATACATATTTTCAATTTTACCAACTGGGGCTAATAATTCTACTTTATTCATTTACTCCTCCGTTATTTATAAGTTCCATAGCAGCATCTGTTAATACTCGCCCTCTACTTGTCCGTTGAATTAAACCTTTTTGCAATAAATAAGGTTCGTATACATCTTCTAGTGTGTCGCGTTCCTCGGCAAGTGTAACTGCTAATGAATCAAGTCCTACTGGTCCCCCCTTAAATTGAAGCGCAATTGTACTTAAAATTTTTCTATCCAGTTCATCTAAACCATTTTCATCAAGATGTAACAATCTTAAAGCTTTTATAGCTACATTTTTAGTGATATTTTCAGTATCGTATTTTATATATGCAATATCTCTAACGCGTTTGAAAAATCTATTAGCCAATCTAGGTGTACCTCTTGAGCATTTTGCTATTTCAATAGAAGCGTCATAATCTATAGTTGTATCTAATATATTAGCTGTTCTAGATATAATACTAGCTAACTCCTCTAATGTGTAATATTCTAGTCGTTGTATAATTCCAAATCTATCTCGCAAAGGAGAGCTTAACATACCCGCACGTGTAGTTGCACCTATTAGAGTAAACTTAGATAGGGTTAATCTAATAGATTTTGCAGCAGGCCCTTTTCCTACTATAATATCTATACAAAAGTCTTCCATAGCCGAGTATAACATCTCTTCCACAATTCTAGGCATTCTGTGGATTTCATCAATAAATAGTATATCACCTGCTTTAAGAATATTTAGAATAGCTACAATATCACCCGGCTTTTCTATTGCAGGGCCTGAAGTTATTTTAATATTTACTCCCATCTCCTTAGCAATTACACCAGCTAACGTAGTTTTACCAAGCCCTGGAGGGCCGTATAACAATACGTGGTCTAACGCTTCGTTACGTTTTTTTGCTGCGTGTATAAATATTTCTAAAGCTTCTTTAGCTTTAGTTTGGCCTATATATTCCTCTAACGTTATAGGTCTTATATTTCCTTCAATTTCATTATCTTCAATTTGTAAATCTGCTGAGACTATACGTTTTTTCATACCATTCTTCCTTATAATAGCGTTTCATAATTAATCTACAATTAATGCCATTAACTCTAGTGCTTTTTTTATTAACTGCTCTGACGTATCGTTATCATTATATATTGCTGTAACTGCTTTAGTAGCTTCTGTATTAGAATATCCAAGCGCAACAAGTCCTTCAGTCGCCTCGTATTTAGCAACGTTACTTACACTAGTAGTTAAATCAGTATTTAAATGGAATACCACAGGCTCAAAGTAGTCACTCAATTTGTCTTTAAGCTCCAAAATAACTCTATTTGCAATTTTGGCTCCTATCCCATTAATTTTTGTAATAGCCTGATTGTTTCCTTGGATTATATAACTAGCTAACTGATTTGCACCATACATAGTAATCATTTGGCAAGCTGCTTTAGGGCCAACTCCATTTACAGTAATAAGCTTTTTAAATATTTGTTTATCTGTAAGAGTTACAAACCCATATAAATCATGAATTTCTTCTTTTATATTTTCGTATATATATATCTTTTGATGTCCACTAAGCTTATAATCTGCGCACACTAATATTTCATAACCAATGCCACCTACCTCTAATACTGTATACTCATCATAAGTTTGTGTAATTTCTCCGACTAAATAAGCTATCATAATTCATCTCCCTTTACTAAATTTTAAGTATCCAACTGCCTCCGGAGTTTAGGACAACGCCCCTATACCCTAAGTCCCACTCCTAGAGGAAGATGTCAGCTAGAGACAGTTATCCAAAAAAAAGCCAACTCCTATAAAATAGAAGTCAGCCCTTATTAACTCTCTTTTGGAGGTTTTGGCAATAATACTTTTCTAGATAAATTCACCCGACTTTGTTTGTCAATTTCGATAATCTGAACTTCAATAGGGTCACCTACATTAAGCACATCTTCCACTTTCTCAACACGTTTATGAGCTAACTGAGATATGTGAACAAGCCCTTCTTTACCAGGAGCAAGCTCCACAAACGCACCAAAATTCATAAGTTTAATTACTTTACCATTAAATATCTGGCCCACTTCTAATTCCTTAGTAATACTTTCTATAATTTCCATAGCACGTTTTGCATTCACTTCACTATCACCACAAATTGATACTTTACCATCGTCTTCAATATCAATTTTTACACCAGTTTCCTCAATAATTTTATTGATAGTTTTACCTTTAGCACCAATAACTTCACTGATTTTTTCTGGGTTAATTTTCATTTGCGTAATAAACGGTGCATAAGGAGAAAGATTTTCACGATGTGTACTAATAGTTTTTAACATTACCTCATCTAAAATATAGTCACGAGCAATCTTAGTTTGTTCTAAAGCCCCTTTTATAATATCTTCCGTTAATCCCTCAATTTTCATATCCATTTGAATAGCTGTAATACCTTTTTTTGTACCACCAACTTTAAAGTCCATGTCACCAAAAAAGTCTTCTAAACCTTGAATATCAGTTAACAATACAAAGTCAGCATCAGTCTCACCTGTTACTAACCCTACAGAAATACCTGCTACAGGCGCTTTAATAGGTACCCCAGCAGCCATAAGTGATAGCGTAGACCCACAAATACTAGCTTGAGATGTAGAACCATTTGAGCTAACTACTTCTGATACTAGGCGCATTGAATATGGAAACTCTTCCTCAGCTGGTAATACCGCTACTAATGCTCTTTCGGCTAATGCCCCATGACCAATTTCTCGTCTCCCTGCTGCTCTTGGCGCTCTAGCTTCTCCTACTGAATACGGAGGAAAATTATAATGATGCATATATCTTTTTGAAACCTCAAGCTCATCTAATCCATCAATTATTTGTGCATCTGCTAAAGAACCTAGCGTTGTTATAGTAAGCACCTGAGTTTGTCCTCTAGTAAACATACCAGAACCATGCACGCGTGGTATAATATCTATTTCAGCTTTAAGTGGTCTAATTTCATCAAGTTTTCTACCGTCTGGACGTTTATGGTCTTTTAAAATCATTCGTCTAACTGTCTTTTTCTCAAATTGATAAAAACTTTCTACTAAATACTGTAAATATTCTTCATTCTCACTAGCAAGCTTTTCTATAACTTCATCTTGTAACGCTTTTAACTGCATCCCTCTTACTTGCTTATCATCAGTGAAAACTGCTTCTTCCATTCTTTTATCACCAATAATATCTGTTATAGCATTATAAATATCCGTTGGAATTCCCGCAGTATCATATTCATAATTCTTCTCTTTACCACAGTCAGCTTTAATTTCTTCTATAAACTTAACAATTTCTTGATTAACGGCATGTCCTTTCATAATAGCTTCAAACATTACCTCTTCAGAAATTTCATACGCTCCTGCTTCAATCATCATAACTTTATCTTTAGAAGAAGAAACAGTAAGTGCTAAAGTACCCTTTTCACGCTGCTCTAAAGTTGGATTAATAACTAATTCACCATCTACACAACCCACTTGAACCGAACCAACAGGGCCTTTAAATGGAATCTCTGATATATCTAATACTAATGAAGCAGCTATCATTGCCGTCACTTCCGGAGAACAATCTTGCTCAACTGACATAACAGTTGTTGTAATAACTACATCATTTCTATAATCTTTAGGAAAAAGAGGTCTAATAGGTCTATCTATTACACGCGAAGTTAGAATTGCACGTTCTGATGGACGACCCTCTCTTTTTAAAAAACCACCTGGTATTTTTCCCACTGCGTAAGTTTTCTCTTCATAATTTACACTAAGCGGAAAAAAATCAACGCCTTCTTTTGGCTCCTCGCTCGCCACAACTGTAGCTAAAATTGTGGTATCACCATAGCTAACTAAAGCTGCGCCATTTGCTAGCTCAGCAACTCTGCCAATTTCAACTTTTAACTCTCTATTAGCTAAATTCATTGAATAAGTTTTTATCATATTCTACCTTCCCTCTCTTATTAACTAGGTCCACCTGTGCAATCTTAGAATTGAGCAAAGATTGGCCAGTTCTAACATTGCACACATAGTCACCTAAATATTTAAAAAGGGTGGAAAAGCTCCCACCCTCTGTCTTACTTTCTAATTCCTAATTCTTTAATGATTGTACGGTATCTGTCGATGTCTGTTTTAATTAAATAATCTAACAAACCTCTTCTTTTACCAATCATAAGAAATAATCCACGGCGTGAATGATGATCTTTTTTATGCGTACGCAAATGGTCAGTTAAATGGTTAATCCTTTGCGTAAGCAAAGCAATTTGTACTTCTGGAGAACCTGTATCATTTTCGGTTCTAGCGTACTTTTGCATAATTTCACTTTTTACTTCTTTAGTCATTTTATTTCCTCCTAATATATTCATATATTGCCTATTACCAAGCAATGGTCGGAGTTTCCAAAAACTGAGTAATGGCATAAATACTATCCTAGTATAGCATAGCAAACAAATCTTGTAAACTATAATTTAAGTTATAATTTGTCACTCTTAACAAAAAATATTGATTTATTGCGTATTAATTACATCAATATATACAATATATATCAATTAATACATACTAAATTTTCCTATATTAGTAATACCCAAATATTCCTTATTATATACCAGTTTTTCACACATAACAATAAATCGAATTTAACTGTGCCACCTTTTGCTTATCTTGAGTAATCTGCTCTATTAATTCTGGTACACCTTTAAATGTTTTCTCCGGTCTAATAAACTTATAAAACGTCAAAACTATATGCTCATTATAAATATCTTCATTAAAGTCAAAAATGTTAGTTTCAATAGTCTTAATTATACCCCCTACAGTAGGGTTGCAGCCTATGTTTGTAATACCTAAATAATCTTGCTTATTAACTCTTGCTTTTGTCGCATACACTCCGTTAGGCGGATACAGCACTCCTTCCCTAGCCAAAATGTTAGCTGTAGGAAATCCAATCTGCCTCCCTAACTTCTTGCCTTCCACAACTGCACCTGATACAACATAATCTTCACCTAGCAGTTCTTTAGCCTCTTGCAAATTACCTTCGCAAATTAAGTTGCGTATTTTTGTGCTAGAAATAGCCTCTCCATCAATAAACACTTTCTTTACTGCGCATAACTTTACATTAAACTTATTTGCAAAACTTTGCATAAACTCGATATTACCTTGCTGTTCTTTTCCAAAGTGATAATCTTGTCCCACCACAACTACTTTAGCCTTAAGTTGTTTAACTAAAATTTCTTCAAAAAATACTTCCGGGTCAGTTTTAGAAAACTCTAACGTAAAAGGGTATTGAATGTATACATCCACTCCACACTGATTCATCTTATTACGCTTATCATACGTACGCATAATCATCTGTTTAGGGTCATTACTAATTACCCAGCTAGGATGCGGAGTGAATGACAGCGCTACAATTCTACGCCCTTCACTATTTTGCTTTGCCACCTCAAACAGCTTTTGATGTCCTCTATGGACTCCATCAAAGTTTCCGATTACTACTACAGTTGGTTCCTCTTGTTCAATATCATAAGTGTTATATAAATGTATCATCTGCCACCTCCACTATTTATAAAAACATTTTTTCTACCACAAACTTACTTCCTACTCTTTTGTATATCCCTATAAATTTATTAGAGCTATCATACATCCTAACCATTTCACCACTACTTGGCACCACCAACACATCATCTGCTGAAATTTGATTTCCATTATACAGCAGGCTATTAGCATAGTCTTTTACAACTACTTGAGCAAAATTTTCAAACACACTTTCTATGCAAGTTAATTCCCAATCACCTCTTATTATATCCTCTAAACTAAAACTATTTTCTAGGGTATATTTACCAACTCTAGTTCTAAGCAAATGACCCATATGTGCACCGCATCCTAATGTTTTACCAATATCAGTACATAACGTACGAATATATGTTCCTTTTGAACATTCTACCCTAATTTTAAATTTATTATTAACTAGTGGCTCTATAATTTCGCAGTTATATATAGTTACAACTCTAGAAGGCCTATCTACAACTAATCCTTGGCGCGCCAATTCATACAGTCTAACACCATTAATTTTAATAGCAGAGTACATTGGTGGCGTTTGTGTATACTCACCTACAAAACTAGAAACTACCTCCTCAATCTGTTTAGGTGTTACACATACATTAAAAGTTTCTACAACTTCACCCGTTGCATCTTCAGTCGTTGTATAAGCCCCCAAAATAACCTCTGCTTCATAACACTTATTTGCATCAGTTAAATAAGGAACTACTTTAGTAGCCCTACCTATACATAACGGTAAAACACCCTCAGCATCAGGGTCTAATGTCCCAGTATGTCCAATTCGCTTCTGCCCAAGTATCTTCCTTGCCTTAGCCACCACATCATGAGATGTATATCCTTTTTCTTTATATACACTTACTATTCCATCCATATTTATCATCCTTTATTTAAAAGGGGCAAACTCGCCCCCTTAAATTATTTTTATTTTAACTTTTTAACGTCAAACTCGTAAGATAATCCAGTAAAAAGTTATTATTATAAAACCACTGCAATATAAAACTAGTTTCCCACATATCCCTAAACCAAACTAGAGATGGCATTTCTATTAAAAATGGCACTATTAAGCAAAAAATCCAAATTATTAAAATAATATTAATAAATCCAATTACTGCTCCTGCCAATTTATTAACAGCATTTAATACTGGCAATTTAGTTACTAAGTCAACTCCACTAACAACTATAGACAGACCAATTGTAGATAATATCCACGCAATAACAATTGAAATCGCATTAATAATTAGGTTACCAATCGAAACAGCAACATAATCTATAAGGTTGTTTACCTCTAAAACAGAGTATACTTCATAATTATTATTTTGTATAATCATATTTACTATAGCATCTGGTAAAAATGCTAAGTTTTCCCGAATCTCTGCCGCTTGGGCTTGCACCCCTTCTACTATATCTAAGTTAACTAAATAACCTGCTACAAACTCTGATATTAATGCTGGCAACTCAGTCATACCTAAAGCGCTAGCAACTATCTTATATAAGAAAAATGCTAACACAAGTGAAATTATTCCGCCAAACAATTTGTATAATGCTATAACTAATCCTCGGTTATAAGATACTATACAAAACATAATGATTAACGCTATTACTAATAAATCCAACAACATACCTAGCTCACTCCTTTTTTACTAAATAGAATTTTTCTCCAACCTCACTACGCTATCTTTTGTAACTGCAATTATAATATCATCTGTAGCAATTAGCTGATTGACATCTTGGCGTGCATGGTACTCTAAATATTGAATACCTATCTTATTATATGCTTTAAAAACTCGGCCATCTCCTACAACTACACCTTGATTATTTGCATGAACATAGCTAATAGGCGACTCAAATGACATCTCTACACTGCGACTATCTTCACTATTTAATAGCGTCAATTCACTCACTGCATGAACAGTACTACCAATATGAGATACCCCTTTAACAATAGGAATAAATCCTCCAATTTTAGGCATACTTGTTAACACTGGTGAATATAAAACACCGCTAACATCCACGCTGCGTAAAATTTCTCCATTAATACTATAAAAAGTTATAAATTTATCCCCTATGCTAGCCCACACATTGTTAGAAATAAACTCAATTTCATATACTAAATTATCACTTTCCATATTACCAAAAAGCATAGGTTCGCCCACTGCCACAAGCGGCTGAGCCACTGCTATTGCACCTACTGTAGACGCTAGCTGAGTGTCGCCTAAATACAAATAACTTACCATAATAAGCTCATTATTAGGCGAAATTTCTACAGCTATAGGATAATCCCCATTAGAAGTAAAGCTACCACTATTTACCTCTAAAAACCTACCAGTATTATCATACGCAGAAATAATATGCCCTCCATCAATCTCCTCAATAACTGCTACATACCCCGATGGATTAACACAAAAGCCTACCACAGGATTTTGTAAAGAGATTTCCGCCTGCTTACCTTTATCGTTAAACAGATAAATTTGCTTATTCCTTAAATTACTTACTGCTAAATAAGGCTCCTTTTGAGACACAATTATATCCTTAAGAGAAAATGTATCTGCCCAAACTTCCTCTCCTTTCTTATTCAGGGCCTTAATACCATCTCCGCTAATATATATAACTTGTCCTTCGTTTACACCAACATACTCCATCTTTAACGGGTCGAATTCCAATATAGTATTACTAACTTTAAGTTGACTTATATCTTTTGATTGATACGTAATAGCAGTATAAGCTATATATGCAATAATAAATAATGCTACTACACCCATTATTTTACCAGATTTCATTGCGCAAACTCCTTTACTAAAATATTCCCTGCTAGTTTTATATTATACAAAAAAAATAGGACAAGTGCTACTATTTTCGCACCCGCCCTATTATATTTACCCTTTTATCAATTTATATAAATCTGCATACTTAGTAGCAGACTCAGCCCAACCATATTGCTTAGTCATACCGTTAAGTTGGATTTTGTGGAAATCCTTAGGTCTATTTACATAACAATCATAAGCTTCCTCGATTTTTCGGAATAACCAGTAGCCAGAGTAATCAGTAAATTCAAAACCTGTACCTTCTTTAGTCATATAGTTATAATGGATAACTGTATCTTTTAAACCGCCTGTTTGACGCACAACTGGCACCGCTCCATATCTCATAGCCATAAGCTGTCCTAAACCACATGGCTCAAACTCAGATGGCATTAAGAAAACATCACATGCAGCATAGATTTTTTGAGCTAAACCTTCATTAAAGTCTAAAAATACTCCAGCTCTATCTCCATATAAATGTTTGAAATGTTTAAACATATTTTCATACTCATACTCACCAGTACCTAGTACTACAAATTGTACGTTTAAAGACATTAACTTATCCATAAACCATTGATGGTCAACCACATGTTTCATTAGGTCAAAACCTTTTTGGTCAGTTAGGCGAGATATAATACCAATTAACATGCTACCATCATCTTTTAAGCCATACTCTTTTCTAAACTCACTTTTGTTTATAGCTTTATCCTCTAAAGTTTTAGCACTATAGTTTTTATAAATATGCCTATCTGTAGCCGGATCGTACTTATCAGTATCTATACCGTTTAGTATGCCAGAAGTCTTCCAATATAAAGACTCTCTAATAAGACTATCCATACCGCATCCGTATTGTTGTGTTTTTAACTCTTCTGCATAAGTTGGGCTAACTGTATTGATATGATCAGCGTAAATTAGTCCAGCTTTTAAAAAGCTTATACCCCCATTAAATTCTAGTTTATCAGAGTTTGAATATCCCCCATTAAGCCCAAGTAAGTCTAACGCTTCTTCGCCAAAAATCCCTTGATACTTCATGTTATGAATAGTGAATACAGTCTTAATGTTATGGTATTTTGTGTCCCAATAATACTGGTCTCTAATTAACAATGGAATAGGTCCAGTTTGCCAATCATTACAGTGGATAATATCTGGTACAAAATCAATACGAGTGATTAATTCAACTACCGCTCTACAGAAAAAAGCAAATCTTTCGCAATCATCATCATATCCGTAAAGTACATCTCTATGAAAGTAATGGTCATTTTTCAAAAAATATGTTGGTACAATTGAATCATCGTAATATACATCTACACCTTGCGTTCTCCAACCAAGGTCCACAGTATACCATAAGTTTAAGTTACATTCGCTTTCGTTAATTTTTTCCTTAACTTGTCTGTAGTAAGGCATAACAACTCTTACATCTAGTCCCTGTTTAACTAGCTCCTTAGGTAATGCGCCTGCAACGTCTGCTAAACCACCAGTTTTAGCATAAGGCACAACCTCTGTTGATACAAATAAACATTTCAATTTCGGCATTAAAAAACTCCTCCTATTTTCGCAACTATACACAACAAAAATACTGCCCAAATTCTTGTTGTCTATATTTATTCTACACGAATTTTTAATTGTTGTCCAACATAAATGTGGTCACCATTCTCTAAGTCGTTCCACTCTATAATGTCCCATACACGACCTTCGCTGTCAAAATGTTTGGCACTAACACTTCTTATTGTGTCCCCTTCTTCTACAGTATATACAATAAACTCATCTTCATGTGCTTCTTCTACATTTTCGGAAACTACTGCTACAGCCTCTTCCTCAATCTCTTCTTGTGCAGTTTCCACAACTTCTTCCTCAATCTCTTCTATCTCCACAACCTCTTCCTCAATCTCTTCTACCTCCACAACTACAGTTGTATCAGCTTGCACAGCAACTACAGTAGTTTCTGGCGCTTCTACAATAGGAGCTGATGCTTCTATAACTACCGCATCATCCTCTAGTTTAGCGCTTGTGTTGATAGCTTCATTAACTAATGCATTTGTCAGCTCTTCCTCACCAAAGGAAATAGAATAGCCACTCTCTTCATCCTGCACTCCCTGACTTATTGCAGCTTGCGCTTGTTGGCCAAATAAATCATCATCGCCACCTGTAACGCGTGACAATGCCACACCTAAAGCTAATACCACTAAAGATGCTGCTACTACTGAAAAATTAGTTTTTTGTTTATCTTCATACTCTTGTTTTCTTTTACTACCCATTTCTCTAAACTGTTTCACTGCCGTATCCTCAAAATGTTCTTTTTCCTCAATCAAAGGTTTTTGTTGCATATAATCCTGCATAGCTGGATTTGCATCATAATATAAATAGTAACCTGTTTGTTCTTTTAAGGTTTCCTCCTCATATATAAAGAAGGTCTCCACTTTATTAATAGGGTCTACCAGAAACAATATAGTATGTTGTTGCGGGAATAAATCCCTATGGGTTTTAACCTCTTTCGAGCTAACCATAGTCCCATAGCCGGGTTGCATGTGTAACCATCCTAAAATATTTGACCCTGGAAAATATTGCTCCTTTTCAGCCATAACAGCATCTAATGCTTTTTGTCCTATCCAATTTTCACCTGCATCAAGATATTCTTCATTTACAGGTATAATCCCTGATACAATAGCTTCTTTAGTATCTTCATAATACTCACCAACTATAATTGCTGCTTGCTCTTTAGTCGGGTTTGTCCCAGCGTATTGATACAAGTATGTATAAGCATAATCTTCAATATAAACAATATGCTCACATTCAACATCTCCTACTGGTCTTAAAGATTCGATATTTTCCACTAATTTAGAATATCTTTCTGTTGCGTCAATTTCTTTTCCATTTACACTTGAAGTCTTCCCTTTACCTGATGTACTACCTTTTGATACTGTTTTTTTCTCCCCTTCACGAGGATCGTAAGTCATTCTGCCCATTGTTATTCTCCTTCCATCTTCTTCCATACATATATTATACTACATAACTAGCGCAAAATTTAGTCTTTTGTGTCGATAACATGAAATATTTTTTCTACAAAAAACGCCCCTACCCCCCTTATATTTTTCTAAAAAATGGTGCATAATAAATATATAGCAAAAAATTGGTAAAAGGTGGCGGAAATCATGCAACAATTGGAAATCCAAAAAAAATCCCCTATTTATATCAATGTTCATGATGGACATCACTTTCGTGATTTCTGTCGTGTACTATATAAATACTTTAATCTATACCTTCCATTATATCAAGAAGAATTAATTTTAGTTTGTATTGGTACTGACAGAGCTACAGGAGATAGCTTAGGTCCTTTAATTGGCTATAAATTAAAAGACTTCAATCACACTAATATTCATGTTTATGGAACATTAGAAAAACCTGTTCATGCAAAAAATTTAGCTGAGACTATTTCTTATATAAAATTTCGCCATCCCCATGCGTTAATCATTTCTATAGATGCCTGCTTAGGTAGTGCAGAAAATGTAGGATGTGTAGCTATTGGAGAAGGAGCGATAAAACCTGGCGCAGGTGTTAAGAAGGACCTCCCGGCTGTTGGGGATTTACACATTATTGGAATTGTAAATTTAAAAAGTCCTACTATGAATATGTCTGTTATTCAAACAACTAGACTTTCTCTAGTTATGAAAATGGCTGATTTAATTTCTTCCGGTATAAGGCATTGTAGCTGTCTTTATACCTATAAAAAAAAATTGTGATGGTGTAAAAACTGTATTCCTTTGATTGCTAAAGGAGCAGTTTTTTTTATTTTTATGCATTATAAAAAGAGTGCATCACAAATAACTTTGTCATGCACTCTCCCTATTTTTGCCTATTGGCTACAAAAACTTGAGCATTGCGTCATTGCACAATTAGAAGCTCCCACACCGGATACGTCAATTGAGTCTGCTTTACATTTACACCCACAGTTGTGAGTACAATTGGTTGCTTCACAAGCAACGTCCACCACGGGATTTGCGCACGCACAACAATTAGTCGCTCCTACGGCTTCTACAAAGTTCTGGCAACAAGTACCATCTGCACAGTTAGTACCTGCACCTTCAATTTCTACATGGTTTAAAGAACAGCACATTTCTGAGTTGTGAGCACAATTCGTAACACCACATGTTAATCTCGGCATAGTGTCGCCTCCTTTATAGGACAGAAAGAAACAAACAAGTTTTTATATTAGCAGCTACCGCAGTTTTTAGATGCTTGGTTGCTTCCACAATTAGATGCTTGATTGCTTCCACAATCAGTTGCTTTAGTTGTATCACTTACGTTACTAGCTGCTTTGTTTGCTTTTTGTTTTTTTGCCATTTTAATCACCTCATAAAAGTTTTAAATAATTTGTGGTACAAAAGTAGTATGTGCTATTTATAAGTTATTATTACAGGATATTTTTGTTAATTTTACACAAAAAAAACCGTGTAATAGCCGAATTTTATTACAATACTAGGTGTTAACTAAAATTTTAGTAAAAATTTTCCATATTTAATAATCTTATTATCTTAATATTAACATGCCAATTAAAACGCCCATTACTGTTGCCACGCTTGTAAGTCTTCCATTCCAAATGTGTTTTGATTCTGGCAATAACTCTTCACAAACTATGTATAATATAATTCCTGATGCTAGCCCTAATGAAACTGCTACAAATGCTTCGCTAACTTGGCTAAATAAGTATCCTCCAACCGCTCCAATCCCCATAACGCCGCCTAGCACAAATGGTATAGCCATAACGAAACTAGTTTTAGCGCCAGCCTCTTTTAGTGGTATAGTAAGTGCAACTGCTTCTGGTATACTATGTAAACAAACGATTGCTGCAAAGTTTAATACTGTGTCTTGCGACATAGCTGCAATGGAGCCTAGTGCAAATCCTTCTGGAATGTTATGTACGGCAATTCCAATAAGTAACGCTATTCCAGTTTGTACCATTTGGCCCTCGGCTATATGAAGTGTTTTTTGTACCGTAGTAGTAATTTGTTCCAAAAACAGCCCTATACCCACTCCTATTGTAACACCTAAAAATACAAATAAGTCTTGTCCCATTATAAATGCATCTGGTAATACATCAAAACAAATAAGCGCAATCATAATCCCTGCTGTCCCACCAAATAATATTCCTATCATTCTTTTGCTTTTAATGTTAAATAAGTATAATAATAATATTCCTAATGCAACTCCAATTCCTTCAGATAAAAATCCTAGAAAAAATGAAACTATTATCTCCATGTCCCCAACCTCCTTTTTTATATATATCTATTAAGGCTTGTACCGTGATAGAACAAAAAAATCGCCTAAGAGTTTCTTAAGCGATTAAAGATTTTCTAAACTGCTGATTGTTTTAATTTTTCAGCTTGGTCTACTGTAGTTAAAGTAGATATAATTTCTTCCAAGTCACCGTCTAACACTTGGTCTAACTTATGAAGCGTAAGCCCCACCCTATGGTCAGTTACACGCCCCTGCGGAAAGTTATATGTGCGAATTCGCTCATTTCTAGCGCCTGTACCAACTTGTGATTTTTTCTCAGCAGCAATTTCTGCTTTTTGCTTTTGTAATTCTAATTCATATAATCGCGCACGTAATACTTTTAACGCTTTTTCTTTATTCTTTAATTGAGATTTTTCATCTTGACAAGATACAACAATTCCACTTGGAGTATGTGTTAACCTAACAGCAGAGTCAGTTGTATTAACACTTTGTCCACCATTTCCAGATGAACGGAACACATCAGTAACAATGTCATTCATATTAATCTCAACATCCACCTCTTCAGCCTCAGGCAATACTGCAACTGTTACGGTTGAAGTATGAATTCGTCCGCCAGATTCAGTAGTTGGAATACGCTGCACACGATGAACACCACTTTCATATTTAAGCCTAGAATACGCACCATCGCCTCTTAACATAAATATCACTTCTTTAAATCCACCTATTCCACTTTCATTTACACTCATAAGCTCACTTTTCCACTTAGAACGCTCTGAAAAGCGACTATACATACGGTATAAATCAGCTGCAAACAGTGCTGCTTCATCACCGCCAGCTCCTCCGCGGATTTCCACTATAACATTTTTATCATCATTAGGGTCTTTAGGAATTAATAGTATTTTAAGCTCATTTTCTAATGGCTCTACTCTTCTTTTATTTTCAGCTAACTCTTCTTTAACAAGTGCCTCAAAATCAGCCTCTAAATTATCTTCTAACATAAGCAACGACTCTTCAATTGCTTCTAAAGTAGATTTGTATTCCTTATATTTTACTACGATAGGTTCTAGATTACTTAGCTCCTTCATAAGCTTTCGCCAAGTATCTTGGTCAGCAATAATTTTAGGGTCATTGACTTGCTGACTTATATCATCAAATTTTATAATTAATTCCTCTAATTGGTCAAACATATTTTCACCTCATAATCCCAATTATAACTCTATCTCTACTGTTATAATCTTGTAACAACTCTATATTTTTGTAACCCTCATAGATTAATATATTTCTAACATCTTCTGCTTGATTATGACCAATTTCAAATGCAAGAACTCCACCTTCGCGTAAATAATATTTAGCCTCCATAGCTATTGAACTATAGAATTTCAGCCCATCGCCTTCATCAGTTAGCGCAATACGAGGTTCAAACTCGCGCACCTCTTCCATTAGAGTATCAATTTCTGTTTTAGAAATGTAAGGAGGATTTGATACTATAAGGTCAACTGGACCAACATCTTCTATGCTGCTAAATAAATCGCTTTGAATAAACTGAATTTTATCTTCCACATCATTTGCTTTAGCATTTTCTAATGCAACGTCTAATGCATCTTGAGATATGTCAACACCTATCACTGATATATCCTTAACCAAGGCTGCAAGCGCAATAGATATACATCCCGAACCTACTCCCACTTCAATAGCCTTTTTAATTGGAATAGTTTTAGACATATTTATAATAGCTTCAACTAACAACTCTGTATCTTGTCTAGGAATTAGCACTCTTTTATCCACAAAAAAAGGTAGTCCCATAAATTCTTGCTGTTTAGTTATATATTGTAGCGGTTCTTTTGCACCTCGTTGGTTAACCAAATTTAAATACTCATTAATTTGTTCCGCTCCAACCAAATTTTTACTCCCTGTAAGAAGCTCCATCGTATCCATATCTAACACATGCATCAATAACAATTTAGCATCTATATTTGCATCTGACACATGTTTTTCCTCTAATAACATTCTCCCTAATGCCAACACATCATTAATTGGATGGCTTGTTACTGTTTCTGTACTCATAAAAACACTCCTAACGTTTTAACTTATACTGCCTTCACTATTTAACACACCTTGAACAGCAGCAATCGCAACTTCAATTTGTTTATCATCAGGCTCAATAGTAGTAAATTCCTTTTGTAACCACATACCAGGCTTACTCACTAATTCGCTAAGAGAGCTATTAGAGTTTTTCCTAGCCCACCTTATAAACTCATAAGATATTCCTGAAATAATAGGTACCATAATAATTCTAACAATTGTCCTAATCCATAGATTTGTTGTTGTAAACACGCTAAAAACTAATATACTAACAACCATAACTATAAATAAAAAACTAGTCCCACAACTTTTATGCAATCTTGTGCACTCTCTAACATTTTCCACAGTTAAATCCATGTCCTGCTCTAAACAATTAATAGTTTTATGCTCAGCCCCATGGTACTGAAAGGTTCGCTGAATATCATTTAAGTTGGAAACAAGTTTCATATATAATAAAAATATCGTAATACGAAATACACCTTCAATTAAATTTAAAGCAAATGAAGATGGGATAAGCGGCCTAAACAACTGACTTAACCACATGGGTAAAAGCATAAATATTGTAATTGCAAGGGCAAACGACAAACACATAGTTAAAGCAAGCAAGACTTTTTCTGTTTTCTCACCTAGCTTTTCCCTAAGCCACAATTCAAACTTACTTTCTTCCTCAAGTTCTTCATCGCCAAATAGTTCTGCTGAATAAGTTAAAGTTTTAGTCCCTAATACTAGTGATTCCACAAATACAACCATACCCCTAATAATAGGCAATTTAAAAAGCTTACTTTTATCTAACAAACTATTAGTCCGCTTAACATCCACATCAATAGTGTCATCTGATTTTCTAACCGCAACCGCATAGTGAGTAGGCCCTTTCATCATTACGCCTTCAATAACCGCCTGGCCGCCAATATCTATTCGTCCCACAATCTCCCTCCTCTCAATAAAAAAAAGGCTGAGACTACTCAACCTCTTTAAACGCTTATTACGCGTTATATCTTTTGTTAAACTTATCAATTCTACCTTTAGCTTGTGCAGATCTTTGTTTACCTGTATAGAATGGATGACATTGTGAACATACTTCTACACGAATTTTGTCTTTAGTAGAACTAGTTAGAAAACTGTGACCGCAGTTGCAAGTTACAGTTAATTCTTCATATTTTGGTTGAATTTCTTTATTCATGATACTCACCTCTTTCAGATACATCTAGCATTCAATTTTGAATACAACAAGTCGTATTATAACACAAGGCATAATTGAATGCAAGGCTCCTAAATATTAATATTTCAAACGCCTCGCATTACTTGTGTAACATAATCTTCATTAGTTCTAGCTTTTGAGAACATTTTAATTAAATTTTCGACCACTTCAGACACATTCCCGCGACTAAGGTCTTTTCTAAGCTGATATACAACAGTCATTTCTTCTTTTGTAAGCAGTAAGTCCTCACGTCTAGTCCCTGATTTATAAATATCAATGGCAGGGAAAATCCTCTTCTCTGATAATGACCTATCAAGAACAAGCTCCATATTACCAGTTCCTTTAAATTCCTCAAAAATAACATCATCCATCTTACTACCGGTATCCACTAGAGCGGTTCCTAAAATAGTAAGACTGCCGCCATGTTCAATCTTCCTAGCAGCTCCAAAAAATTTTTTAGGCATATAAAGAGCTGCTGGGTCAAGCCCCCCAGATAAAGTACGCCCACTTGGAGTAGTTGTAAGATTATACGCTCTTGTCATTCTAGTAATGCTATCTAATAAAATCACCAAATCCTTACCTTGCTCCACCATACGCTTAGCACGCTCTAAAACCATTTCCACAACTTGCTTATGATGCTCAGGAGGCTCATCAAAAGTGGAAGCAATAACCTCAACATCTTGGCCTTTAATACTGCGCTTAATATCAGTTACTTCTTCAGGACGTTCATCAATTAAAAGTACAATTAGGGATACATCTTTGTGATTTTGAGTTATAGCATTTGCGATTTGCTTAAGAAGTATAGTTTTTCCTACTTTTGGGGGTGCTACGATAAGTCCTCTTTGCCCTTTGCCTATTGGTGCAACTAAGTCGATAATTCTTGTTGATAGGATTTTTTCTTGGTATTCAAGGTTGAGTCGTTCCGTTGGAAAAATTGGGGTAAGGTTTTCAAAATTAGGTCTATCTTTAACTCTTTCTGGATTATCTCCGTTTACCTTATGAACGTAGAGCAAAGCTCCTGTTTTCTCGCCATCTTTAGGTTTTCTAATATCTCCTTCTATCCAATCACCTGTCTTTAAGTTAAACCGCCTAATTTGTGAATTAGATACATAAATATCATTATCCCCACGCATAAAATTCTCTGCACGCAAAAAACCATATCCATCAGCCATAACCTCCAACATACCTGCACCACTTACACGGTAAGGATTTTGGTCTGAATCAGAATTATAACGCGGGGAACTCTCCCCAGCAGTATCTGTGGATTTATCTGTATAATTGTTATACGATGATGATGAAGTTGAAAAATTGGATTTTGAAGAATTATTGGTTAAATTAGATTGGTTAGAATTAGATTGTCTTGATTCACTATTTTTTATGTTCTCACTACGTACAACAGGTTTTGTGACCACAGAATTTTCAGTTGTAGATATAATAGCCTCTAATAGCTCTGCCTTCTTTAGCTTGCTTATATTCTTTATACCTTGTTCCTTCGCATATTCGCGTAACTGAACTAGCGTCATTTTATTTGTAATATCCATAGTATCTCCTTTATCTTAGTTTTGAACAGTAGCTAATGCAACAACGCCTGTTCTTACGCTTTCACAAATCCCATATGGGCGCACTTCTTCTATAAAACTTTCCACACCTTCGCGAGTGCTGCATATTTGGAAAATAACCTCTGTACTATTTACATCAATTATACTAACATCATACTTTTGAGTTAAAGTTTTAATTTTATTATTAAACTCATCAGATAAACTTACTTTAATAAGAGCAAGCTCTCTAATTACATCTTTTTCTGTATCAAGAACAATAACGTCCTTAATGTCCTCAAGCTTTTCAAGCTGGCGCTGAATTTGAAGAAGAGACTGTTCTTCCTCAGTAACTGCCACTGTAAGTCTTGATATTGTAGGCTCATGTGTATCCTCACCAGTAAAACTAGTAATAGTAAATCCGCGCCTAGTAAATAAACTTGACACACGAGCAATCACGCCAGAGTTATTTTTTGCCATTACTGATAATATCATTGGTTTCATCGATATTCCCACCTTCTATATGTTGAATTTCTGCTTAGTATGTAATACTAACAGAGAATTACATTAAGATTAACAAGCAATATCTAGTTTGTCAACGGTTATAACAAAAAATCCGTGCATACATAAGAAAAAAACCCTTCATGATACAAAGGGTCTTGAAATCTTATCTATGATGTTTTGATAAATGTTTTAGCTTTTCGTATACACGCGCCTCTATCTTCTGATAGCTCTCATCCATCAGCAGTTCTATTCCCTGCTCATAACGTTTAATAGGATAAATATGAAAAATACCATCTTTAATAGCTTTAATTATTTCTTCGCTTAAAACTAAATCGATTTGGTTTTGGTAAGGAATAATCACTCCTTGATTTAAAATTTCACCTTTTTGCTTGCACGCTTCAAAAAATCCCTCAATTTTTTCGCTAACCCCGCCTACTGGTTGAATTTCCCCAAATTGATTTATAGAGCCTGTAACTGCAATGCTTTGATTAATCGGCATTTGAGCCAAGCTTGAGATTACAGCGTATAACTGTGCACTAGAAGCGCTGTCGCCATCAACACCACCGTAGTTTTGCTCCATACAAATTTTACAACTTAACCCTAATTCAAGATTTTGAGCAAAATGGTGCCCTAAAAATCCCTCTATAATCTCTATACCTTTAGTGTGAACATTACCGCTAAGGCCTGCTGCTTTTTCCACATTTATAACGCCTTTTCTTCCTTTATAAGTTGTTGCAGTAATTTTAACTGGCTGGCCAATCATCTGCTCGCCAATTTCATATACAGCAAGCCCATTAATTTGGCCAATCTTTCTGCCCCTAACGTTAACTAAAGTTCTATCATGCTTATAATCATCTCTAATACTCTTAGTCAGCTTTTTAAACATAGTTCTATTTAAATTAATAGCCTGCTCAATGTTTTTAGAAGTGATAAAATTAATTGCAATCGCATCTGCTTCTCTAACAAGCTTATAAATAGGAGATAAATTAGTACTTACTCTATCTCTTCTACGCTGAGTATGCCTAATTACCCTTAAGAGCGCCTCACAAGTAACAGGTTTCAATCTCTCCTGCTCACATTGCTGCTTAACTTTATAACCAATTTGCTCTACAATTTCCTTACAATAAGGTAACTCATCTTCAAAATCTACATTAAATTTAAATAAAGAAGCAAACTCGGGGTCATAATTTTGAAATAACTGATTAATAACGAAGTTACCCACTAAAATAATTTTAACAGGCGATACAATTCCCTCAGGGTCAATATACTTAGTTTTATTAACACCAGCTTGAGGATTTTGAATTTTTACCACATTAGAAATTAAAGTTTGCCTAATGGCCTGCCATGCACCAGATGCTTCAATTACATCTTGTGCCCAAAGAATCAAATATCCGCCTCTAGCCTCATGCAAAAGTCCGCTTTCAATACCAAGAACATCCACAACAGATAAATTCTGGTCTGGAGTTAAATTTATGCTACCTATCAATTTGCTGTAACTTAAATCCCTAGAAGTTATAACAGGAGCGCCCACTAAACCGCTGTTATCAACAAGCACATTAACCTCATACCTCTGAATTACATCCTCAAGACCTTTAGTTTGAACTATTGGCATAAGCCCTTTAAGCGCTTCAAGCTCTACATCTTGATTATCTGTAAATAACTCAGCATTATCTACTACATCATCAAAAATATTCTCAAAAAATTCGTCCAACTCTTCATAATGTCTATACTTAGTTTTTAGCGCTTTAATTAGTATACTAAGTTCATAAATCAACTTATCTATCATAAGATTTTCAAGAGCAGTCTCAGCTGTATCCTCTAATATATGAATTTCCTCAATTACTAACTCCGCCAGCGCTGTAGTTGCTTGAAAATTATCTTCATCTATATCCTCATCATCAATAGGCAAAAGAGATAAACCTGAATCTAATATATTTACCTCAAAACCGAGCACAGCAATTTCGTCTTCTAATTTCTTTAATATAAAAAACTTCTTCTCTTCCAAGCTTTTTATAATCTCTTGTTTTTGCTTTTTCATATCTAAACTTTCAAACTTCTCTGGCAACTCTTGTGTAATTACATAAATAAACTCTTATCTTCCTGCGTCTAGACGATTATCTCTTCTGTTACGCAACGACTGAGCTTTTCAGAGAAAAGCAGCGAACCCTGACAGATTGAGTTTGTTTGGAGCTTTAAATGTCAGGTTTTCTCCTCCAAAAGGTGCAGATCTGTTTCAGACGTTTTCTCAACCATAGGTCTGATCTTCATGTTGATTCAAAATCTGATGCAGAAGCAACAACTTTCATGTCAGAATTTAGAGATCAACATCAATCTGAGACTTCATCAAAGTTATACCAGTCACCTGGGAAGCTTATTTAAACTTCATAGCAGTGGAAAGTTAAGCAAACCCATTTCAGGGCATTTTCCTAATTATTTGTTGTTTATTCTCTATTAATTGATTCATATTTAATGTAAGATTGACATTTAATATTTCCTTCTGAGTTTTAGATGCTTTAAAATTGGTTTGTTTTTTGTCTCTAGATGTTCATAAAGTAATTGTGGATTATGTCATCAACAATATTTCACTTATTCATTTTCTTTTTACTCTTACTTTGCAAAATTTGTATTTTTTTTTTATCTATTTGTTATTTTAAGCTTGTTTCTTTACTTTATCATAACTTCTTTCATTTATATTGCTTTATTGTTTTCTCTTTTGCCCGCACTTTATAATTTTTACACTTTTTGCCTTTTAAATAAAGTAAAGGTACAGGAGCGTCTGCAGGAAGTGATAAAAGCAACTGGTTTGTTATCTTTTTTTGTCTTCCCATATCGACTAAATTGAATCTGCTCATGTTGCTTTAATATGCAGAAAGTCATCTCAGGCTAAAAGGTCAAAGTTGACAGAAAACTGTTTAATGTTCAGAAACTTTCCAGACGCTTTGAATCTGTGTTAAAGTCATTAGTTGTGTCATAATTTGCAGGAAACTTACATAGATGTGTCTCTGCTGGTAGCGCAGGAAGAGGTTGTGCATGATGGCGCCATCATGAAGGTCCTCCAGCGTCGCCATGTCCTCCACCCCTCTGATGCTGCTGTGGTGCATCGGCTGCACCTTCTGCCGTGTGAGTGCATTCTGCTTGTACGTGTACACCTGGATCAGAAAATGAAAAAATGTGAGATATCATGAAAACAGAGGATCTAATGTGTCTTTAGGCAAACCCAAACTTTACTTTACTTAAAACCAACCTCAACCAAAATGAATTTCCCACTTTAAACTCCCTCTTTTCCCAAGTTCAACAGAGATATTTCCCAAGAGGGAATCATTTTAAATCACAGGAAAACATTCAACCCTGTTTCCTGTGGTGCTGTTTACAGTAGAGTTGATCCATGACAGCTTCCTCTTTAAGTCCGCTCTCGTTGTGGATCATTTGTTCACGTGTTGGAGGCCAGACGTGAACTGTAGTCCAACAGTTTTCCCTCAAAACTTTGACATTTTTTGTTTAGTAATAGTTTTCTTTCTGTTTGACTTCTCTATGACTGCAGCTTTTCATTAATATAAAAACTCAAACTTGTCCTGCAATGTTTAAAAAAATCCTTGCATTCTTTAATATTCAACTAAGTAAAGTGACTGAGAGACAAAAATTCTGTAAGTTTACAGCAACGAACAAATGAAGAAGCTGTGAAAAGAACCTGATGACAGAAAACAGTACTACACATGGCAGCTAAAAATCACATTTAGAATGTTTAAAAAGTTTAGAACTGGAGACTATTTGTGTTGCAAATACATCTTCGTGTCACGGCAAAC